>JAZQAQ010000106.1:0-9127 GCA_045545255.1 Eubacteriales bacterium | reverse complement strand
CGTAAGCTGGCGCAGGGCGTTGGTCCCGCATTGGTACTGGTCGTTATGGTGGCTCTGGGCTATGTCGGCGCAGACGAAGGCAATCAGGCTTGGGATGTCGCAGTACGGATGCGTTATCTCGTTGCCGGCACCTTCCTCTTCTCCGGTTTGATGCAGTATGTGGGTCTCGGCTTGATCTACAATCTGGATAAGAAGAAACTGGAAGAGATGAACAAAGCACTGGGCAGAGACTAAGTTATAAAAAGGATGCCCTCGGGCATCCTTTTTCAAAGTTCATAGTTTTTTAACAAGGTTTTAGTGTATAATGGTAAAAAACAGGGAGGAAAACAATGAGAACAATTTTGAATTTAAACAGAAAATGGGCGTTCACCAAAGAAGCCGGTGAGCTGCCCGCGTCCATCCCCGCAGGCTGGAATTGGGTCAATCTGCCTCATTCCTGGAACGCCATCGACGGGCAGGACGGTGATAACGATTATTTCCGCGGCAGCTGCTATTATGCCAAGCAAATCGGCAAGGAAGAGCTGCCCGCAGCAGACCGCTATTATTTAGAGATTCGCGGTGCAAATTCTTCCGCGGACGTCTATCTCAACGGCGAAGCCCTCGCTCATCACGACGGCGGTTATTCCACCTGGAGAGTGGATCTGACCGAAAAACTGCAGGCGATGAATCTTTTGATCATCAAGGTGGATAACGCTGCCAATGAGACGGTCTATCCCCAGATGGCGGACTTTACCTTCTATGGCGGTCTTTATCGGGACGTCAATCTGATCTGTGTTGCCGAGTCCCATTTTGATCTGGACTACTACGGCACTCCCGGTCTGAAGGTTACTCCCGAAATCGCAGGCACAGATGCCAAGGTGGAGATCGAAGCATATGTGGCCAATAGCAAAATGGGTCAGACCTTGCGCTATGTCATCGAGGATAAGGAAGGTAAGATCGTTGCCGAGACCTGCACTGCCGATACCAAGGTTACTCTGGAGATCACCGACGTTACCCTTTGGCACGGCAGAAAGAATCCCTATCTCTATACCGCAAAGGTAGAGCTGGTGGAGGATGGAAAAGTACTGGATGCAGTCAGCACCCGCTTCGGTTGCCGCACCTTTAAGATCGATCCCGATAACGGCTTTATCCTCAATGGAGAGGAATATCCCTTGCGCGGTGTTTCCCGCCATCAGGATCGCTGGGGTGTGGGTAATGCACTTCTGCCCGAGCATCATAAAGAAGATATCGAGCTGATCTATGAAATGGGTGCTACCACCATTCGTCTGGCGCACTATCAGCACGACCAGTATTTCTATGATCTCTGCGATGAGTACGGTCTGGTGATCTGGGCAGAGATCCCCTATATCTCCAAGCATATGCCCGGCGGCAGAGAGAATACCATTTCCCAGATGAAGGAACTGATCACGCAGAACTATAACCATCCCTGTATCGTGGTATGGGGTCTCTCCAATGAGATCGGTATCGGCGGTGCAGACGATGATCTCTTGGATAACCATCGCGTTTTGAACGATCTTTGCCACGAGATGGATAAGACCCGTCTGACCACGATTGCGGCAGTCTCTATGTGTAAGATGGACGATCCTTATCTGCAGATCCCCGATGTGGTTTCCTATAACCATTACTTCGGCTGGTACGGCGGCGAGACCGATATGAACGGTCCTTGGTTTGATAAGTTCCACGCAATGCATCCCAATATCCCCATCGGTTGCTCCGAGTACGGCTGTGAGGCACTGAATTGGCATACCTCCAATCCGATGCAGGGGGACTATACCGAGGAATATCAGGCATATTACCACGAAGAGCTGATCAAGCAGTTCTTCAGCCGTAAGTATATGTGGGCGACCCACGTATGGAATATGTTCGATTTCGGCGCAGACGCTCGTAACGAGGGCGGCGAAAACGGTCAGAACCATAAGGGTCTCGTCACCATCGACAGAAAGTATAAGAAGGACTCCTTCTATGCATATAAGGCTTGGCTTTCCGATGATCCCTTTGTCCATCTCTGCGGTAAGCGGTATGTGGACCGTGTGGAGGATGTGACCAAGGTGACGGTTTATTCCAACCTTCCCGAGGTAGAGCTTTTTGCCAACGGTGTCAGCCTGGGCAAAAAGCAGAGCCCGGAGCATTTCTTCTATTTCGATGTTCCCAACGCCGGTGAGACCAAGCTGGTTGCAGTGGCAGGCGACTTTAAGGATGAGGGTATGATCCGTAAGGTGGATACCTTTAATGAGTCCTATCGACTGAAGGAAAAGGGCGCGATCCTTAATTGGTTTGACATTGATGCCCCCGAAGGCTATCTCTCCCTCAATGATAAGATGAGCGATGTCATCAGCACGATGCAGGGCAAGATGCTCTTTATGGGAATGTTTGCCAAGATGATGGGCGGCAAGGGCAAGAAGGACGGCAAGATCGAAGCCATGGGCTTTGAGGTCGGACCCGAGATGATCAGTATGATGGGTGGATTTACCGTACTGCGGCTCTTCACCTTGATGGGCGGTATGATGGATATGAAGTTTACCAAGGAAGACCTCCTCGCCATCAATGCAAAGCTCAATAAGATCAAAAGACCCAAGAAGTAAACCCTAATATTAAAGCAACCCCCGCCATTTAATCTTTGGCGGGGGTTGCTTGCATTATCTGCGACGCTTTACGAAAAGAAGGTAGATATAAGCGGTTATAGCGTCCTTAATGCGTTCTCGAAGCGGGATCCGCTCTAAAAGAACGACGGGCTTCATTTCGTTGCAGCCTTCGCAAAATTCAAGTCTTTTGGACATAATGTATTTGCTCTTTGGATCATTAGTTTCGTTGATTTTGTTCCGGCAATCCAAGCAAAATTCAGCCATAATTATCACCTCGGATATATAATAACAAATATGCATTGCAAATGCAATGCATATTTTTGACTTTCAAAAAAGGCACAGACCGCAGAAAAAGAAAAGACATAAGGGCTTGCGCCAATTTCACAATATTATAACGAAAAAGAGGTAACACTCTTTTTTGATATGTATTATAAGGAATAAATTCCGCATAGCAATGCGGAATTTAATTAAATTTTTCTGCTTTTCGCGGATCCGCTCTCTACCGTACCTATGTACGCCGACGAGAACCGATCCGCGAAATCTGCACTCTTTTTTGAGAGTCTCTCAGCGTGTCAAAAACCTCCGTAGGAGTTATTTGACACGCTGCAAATATGCATTGCAAATGCAATGCATATTTTGTGAAAGTTTTATCTTAAACTATAAGCAATACAAATGCATTGCGAGGTATAGCTATGGGAAAGTTTAAGATTCCGTCCACCCCGGCGACAACTAATAAAACAATTCGTTTTCCAAATGATGTTATCGAGGAGGTAGAAAAAGCAATCCAAGGAAAGGAATGTACCTTTTCCGCTTTTGTGATTGCCGCTGTGCGTTCAGCATTAAACGACATTGAAGAATAAGAACTGCCATTGCGCACCTTTTTTAAAAGGTGCGCAATGTTTTTTTATTTATCTCTTGGCTTTGCAAAGCAACTGAATAGGATACCAAAGCTGATGGCGGCGGCGATTCCGCCGGCAGTGGCTTGGAGACCGCCGAGAAAGGCTCCTAAAAGACCGTGGGAATCCACCGCTTTTTCCACGCCCTTGGCGAGTGAATAGCCAAATCCGGTCAAAGGCACCGTTGCGCCGGCTTTGCCGAACTCTACGATGTGGTCGTAGACGCCGATGGCGGTCAGAAAAACACCGCTGCAAACATACAAAACGACGATCCTTGCAGGCGTCCAGTTGGTTTTATCAATAAGGATCTGTGCAATGGCGCAGAGAATCCCTCCTACGAGAAAGACCTGCAGATAGGTCATAAAGCTACTCATTGTTTTTCTCCTTTCAGATGGATCAGATGGGCAATGGCGGGGATGGATTCTCCTTGCATCACCGATAGAGGACTCATCAATGCGCCGGTGGATAAAAAGAGTACGTTGCGAAGCTTGCCCACCTTGATTCTTGGTAAGACATAAGCGGTCAGTACTGCTGCGCTGCAGCCGCACCCGCTTCCGCCGGCGTGCATATCCTGTTTTTTGAGATCGTAGATCATCAAACCGCAATCATTATAGCGAGAGTGTAAATCTACACCGTTCTTTTGAGCCAGATCCCGCACAATCTCTGCACCGATGGCGCCCAGATCCCCGGTAAGGATCAGATCGTAATCGGTGGGAGAGGTTCCCGTCTCCTTGAGATAAGCCAAGATCAATTTCAAAGCGGCGGGTGCCATTGCACCGCCCATATTGTTTACGTCGGTAACGCCCTTGTCCTCGATCGCACCAAAGGCGCCGCCCGCCAGTCGGATGGGGCTTTTTTGTGATGAGAGGATCACTGCGCCCGAAGCCGTTACCGTGTGTTGCGCGGAAGGGGGGCGTTGACCGCCGTATTCCAGCGGAAAGCGGTATTGACGCTCTGCGGTGCCGAAGTGAGAGGATGTAAAGGCTGCCGCCTTTACGGATATCCCCGCCTCAATGGATAGTGCAGAAATAAGGGTAGAGAGCGCCATCGTGGAGCAAGCACCGTATAAACCGATATAAGGAACATTGCTGTCTCGGAAACTATAGGCAGAACTGATGCATTGATTTAATAGATCTCCCGCGCCCACCAGATCAAGCTCTTCGCGCTTGGTCTGCGCACGCTTTAAGGCGTTTTCCAGTGCGGTCTGCTGCAGATGGACCTCGGCCTGCTCCATTGTTTTTTTGCCGCAGTAAAGATCCGACTCAATGGCGTCAAATAGATCCCCCAGTGGACCTTCCCCCTCTTTTTTTCCTACTACATTTCCATAGCCTGCGATATAAATATTTTTTTCGAATTGAAAGGCGTATTTGCCGTATTTTTTTGCCATACGATCACCTCTTGCTTGATTTCTTATATATTTTTGGCAATCGGCAATCAAATATACGCATCTTATTAAAAACCGAACTTTACTTTATGGGTACGGAATGTTATAATAAATAAAAATGTTTTTGAGGTATGTGCTATGATTACTGAAAGAATTCAAACCAAGATCACCGATACCTGCGATGTTTTGGTCTGCGGCGGCGGATTTGCCGGCATTGCGGCAGCTCTTGCGGCGGCGCGGCAAGGAAAAAAGGTGATCCTTTTGGAAAGGGAATATATGCTGGGCGGTCTCGGCACTGCCGGACTGATTACCATCTATCTGCCTCTTTGCGATGGGATGGGGCGGCAGGTGAGCTTTGGGATCGCCGAAGAACTTTTTCATCTCTCTATCTCTATGGGTGCAGAAGCCCGTTATCCTTCCAATTGGTTGGATAGCGAGGATCCCTCCTGCCGAACAGAAAAAGACCCTCGTTTTCAGGTTCGGTATAACGCCCAGCTTTTTGCCATTTTGGCAGAGCAGCTGCTGATTGAGGAGCACGTAAAAATCCTTTACGGCAGTTATGCGGTTGCAGTGGATCGGGAAGGGGACCGCATCAATGCGGTTATGGTCGAAAATAAGTCCGGTCGGCAGGCGATCAAGGCGAAATCGGTGGTAGACGCCACCGGCGACTGCGATATTGCCCATTTTGCAGGTGCGCCCACAGCGCGTTTGGAAAAAGGAAACCTTTTGGCTGCGTGGTATTACTATGCGGATCAAAAGGGCTATGATTTGAAGCAGGTGGGTGCTTCCGACGACCCTTATGCCGTTGAAAAGAAGAAACCGTTGGTCAAGGAGCGTTTTTCAGGACTGGATGGGGAGGAGATCTCCCGAATGATGCAGCTTTCTCATAGTTTCACTCTGGATCAGGTGAAAAAGCAGCGGGAGACCGATCCCACCACGATGCCGGTCACCATCGCTTCCATTCCCCAATTACGGATGACCCGTAAGTTGGTAGGTGAATATGTGATGGATCTTTCGGAGGAGCATACCTATTTTGAGGATTCCGTCGGAATGGTCTCCAACTGGCGAAAGCGCGGACCGGTCTATGAGGTGCCCTTCAGAACCCTTTATTCCAAAGAGATCAAAAATTTGATCGTTGCCGGCAGATGCTCGTCCGTGACCGATGATCTTTGGGAGATTATGCGGGTGATTCCTTGCTGCGCCGTTATGGGGCAGGCGGCGGGAACTGCTGCGGCTATGACCGATGATTTTACTGCTCTGGATCTGCAAAAACTGCAGGATCAGTTGAAAAAAGACGGTGTAATTTTACACGAACAGGATTTATAAGGAGAAAAATATGCCTTATATCAAGCTTGCAATGCCCGAAAGAGCCCGCGGCAGTTATCTGCGGGGTGAATATAAAGATGATATCGTCCTCAATCGGAAATTTCATTATAAAGAGATCGATCTGACCTTTTCCCGCCGCGCTTGTAAAGTCAAGGATGCAGTTTCAGAGGAACTGGTAAAGCTTGGTTTGGTCTCTTCTGCCCAAAATGAGGACTACCTTCGTGAAGTCAGTAGCCGATTTACCGGTCAGGGTGTCTGCAATGATATGTATCTTGAGGAGATCAGCCAAGAGATTCACCGGATCCGAAAGGCACATTTCGGTGCGGAGGTTTTGGAGTCCTATCGAAAGATCAAGATGCAGGAGGGGGTACAGTTTGATCCCCGCGGAATGATCGACCAAAGAAAAAAGAAGGACAAACTCCTCTCTGCGCGAAAAACAATCTTTTTTGCCCTCTGTCAGCCTGAATTTTTCTTCTTGCTGAAGGAGGATCTTAAAAAGGCGAAGGCCTGCGGTGCGCAAGCCTTTTTGCTGGTCTCGGAGGAAAAGGGAGAGCTGCTTCCGGCTTGCGAGAGTCTGGCAGCGCTCTTGGATGAAGAATGTCAATGCCTTACCGTCGATCAAAAGGGCTTGATGGGGGAGGCATCCCTCTGTTTGGACGCTGATGACGCTTGCCTGCTGGTTTACGGCGAGGACGGACTTTTAAATTGCAGAGACTTGGCAGTGGATTCTTTTGTGTACGCCAATCCTTGCGGCTATCAGGGGTTGGCAGTGACCAATATGATGGGAAACGCAGCCTCGGTGGCGGTGTTTGTGCCTCGTGGATTCGATGTGACCCGATGGGTGCGGATCACCGAGCGAAGCCGCCTGACCTATTGGCATCTGGCAAAGCTTTGGGAGGATCACGGCGATGGGATTTATACCCTTTCTCCGGAGGAGTTGTATCGTCGTTATCCCGGCTATTTTGTCAATATCTATCAAAACGGGATCCGTTGCGACCATCGGCTCATCCCGATGGAATCGCCCCGCGATTTTGCGGATTTTGACCGCTTGCGGGATGTTGCCATCGAAAAGCATTTGAACAGCACCGGAAATGTACGTTATTATGCCACCTATTTTGACGAAGATCTTCGCGAGAAGGACATCTGCCGCGACGGCACGCCCCAATCGGGGATCTTGGTTCACGCGGTACGTATTAAAAAGGCAAAGGATGCCCGCGTGCTTCCTTGCGGGAAGGATCGTCCCTTGCGCAGGATGTTTGAAGAGTTGGGCGAAAAGGGGACGGGGGTCTGCTCCAATTTTCTCTTTTTCCTGACCGCTTCGTTGGCAAATCTTTATAACAGTCTGCGGGAAGACCGCCCGTCAGAGCAGGCGGAGATCGCCGCAGGGCATATCGACTATATGCTGTACTTTGACGGCAAAAAGCGGGTGGAAACCTTCCCTCTTTTCCGTAAAACCTGTATTGCCAAAAAGAAAAACGGAGAATTTCTTTTCTTTAATTTCCGCTTGGGCGGCGGCAAGCTTTCTATGAATGAAGCAACCCTTGAATGGACAGCCGCAGATGTGGACCCGGTGCGTGCGGCTTCTCCGGTCTGCGTTTATACCCCGTATCTCTCGGTCTCGGATGGGGACGCGGATCGCTCCACCTATCGGAGGATCGTGGGCGAGGATCGGGTCAATCTTGTTATTTTGCAGGATCGTATTACTTGTATCCGTACGGGAGATGTGGTGCTCCCCGGTATCGGCGTTGTGGTTTCGCTGGAACGGGACTTGGGTGAGAAACTCCTTGCTCAATGGGCACTTCCCGCGTTGGACGACGGCTATTATGATGTCAAAGGGCTGGATTTCACCCTTTGCTTGGATGCCCCCGCAGAGATTGAGCCTGCGGTGTGGGAAGAGGTGGAATGGTCGTATGGCGGCGGTCTTTCCTTGATTCTGGACGGCGTTGCCCTCAGCGACAGTGCAGATACCGATCAGTGGTTCCGCCAAGAGGGATGGATGTCCCCCCTCTCGCGCCAGACCCAGGAATCCAGCCTTCATACGATGGTCAAGCATCCCCGTACCGCCATCGGGACTACTGCCGACGGCGAGCTGGTAATTCTGGTCTTTTCGGGAAGGACCCGTCGCTCCACCGGTGCGGACTATTGCGAGATGATCCAAATCGCCCGTACCTTGTTCCCTGATATCCGCAGTCTGATGAACGTGGACGGCGGCGGCTCTGCGATGCTGGGAATGGTGCGGGACGGTTGCTTTATGGAATTAAGCTGCCCTTCCAGCTCCACCGGCAGCATCGTCGGAATGGTGCGCCCCATCAATACCGTCTTTTACCTTCCCGCGGGAGAATAAACGGCGTGATGTCAAGTGAAAGGATGGATCGTGTAATGACGGCAAATGAACTGCTTTCGATCATATCAGGTTTCTTCTTTGGACTGATTTCATATCCGATTCTTTTGATTATTCAAATGGAGGATGCCGCGTTGATCGCTGTTACGGTCGGTCTTTCTTTCGGCGTGTTACTGTATCTGTTTCTGACCGTTTACGGAAAGATTATGAATAAGCGATATGCTGCATTTGAAAAGGAAATTTCCTCACCGATTTTTTATAAAACGAACGGCAATTTCGATCTTGGTAACGGAAAAAGCAAGAATGGGAATATTTATTTTTGCGAGGCAGGGATCGTCTTTGCCTGCTTGGAAGAAAAACCCTATGCCGCAGACGAAATACTGTTAAAAGATATAGATCGTTACCAAATGAACGATACGCATCTGAATGTTTTTGCTAAAGACGGGAGGGTGTTTGTTATTAGCTTATCCGATGCACAAAAGGTACGCGAGATGTTGCGGGAAAAGAATTGGATCTATTATTAAAAAAGAGCAGCCGGATCGGCTGCTCTTTTTTGAATAATGGTTGTGTTTAGGGTGACAAGAGTCGAACCCGTCAC
>JAZQAQ010000105.1:0-5939 GCA_045545255.1 Eubacteriales bacterium | reverse complement strand
CGTGATGCTCGGACTTTCCTCCGCTATGCGAAGCATAACGGCGACTGTTCAGTTCACTCATTATTGGTACTATAACATAAAATTTCAAAAAAGTAAATAAATATGTTGCTAAATATTTTATTAAATTATATAATAACTATATATGTCTAAAAGGAGCTGATAAAATGCAGCATTTCGAGAGATTTATTAATGATGTAAGTGGGAAGACGGTCGGTGTTGTGGGAATCGGTGTTTCCAATACGCCTATTATCACGATGCTGACGGAGCTTGGGGTCCGTGTTTTTGCTTTTGATAAGCGACCCGAGGACCAGTTGGGAGATACCGGAGCAGCTTTGAAGAAAATGGGTGTGCAGTTGTTCTGCGGACCCGATTATATGGATCACCTTGCGGGAGATTGGATCATCAAGACTCCCGGTATGCGTTTTGATCATCCTGCATTGGAATCTGCGCGTGCAAAGGGGAGTATCATCACCAGTGAGATCGAATTGTTTTTTGAATATTGCCCCTGCAAGATCGTTGCCGTTACCGGAAGTGACGGGAAAACAACGACGACAAGTCTGATTTATGAAATGCTGTCGCGTACCGATCGCAAGGTGCATCTCGGCGGGAATATCGGCTATCCGCTGTTCTGCCGTCTGAGGGAGATCGCACCCGAGGATCTGGTGGTTGCGGAGCTTTCCAGCTTCCAGCTGCATACCTTGAGGAAAAGCGCAGATATCAGTGTTGTGACCAATCTTTCGCCAAACCACTTGGATGTCCATAAGGATATGGAGGAGTATACCGAAGCCAAGACCAATATTTTCCGTTTTCAGAGCGGGGAGGGGCTTTTGGTGCTGAATGCGGATAACGCCATTACTGCAGCTTTTGCAAAGAGAGCCAAGGGTGAAGTGCGGATGTTCTCGGCGAAGGGAAGGGCGGACGCTTGCTATCAAGACGGCGCAGTTTACCTGAATGATGAGAAATTGATGGATCGTAGTGCGTTGCTGCTGCGTGGCGATCATAATGTGGAAAACTTTATGGCTGCTGTGTTGGCGGTGAAGGATTTAGTGTCCTCCGAGATCATTCTTGAGGTGGCAAGAGGATTCGGCGGTGTCCGTCATCGGATGGAATTTATTCGCGAGGTCGGCGGTGTCAAGTTTTATAATGACTCCATCGGCTCTTCACCCACCCGTACCATAGCGACGCTTCATAGCTTTGATCGTAAGGTGCGGCTGATCGCAGGCGGCTATGATAAACACATTCCCTATGATGAATTGGGTGCAATCGTGCCGGAACGGGTGGAAAAACTGTATCTCTGCGGTGCTACCGCACCGCTGATCCGTGATGCGGTAAGAGCCTGCGCGCCTGCATTCCCTATGGAGATTTTTAAAGATCTTCGTACCGCGATCATAACTGCATATCAGGAGTCAAAACCCAACGATATTGTGTTGCTGTCTCCTGCCTCCGCCAGTTTTGATCAATTTAAAAACTTTGAGGAACGGGGCGATTTCTTCGTGTCCGTTGTAAAGGAATTAATATGAAAAAACTGCAAAACTATCTTTTCGAATTATGCGGCGAGTATTTGCCTTCAGGCTTTGAAAGCGGTGTTTCTGCCGCAAAAGATCTTTTGGCAGAGCTGGTCGATGAATGTGCCGTTGACCGTGCCGGAAATCTTGTCGGTTATCGGAAGGCTGCATTCCCCAATGCTAAAAAGCTTTTGCTGGATGCCCATATAGACGAAATCGGATTGATGGTTACGAAAATCGACGATAACGGTTTTATCCATTTTACCAACCTCGCCGGTTTTTCGCCGGTCAGTCTGCCTGCGGCTATGGTGACGGTTAAGGGCGTGCGTCCTTTGCCGGGCGTTGTGGCGACGATGCCGCCTCATCTTTTAACCGATGAGGAGCAGAAAATGTCTCAACCAATGAAAAAATTAGTGATTGATATCGGCTATTCCGCCCAGCGCGCCAAGGAGCTGGTTAAGGTGGGGGATCCTATCGTTTTGCGTCAAGGGTGCGCTGATTTGCTGAATAATCGTGTGACAGGTAAAGCACTGGACAACAGAGCGGGTGTTGCAGTATTGCTGAATACTTTGGAAATGATCCAAAAGATGCCACTGCCCGTAGACCTTTATACTGTTTTTTCTGCAGGGGAGGAGTTCAGCGGGTTCGGTGCACGCCACGCAGCTTGGGAGATTGCGCCGGATGAGGCGATCGTGGTGGATGTGACCCACGGCGAGTCTCACGGTACGCCCAAAGATAAAGCATTCCCCTTGGGGAGTGGTGCAGTTATCGGAATATCCCCTATTTTGAGCGGCGATGTGACCGACCGATTGCTGAAACTGGCAGAGCACCACGCCATCCCGTTTGCCCGTGAGGCGGCAAGCGGACGTACCGGGACAAACAGCGATTATATCGCCGCCAGTCGTACCGGCGTCGCTACCGGATTGATCTCCATTCCTCTGCGCTATATGCATAGCGGGTGTGAAGTGGTTGATCTGACCGATATGCGGGCTTGCTCTCGCTTGATCAGCCGTTACATCCTGCAGGGAGGTGCGCACTATGAATAAGCAATTGAGTTATTTGACTTCTCTTTTTGGTGCCAGCGGCAGCGAGGGAGATGTCCGTCAAGCGATCCTCAATGAGATTCGTGAGCATTGCGATCAGGTGAATGTGGATGCTTTGGGAAATATTATTGCTTTTAAAAGAGGCAGTATGGAGGCACCTTTCACTCTGATGCTTACGGCGCATATGGATGAGGTGGGGTTGATGGTTACCCATATTGATGGCGACGGCTATCTGAAGTTTGATTCTGTCGGCGGAATTGATCCCCGTATCCTGCCGGGTAAGCATGTGGTAATCGGGCGTCGCAAGCAACACGGCGTTATTGGAGTATTGGCGCCGCATCTTGCTAAAGATGAAGAAAAAGCACCTAAAATGGAAGATCTTTATATTGATATCGGTGCTATTAACAAAGAGAATGCCGAAGAATATGTTGCTGTGGGCGATATGGTTGGCTTTGATAGTGATTATCAGGAGTTTGGTGAGGGACTGGTTCGCGCCAAAGCACTTGATGATCGTGCGGGATGCTATGTCCTGATCGAGTTGATAAAGAAAGATTTGCCTTTTGACGCTTATTTTGCGTTTACTGTTATGGAGGAAATCGGATGTATCGGTGCCGCTACTGCAGCCTGTGCTGTCCGACCGCAGTATGCGTTGGTTCTTGAGGGTACCACTGCCGGTGATATTCATACCGATAAGAACAAAACCAGCGTCTGTGAACTTGGTAAAGGCCCCGTATTATCCTTTATGGACGGTTCTGCAATTTATGATCGTGAGCTTCATCGCTTGGCGGTGGATGCCGCAGGAGAGGTAGGGCTTCCCGTTCAGTTCAAAGAGGCAGTCTCCGGCGGCAATGAGAGCGGCACCATCCAAAGAACCTGGAGCGGGTGTAAGGTATTGGCAATTTCGGTACCTTGCCGTTATATCCATTCTCCGGTCAGCGTGGCCTCTTTGGTGGATATCGAGAATACGCTCCGTCTGACTCAGGCAATTCTGAATAAACTTCTTTGAGGTGATAAATATGATCAATGAAATTCGTGAATTGGTGCGTCTTTCCGGTGTATCCGGCAATGAAGGCGCAGTGGCTGAATATATTAAAGGTCAGATCCTGCCCTATGTGGATAAGGTTTACGAGGACACCCTTGGCAATTTGGTTGCGATCCGTAAAGGAGAAGGGCCCAAGGTTATGCTGATGGCGCATATGGATGAGATCGGATTAGTTGCAACCTTTGTTGATGAAAAAGGGTTCATCCGTGTATCTGCCGTCGGCGGAATTGATGCAAAGACGGTATTGGGGCGTCCCGTCTTATTTGAAAACGGCGTGATGGGTGTTTTCGCATGCGGTGATGACGATAAAAAGAAACTGACGATGAAGGATTGCTTTGTGGATATCGGTGCCGCCGATAAATCAGAGGCGCTTCGTCGGATTGATATCGGGATGACGGCGTCCTTTTTGAGCGAGACCTTTGAGACGGGGAATAAGATCGTTTCCAACGCTTTGGATAACCGCGTCGGTTGCTACTGTTTAATGGAAACGCTGCGCAGACTGAAGAACAATACCTGCGAGGTTTATGCTGTATTTACGGTGCAAGAAGAGGTCGGCTTGCGCGGTGCAAAGGTTTCCGGCTTTGAAATTGCTCCCGATGTGGCAATTGCGGTGGATGTCACCTTGAGCGGGGACTATCCGGACGGAGAAGAAACCTCTGCAGAGCTTGGAAAAGGGGCTGCCATCAAAATAAGAGACCGCTCTGCCATCTGCAGCAAAGAGGTTGTGGAAGATCTGGAAAACCTTGCTTCTCGCAAGGGGATTTCGGCTCAAAGGGATGTCCTTTCTGCCGGAGGTACCGATATCGGCAGCGTCCAACTGCTGGGTAAAGGGGCGCAGGTCGGAGGGGTCAGCGTACCCATCCGTTACTGTCATTCTGCTATTGAGATGGCAGACCGCGGAGATGTGGAGGCTACCATTGGTCTCTTGACCGCTTATCTTGAAAAATGAGTTGCTTTTTCTATAAGAATTTGATATAATATTCGTTCAGAATGATGAAGGAAGTGACACTTTGCGTTTAAAATGTTTAGACATACAGGGATTTAAATCCTTCCCTGATAAAATTAACATTGGCTTTGATCACGGCATTACTGCTATCGTGGGTCCTAATGGTTCCGGTAAGAGTAATGTTTCCGATGCGATCCGTTGGGTATTGGGCGAGCAATCCAATAAGAGCCTCCGCAGTACCAAGATGGAGGATGTGATCTTTTCGGGTACAGCCAAACGCAAACCGCAAGGGTTTGCAGAGGTCAGCCTGACTATTGATAACAGTGATCACGCTTTGAATGTTGATTATAACGAGGTGATGATCACCCGTCGGTATTACAGAAGCGGTGAAAGTGAGTATTTCATTAATAAATCGCCTGCTCGCTTGCGTGATATCCACGAACTCTTTATGGATACAGGTATCGGACGGGACGGTTATGCCATCATGGGTCAGGGTACCATCGACCAGATTCTTTTGGGTAAGAGCGAGGAACGCCGCACTATGCTGGAGGAGGTTGCCGGTATCTCTAAGTTCCGCTATCGTAAGAATGAGGCGGAGCGTAAACTGAACGCTACCGAAGAAAATCTGGTTCGCTTGGGTGATATTGTCGGCGAATTGGAAGAGCGTCTGCCCGGACTGGAGCGTCAGGCAGAAAAGGCGCGTAAGTTCCTTGCGATGTATGAAGAGAAGAAGGAACTGGAGATCGCTCTTTGGTTGGAAGAGTTGGACCAGATCAAGGAAAACGCACGCAAGATTGATGAGCAGCATTCTATTGCCAAGGGGCAATTAGAGGGGCTTACTGTTGAGGTAGAGAATATCGAGCAGGAAATCAATCAGCTTTTCGAAGAAAATATTCAAATCACAACTGAGATTGATAATATTCGTCAGCAGCAGACTGCGTGGGAAGAGCAATTAGGCGTTATATCTTCTCAAAAGGCAGTGCTGGAAAGTCAAGCGGAATTTGAGCGGGGAGTAATCCTTCGCTTGGAGCAAGAGCTTGCAACCGTAGGTACTCGTAAGGAAGAGACTGAAGGTCAGATCCTTCAGCTCGGTCGGGATATTGAAAGCAAAACTGCCGAGATTTCTGCCATTGACGAGAAGATCAACGGTATTATTGAGGAGATCAAGGAGATCACCGCAAAGAGCGAGGATCAGCAGCGAAAGAGCGGCGCATTGCAGCAAACTCTGCAGGAAAACAACGCAGAGCGTAACCGCTTGCAGATGGAGATGATCTCTGTCCGTTCCGAGATAGAATCTTATCAGAAACGAATCCTCGACCTCACCGAGAAACGCGCTGTTCAGCAGGAACAGACTGCGGCGGTAGAAGAGGAACTGGAGGAGCTCAAGCTTCGTCAGCGTGAAA
>JAZQAQ010000104.1:0-11170 GCA_045545255.1 Eubacteriales bacterium | reverse complement strand
CGGATCACCAATTACCGAATGCTCTCTTTTCCGCCCGATCCCGTTACCGGCTATTACCTCCGATAACCTCTCGGGGCTGCAAAAATAGTCCGAAGCGGAAAGGGCAGAAAAATAAGAAAAAAATCACCAAGAATACTGTTTAAAAAACAAAAAAGGAAGGAAAATATCAAAAATGATATTTCCCTTCGATTAAAATGCCCTTTGCTACCTCCAAACCTCGCCACTCGGCGTGCGGAAAAAGAAATGAAAACCGCTCTGTTTCTAAAGTATTAGAAACTTCCGCCCATATCATTCCTTTTTCCTTTTCCCCAACAAACTTCGTTTGCCGGGGACCCCATTGGACTCCTTCGGGTAACCCGTAACCTTTGGTTACGGCTCGGTTTGAAGGTTTCAAACAATTTTTCCTATTCCCCAAAACGGGGCTGTAAAAAAACTCGCGTTTTTTCACAGCCCCGTTTGCCTTGCAAATCACCGGTTGAAATTCACTGCTAAATATGATAAACTGTTTATTCAGAACAGAGGTGAAAAAATGATCTTTGATAAATTTAAAAAGGAACGCTGGATGGTGGTGGGACTGGGAAACCCCGGCAAGAAGTATGAAAACACCCGCCACAACGCCGGCTTTATGGCACTGGAGGTGCTGGAAAAGGAATTTGGTGCCTCCCCCTTTGGCAATAAGCAGACTGCCACCCTGACCAAAGCAAGGATCGGGGAAAGGGAGGTCCTTTTCGTCCGACCCCTGACCTTTATGAACCTTTCGGGCAAGGCGGTCAACGAGGTGGGCTCCTTTTATAAAATTCCGCAAGAGAACATCATCGTCATTGCAGACGACGTCTCAATGAACGTGGGCAGAATGCGCATCCGCGATAAGGGCAGCGACGGCGGTCATAACGGGCTCAAAGACATTCTGCGGGTCTTGGGCAGTCAGCAGCTGGTGCGGATCAAAATCGGCGTGGGTCAAAAGCCCCATCCCGACTATGATCTGGCAGACTGGGTGCTGGGAAAATTCTCCAAAGAGGATAAAGCCGTGCTGGACGAGGTTTTAAGCTTGGTGCCCGGTGCGGTAAAAATGCTTTTAGACGGCGATATCAGCGGGGCGCAGAACCGCTTCAACAGGTGAGACGATGGACCTCTTATCACTTTTAAAGCGGGAGCCGTCGCTGGAGGGTCTCCCTCTGGAGGGAGACCGCCCCATTGCGGTAAACGGACTGCAGGGGCAAAGCAGTATTCTGGCTGCCGCTTATCTATGCAAGCAATCGAATCATAAGGGAATTTTCGTCACCCGTCAGGAGGCGGGGGGTGCTGAAATTCTCGGGGCTTTGCGCGCCCTTTTGGGAGAAAAGGTATACTATCTCCCCGAGCGCGATTATCTTTTTGACGATTTTTCCGCCCGCTCCAAAGAGCGGGAAAACGAGCACGCCGAGGTACTGAAAAAGATGCGGCAAGGGGACTATACGATGATCCTTGCACCCTTGAGTGCCCTTTTAATGCCCGTCCCTCCGCCGGAGGAGGCGCAGGAGCAGGGACTTCTTTTGAAGGTGGGCGTCTCCTATGAGCCGCAGGAGCTGGCGCAATTTCTTACCGAGCACGGCTATACTGCCTTCGACCTTGTGGAGGGCAGCGGAACCTTTGCCCGCCGCGGCGGTATTATGGATATCTTCTCTCCCAATTACCCCGATCCTCTTCGGGTGGAATTTTTCGGGGATGAAATTGATCGGATCGTCTTTTTCGACGCTCTGACCCAGCGGACGCTGGAGACGGTAGAGGAGGCAGAAATCGTGGGTTGCCACTCCCGCGCAGGCGAGGAGCGGAGACTTCTCCCCATTTTGGAGGAGATCGACCACCCCGGTGCAAAAGCCGATTTAGAACGGTTGAAAAACGGGCGCAGCGTCGCTACCGACCGCTATCTCCCCCTGCTTTATCCCACCCTTTATACCCCGCTGGATCTGCACGACGGCTTGCTTTTCATCGAAGAATACGGCAGCCAGCAGAAGATCTTTTCCTTTATGGAATGGCAGTTAAACGAAGAGATGACCCGCCACGCGGAAAAGGGCGCATATATGGCGGACGGCGCATACTTTTTGGATCGGGATACCTTTGAGGCGCGCTGGTGCGGAAAGACACCGCTTTTTTCGGCAGTCACCCCCGCCACCGACCGCCCCTTGGGGGCCCTTCGACAGATGCGGGTGCTGGAGGACCGCATCCCCTTCTATCAGGAGGATGCCCTCATCACCGAGCTGCAGCGGGCAACGGAGGAAAAATATACCACCGTCCTGACCGGAAACGCAGGGCGGCTGGCAGAGCTGAAGGCCACCCTCACCGACGGGCATATCCCCCTTTCGGAAAAGCCCAAAAAGGGTGCCGTCACCTGCTTGGAGAGTCCCCTTTCCTTTAATCTGCGATTTCCCGATGCCGGGCTTTTGCTTCTGGCAGACGGCAGCCGCAAGGGAGAGCAGACCCGCCGCAAGAGCGGCATCAAGGGCGAAAAGATCCGCTCCTTCAACGATATTGCACCCGGCGATCTGGTGGTCCACGTTTCCCACGGTATCGGTGTCTATAAAGGCATCCGTCAGGTGGAGAACCAAGGCGTGACCAAGGATTATATCGTCATCGGCTACGATAAGGGCGATACCCTCTTCGTGCCTTGTCCCCAGCTGGATCTGATCTCTAAATATATCGGCACTGCCGAGGATAAGACCGTCAAGCTTTCCCGCTTGGGCGGCAGTCAATGGGAAAAGACCAAAGCAAAGGTCAAAAACCAATCCCGCGAGGTGGCAAGAGAACTGATCGCCCTCTACGCCAAGCGTTTGAATGCACCCGGCGCGCCCTGCGATCCGGATACCGACTGGCAGCTCCGCTTTGTGGAGCAATTCCCCTATGAGGAGACCCCCGATCAGGTACGGTGCGTGGAGGAGATCAAAAAGGATATGGAGCAGCCCTATCCGATGGATCGGC
This sequence comes from Eubacteriales bacterium, assembly GCA_045545255.1. Lineage (GTDB taxonomy): Bacteria > Bacillota > Clostridia > Oscillospirales > QAKW01 > QAKW01. Next base: position 8,215 of record JAZQAQ010000104.1, on the reverse strand, counting down.
TGCTTTGCGGAGATGTGGGCTTCGGTAAGACGGAGGTTGCCCTTCGCGCCGCCTTCAAAGCGGTAGACAACGGCTTTCAGGTGGCGCTCCTCTGCCCCACCACCATCCTTTCGGAGCAGCATTACCTCACCGTCAAGGAGCGTTTTTCGGATTTCCCCATCACGGCGGCGGTGCTCAACCGCTTCCGTACCCCCAAGGAGACCAAGCGCATTTTGGAGGACTTGGAATTTGGGCGGCTGGACATCATCATCGGCACCCATCGCCTTCTCTCCAACGACATTCACTTCAAAAAATTAGGACTGCTGATCATCGACGAGGAGCAGCGGTTCGGCGTCAAGCATAAAGAAAAAATCAAGGAGCTTTCGGTGGGCGTGGATGTTCTCACAATGAGTGCCACCCCCATCCCCCGTACCCTCAATATGGCACTCTCCGGCATTCGGGATCTCTCCATTATCGAGGATCCTCCGGCAGATCGCCAGCCTGTTACCACCTATGTATTGGAATACGAGGAGGATCTGATCCTCTCCGCCGTTGCAAGGGAGCTCAAGCGGGGCGGCTGCGTCTTTTATATGAAAAACGACGTGGAGGCGCTGGATCGCATCGCTTCCCGTCTCTCGGAAAAACTGCCCGAGGCCCGCATCGCGGTGGGGCACGGCAAAATGACCGGCACCGAGCTGGAAAAGACATGGGAGCGTGTCCTCAAGCACGAGGTGGATATCCTCATCTGCACCACCATCATCGAGACGGGCATCGATGTTGCCTTTGCCAATACCCTCATCATTGAGGATGCGGATCGCTTGGGACTTTCCCAGCTTCACCAGATCCGCGGGCGGGTGGGGCGGAGCAGTACCCGTGCTTACGCCTATCTCACCTATCGGCAGGGCAGCATTATGAACGAGGTCGCCGCCAAGCGGCTTGCCACCATTCGGGAGTTCACCGAGTTCGGCAGCGGTCTCAAGATTGCTATGCGGGATCTGGAGATCCGCGGTGCCGGCGCGCTCTTGGGCGAAAAGCAGCACGGGCAGATGAACGTAGTGGGCTACGATATGTATATGCGGATCCTGAAAGAGGCCGTTACCGAGGAGCAGGGCAAGACCGAAGCCCCTCCGGCGGATTGCGCCATCGACGTGACGGTCAGTGCCTTTATCCCCAAGGACTATGTCCCCAGCGAAAAGACCCGCATCGACCTTTATAAAAAGATCGCCTCCATCTCCTCCCTCGCAGATTACGAGGATATGATCGACGAGCTTTGCGATCGGTTTTCCGATCCCCCGCCGCCCATCCTCAATTTGATGAAGATCGCCCTTTTGCGGGCGATGGCAAGGGAAAACGGCGTTCTGGATATCAAGCAAAAGCAGGATTCCGTACTCTTTTTCGTCAGCGAGCCCCAGCCGGAGCTGCTCTCCAAGCTGGTGCACGCAATGAAGGGCAGACTGCTTTATTCCATCAGTGCCAAGCCCTATTTTACCCTCAGAATCAAAGAAAAGGATCACCTCTTGGAGGAGATGAACCTTTTCCTGCAAACCTATACGGAACTTAAAAATGCGGAAGCTTAAGCTTCCGCATTTTTTTGCAATGTGATGATAAAACGGCTGCCCTTACCGGGAGCAGATTTCGCAATAATGGTACCGCCCTGACTTTCGGTCATCAGCCTGGCAATGGAAAGACCCAGCCCATAGCCCTTTTCGTTATGGGAGGTATCGCCCTTATAAAACCGCTCAAAGATATGGGCAGAGACCTCCTCGGTCATCCCCACGCCATCGTCTGCAACGGAGATGACAGTTTGATTGGGTTGCGCCGCAATATCAACGGTGATCTTGCCGCCTTCGGCGGTGAATTTGACTGCGTTATCCAGCAGAATGGTCAAAATCTGCCGCATCATACGGGGATCGCACCAAGCGTCGCCCGCTCCGCAGAGCAAAAATGCGCGATTCGGATGCATCATCCGAAAATCCTGAAGCAGCTCGGCCGCTACCGCTGCCAGATCTGTCTGCTCGGGCTGCGCCTTGACCTTGCCGTTTTCACTGCGGGCGATATAAAGCAGCCGCTCCAAAAGCTCCTGCATATTGGTGGACTGCGAAAGGATAGCGTCGATGGCCTCCTGCCGCACCGCAGGATCCTCCGCACCCCAGCGGGAAAGGATATCCGCATAACCGCTGATCACTGCAAGAGGGGTCCGCAGCTCGTGGGAGGCGTCGGACACGAACTGCTTTTGCCGCTCGTAGGCATCCTCGATTTTATCCAACATATGATTATAGGAATTTACCACCTCCACCAGCTCGGTACGGATATGCTCCGTCTCCAGCCGATCGGAAAGGCGGGCGGCAGACATCTCCTCCATCGCGCGACCCAGCACGCCGATGGGGCGCAGCTGCTTTCTGGCGGTCCGATAACCCACAAAATAGCTGATACAAAGCACCAGCGCAATGGAGATCAGCAGGAGATTGACCACCAGCGAAAGCATCGCATTCTCCGCCTTCATACTCTTGGCAAGATTCAAAAGGTATACCCCGTCCTCGGTGGCGACCTTTTTGGAATAGATCAAAAGATCCTCGGTGCGGTGCTGATAGGAGAAGGGCTCCTCCCACTTTTGGTTATAGGGCAGGGCTCCCTCGGTATCGGAAAGCCCGCAGGACCAAAGCAAGGAGCCATCCTCTTTATAAAGCGAAATATTGACGGGGGAATCCGACGCCACCCGCTCGGCGATCTCTCGGCGAAGTCCGCCCGCCTCCAAGGAGCCGGCGATGGTCAGCACCTCATCGGTGGCACGCCGATCCACCGTATAGTACGAGGCGGCAATGACGAACATTCCCTGCAGCAGGGCAAAGACCAAAAAGATCAAGATATAGCTAAGGGTCAGGCTGCCCACCAGCGATTCGGGGGCGTGCTCTGTTACGATACGGACAACGCTACCCAGCTCCTCCTGCATTTTGCGCTTTAATACATTTTTCTTTTCCAGATAGATGGACTTTTGCAGGTAGGCTTCCTTTTTGAACTCCCGCTTTGCTCCGCGCAACGCCTTTTTGCGTTTTTTACGCTCGTCACCCGCAGACTTCAGCTCCGCCTTGCGGATGCGATAGACGTATTTCCGATGGATCTTGCCGTCCTTATAGTCCAGCTTCAGTTCTTTTTTGCGGCGTTTATACGCCGATTTGATCTCTTTTTTATTCATCGTCTGCTCCGAAGGCATAGCCCAATCCACGGACGGTGCGGAAATAATGCACCCCAAAACGATCGTCGATTTTACTTCTGAGATAGCGGATATAAACGTCAATCAGGTTGGTATCGCCCATATAATCATAGCCCCAGACCTCTCGCAAAATCTGCTCTCTGGAGCAGACCGCGCCGCTATGCTCCATAAAATAGATCAGCAGTTCAAATTCCTTTCGGGTCAGGATCAGTTCTTCTTCGTTAAAGAAGGCACGAAATGCCAGCCGATCCGCCTTCAGCGCACCGACGTTCAGCGCAAGTTCCTCCCCCGCTGCCTTACGATGGCGCAGCGCAGCCCGCACGCGAGCGGTCAGCTCCCGCATAGAAAAGGGCTTGGTGATATAATCATCCGCACCCAGATCCAGCCCCTGCACCCGATCGTCGATCTCACCGCGGGCGGTCAGCATAATCACCGCCACCTCCGACTGCTGACGCAGACGGCCCAAGAGGGAAAAGCCGTCCAGCTTGGGGAGCATCACATCTGAGATCACCAGATCATATCCCCCGCTCAAAGCGGCGGCAAGACCTGCCTCGCCGTCGTGCTCACTATGGCAGGAATAGCCCTCTCTGGCAAGCTCCAGCTCGATCATCCGCGCAATATTCAATTCATCTTCAATAATCAGGATTTTTTCTGCCATCTTGCCTCTTCCTTTTCGGATATTGCTTTTATTTTATCATATTCTTCCCCTCTTGGCAAGTAAATGAAATCCCGCAGAGTGATTGATTTTTCAAAAACATTGTGATAAGATAATAAAAGTAAGAGAACAAAGGAGAATGAAAATGGCAAACGAATACGGAAATGATTTTATCGTCCTGACCGATGAGGACGGACGGGAGATTGAATTTGAGGTACTGGGCAGAGTCGATGTGGACGGCATCGCCTATGTGGGACTCATCGAGCAGTTCGACGATCCTCAGGCGCAGCTGGAGAGCGACGGTCAGCTATTCATCCTCAAGGTGATTGAGGACGATAACGGCGAAGAGGTGCTGGTCACCATTGATAACGACGAGCTGGAAAAGGTCGTCCCTGTCTTTGAGGAAGCTCTCGGCGAAGAATACGACATCGACGAAGAGGAATAATCCGCAAGGATTTCGGATAAAATAACATCACCCTGCGGTGTGCGTGGTTTGCACTACTTTGAGCCTACACTTATGAAACGGGAATGCGTTCGGGCGCTGTGAGCATGCCGGCCCTGAGTTTTACTCAACGTCGGAAGCCTGTGAAGCCAACCCGGCTACTACCCACCTGACGATGTCAGGGATCAACTGTGTGCAGATCACGGCATTTGCGGGGCATTGTTTTTTTGAGGAGATTCCTCAAAAAAACAATGTCCCGTTTACTTTATAGGAGATCATTTATGGAACGGTTTTTACGTACTCAGGCTCTGGTCGGTGCAGACGGACTGGAGCGACTGCAAAAATCGCATATCACCGTTGTGGGCATCGGCGGAGTGGGCGGAGCCGCTCAGGAGGGGCTGGTCCGCGCAGGAGTCGGACGGATCACCGTCATCGACGGAGACACCCTCTCCCTCACCAACTGCAACCGCCAGCTTTTAGCCCTTTCCTCTACCGTCGGTCAAAGCAAGGTGGAGGCAGCAAGGGCGCGGATGGCAGATATCGCGCCCGATCTGCAGATGACCCTTCACCAAGAATGGATTACGCAAGAGACCATTGAGGCACTCCTGCCTGCGGATACGGATTTTATTGTCGATTGCATCGACGACGCACCTGCAAAGCTGCTTTTGGCAGACTACTGCCGCAAGAGAAGCATCCCCTTCATTATGTGTATGGGGACAGGAAACCGCCTCTCCTCCGCAGGACTGCAGACTGCCAATTTTGACCGAACTGCAGGCTGCCCGCTGGCCAAAAAGATGCGGCTTTTGCTGAAAGGGGAGCGATTCCGCAAGGTACGGTGCCTTTATTCCACCGATCCCGTCACCCCCGCCTTCCCCATTGAGGACGGCGGAAAACGAACGGTAGGCTCCATCTCCTATGTGCCGACCATAGCAGGGCTGAAACTGGCAGAACACATCATCAATCGGATCTTAAAAAACGAAACTGAAACGGATATTCCGAAATAAAGATTAAAGAATAGAAATGGAAGATTTTTGCCGACGGCAAAAATCCACCTGATTTATTATTTCTTCTTTATTATTTCAAAAGGGAAGGTTCAAGTAATGAACCTTCCCTTTTATATTACTTCCCCAATATCTTTGCCAAAAGAGGTCTATGCACCTTCAGCGCACCCTTAGGGCAGAATTCCTGACAGCAGAAGCATCGAATACACTTTTTACGATCGATCTTCGGCTTTCTGTCCACCATCGTGATGGCGTCGGCGGGGCAGACCTTATAGCACTCCTTGCACCCCACGCACTCGGCGGGATGCAATACGGGGCGAGACGCCAGTGCCCGATCAATAAAGGCGGCGGTCAGCTTGCCGAAAAACTTTTCCGAATCCCGATTAAAGCGCAGACTGCGGACAGTCTCCACCTTTTGGTAGTCCGAAATGATATATCTGCGCCAATCTGCGCCCACCGTCTCCAGAGCCTCGGGGTTCTCGGGGATCAGCCCGCGGCGGACTGCTGCCGCAAGGGTGGGTACCTCCTTGGGTGAAAGTCCGATGATCGCACCGCCGATCAGGTCGGCAGCATGGGGGTTTTCCGACGCGATCAGCACCCCCACAGAACGGGGCGTTCCCGCAGTGGGACCGTTTCCCTCCATCCCGATCACTCCATCAATGATGGAAAGGCGGGGCTTAAAATATTCATCCAGATCTAAAATCATATCCGCAAACTGCGCAGGCTCGGGAAAGCGGTAGTGATACTCCGGCTTGACTGTGCCGGGGACCGCACCGAACATATTTTTCGCCGCCGCACTCATCGACATCATTCCGTGGGTCTTGAGCTTGCAGAAATTGATAATGGCATCGCAGCCATCCAGCCAGCCGGTATAAGAAAAGGTCTTGGCGACCTGCGCATCCTCGTATTGCGCCTCCTTAACAGAGAAGTCGTGGTTGAGGGTCGCGCCTGCCTCCTCTGCCTGCTTCATTCCGGTAACGGCATAGACCCGTTCCAAATAGATCTTATTATAGACCCCGCCGGGGCTATCCCCCACGATGACCTCTGCGCCACGCTCCCGCAGCATTCTGACCAATTCACAAATCAAAGCGGGATGGGTGGTAGCCGCCGCTTCGGGCTTGATCATCGTAATGAGATTAACCTTCAGGCCCACCCTCATTCCGGGCGTCACCCAATCCAAACCGCCCAAAGGTGCCAAAAGGGTGCCCAATGAATCCCGCACCTGCGCTGCATCGTAGCTTTTGCATTCTGCGATCGATACTCTCATCCGTCTCTCTCCTCAAATTATCTTTAATTACATTTTAGCATACCCTGCCCCATCTTGCAATCAAGAAAAAGTCGACTCTTTTCTCTAGGGTGAAGCCTCTCGGAATCAAGCGCGCCCGATACTCTGCCAAGGGTGATCTAACAACATATAATAGTTGACTTTTTGAAGATTTCGATATATAATGAATTTATTATTAGTATGGAGGGAAAAACAATGAAAAAAAGAGTTATAGCTATTCTCTTGACCCTTTGCTTGCTGCTCTCTGCCCTTTTCTTCGGCTCTGCCGCAACGGACGCCGAGTTGGAGGCACTGCAGTCAGCGCATCCCTATAGCAACAATTTCTATAACACCTGGACCTATACCAAGGACGGTGCTTATAGTATGATCCTGACCTTCTCCGAGGAAACGATGGTGGACGAGGCCGGTGATTATATTTACATCCTCGATAAAAATAACCGTGAAGTCGGCTGCTATACCGGCTCCGCCCTTTCCGGAAAGTCCGTCACCGTCCTTGGCGATACGGCGAAGATCCGACTGGAGAGTAACGATACCGTGACCGCCTACGGCTTCGCTGTGGAAAATATCGAAGTCGTTATGAAGGAAGAGTCTCTGCCTCTGACCCTGCTGAAGCACGCGGACGGGCTGAAAACCGATCTTTCCGATACTGCTGCCGATATCAGCGGAGACGGAAAAGTCTCGGTTTATGATGCAGTCAAAGCATTGCAGATCCTCGGCAACGATCAGGAAGAGTCTGCGGCTCCATACGACGAGGCCAACTACCTCAAACTGATGGACTATAATATCCGCTGCGCTAACGACGGATTCAATGAGATAACCAATTCCAGCAATAACATCGCAGATCGGGCACCCCGTCTCATCACCGTTATTAATAAATATCAACCCGATCTGATCGGTCTGCAGGAAGCAGTCCCCGCTTGGATTTCAGCTCTGCAGACAAACCTCGTTGATACCGGCACCTATGAAATGGTGTATAAGTACCGCGCAGAGACGACTGCAACCAGCCTGGAGGCAACTCCCATCCTTTGGAATGCAGAAAAATTCGAGTGCTTGGATAGCGGCTATTTCTGGCTCTCCGATACGCCGGACGTGGAATCCAATACCTGGGGCGGTACCCATTTCCGCATCTGTAATTGGGTCAAGCTGAAGGTGAAAAAGACCGGAAAAGAATTTTTGTATTTCAACACCCATTTGACCGGCTCCCTTGGTGTCCAGAGTGCTGAGCTTATTCTTGAGCGTGCCGCTGCGATGGGCGGCTTTACCAAATACCCCGTCTTTTTGAGCGGCGACTTCAACAACGAGCCTTTCACCGATGCGTATAACACCTTTGCTACCAAATTCATCGACTTTAACGATGCATTGGGCTTCGATTGGGCTTATACCAACAACGGCTATAACGCACGCGAAGACAGCTCCTCTTCCAACCATATCATTGACTACGTCTGGTACTCCACCGATCAGGTCATCCCCTATGAATACCGCGTTCTCAACGAGCAAATCGGCGGTGGCTATGTCGCCGACCACCGCGGTCTGTTTGTAGAATTCGCCCTTGTATAATTTCAAAAAAACTCGCCTCCGGCAACAGCCGGAGGTGAGTTTTTTATAAATATTTTTAAAGTTCTGTTTCAAAATATTCTTTCAT
>JAZQAQ010000103.1:0-6458 GCA_045545255.1 Eubacteriales bacterium | reverse complement strand
CCTTCAGAAAGGCGGCAGAGCAATGGCTGAAAATACCCGTCACTTGGATATTCGGCAAAGAAAAGACCGCGGCAATATCCTCAATCTCTTCGGGAAAAAAGCCGAAGCGTCCCATTCCCGTATCGATCTTAATATGCACCCGTACGGGCTTTTCCGCCATAGAGGAGAGCAGCTTTGCAAAAGCAAGACTCCCCACCGCAACGGTCAAATCCTTTTCCAAGGCGACCCTTGCAAATTCCTCCGAGCCATAGCAGGAGAGGACTAAAATCTCCACATCCTGCCCGCAGAGAGGCAGCGCCTCCTCCAGGCGGCTGACCGCCACCAAAGAGACGCCCTCTTCCTTCAATATTTCAAATAACCCTTCTGCGCCCAGTCCGTAGCCGCCCGCCTTCAGGACGGGAATCAGCGGCACACCGACCTGCTCGCGCAGCATTCGGTAATTTGCACGGATATCCTCTTTTTGAATGATGATTTTTGCCATCTTAACCTCGATGTTTTAATCTAAAGAGCACCGCGTTCAGCTTGCGGTACGCCTTACTGCCCCACTTGGACCAAGCCAACATCATTTTGTTATAGACCAGATCCATCTCGCCCACAAATTCGGTAAACTCACCGTTGAAGCCCCGCTTAAAGCGATAGAGACCGTAGAGCGGATTATCCTCGCTCAGATCGCCGGATACGCCGCGGAAGTCATAGACCCGCGCGCCACGCTCGATTGCCCACTTGATCATTTCCCACTGCAAGAGATAGTTGGGCATCACATTGCGATACTCATTGGCCGAAGCACCGTAGAGATACCACACCTTGTCCCCATACCCGATGGCAAGGGTGCCGGCGATGGCTTTTCCGTCCAGATACGCCATATAAAGGCGGGCGTGCTCGCCCATCTCCCGCATCATCTTACGGAAGTATTCCTCCGTCCGCACGACAAAGTTATCGCGGGTACCGGTGGTGACCATAATCCGATGAAAATCGGGCAGTGCCTCCTCGCCGCAAAGCTTGACCTCCACGCCCTTTTTAACGGCGAGACGGATATTATAGCGGGTCTTTTGCTGGAAGAATGCCAGCATCTCTTCCTCGTTGCGCCCCTCCAAATACAGACGGAATACAAACCGAGGCTGGATCCCTTCAAAATTCTTGGAGCGATTGGGCTGGGTAAAGCCCAGCTTTTTGCAGATGGCGAGAAATTCTTCGTCATCGATCTTGGTATCTGTATCAATTTTGAGAGAGCAGGCGTGATATTTCTTGCCCACCTCACCTGCAGCCTTGACCAGACGGGTGACCAGCTCCTCATCGTGGAGATCACACACCGGTCCGCGGCAGGAATACATAATCGCCGTACCGGGCACCTTACGGATCAAAAGACCCATCGTACCAACGATCTCCCCCGCTTCATTTCTCTCAATGACCGCTTCAAAGGTCCACTCGCTCTTGAGCCGTGCCCATTCCACCGATTGGGCAAAGTGACCCTTGGGATGCTTTTGCAAAAATGCTTCATATTCAGCAACTGCTGCACTATTTTTAAGATCTAATAATTCCATTGCGATCTCCTTTGACATAATGTTTCAATTTAGTATAACACAATTAATATGAAAAGTAAATGAAAATCTATTTGCTTTTTGACGAAATTGGTGTATACTAAAGAAAAAAACAAGGAGGTTCACCGCTATGGTAACGAAAGATATGATCATCGCCGAGGTGCTGGATAATTATCCCGAGACCGCTCCCCTTTTCCTGGAGATCGGAATGCATTGCCTGGGCTGCCCCTCCGCCAGAGGCGAGAGTGTGGAGCAGGCGTGTATGGTACACGGCGCGGATGTGGATACTCTGATCGAGAAAATCAACGCTCTGATCGCAAAATAAATCCCCTTCCAAAAAACAAAAGGAGAAAGAATGCAAATTCTTTCTCCTTTTTAATTTTCCACTTTACATTTAAAGAAATATCTGGTATAATGCAATAAAGTGTTCCAAATGGTACAGATTGAGAGGTTTTTGATGAAGCACACCGCTTTAGCCAACTTATATTTATGGCAGGGGATTTCCCTCGAAGCGCAAGAAGCGTGCAGCAGGGAGTTGCAATCGCCAAAGACCTTTGAAAAAGGGACTGTCATTTATAGTCAGCGAGATTTTCCCCGCGCTTTTGCGGTCGTACTGGAGGGCAAAGCGGCGGTATTATCCCCCAGCGGTGCCACCCTACGCACCCTTGCGGCAGGAGACATCTGCGGAGTGACAGCGCTTTTCGGCTGTGACCGCTATGCCACCACCATCACCGCCCTTTCCCGCATTAAGCTGCAATTCATCACGGAAGAGCAGTTGGCGGGCTGGATGGAGCGGCACCCGCAGATCGGGATGAATCATATCCGCTTTCTGAACCGAAGAATCCTTTATTTGAACGACAAGATCCGATTGTATACCGAGGGGTCGGTGGAGGAGAGGCTCTTGAGCTATATCTCTGCCCACACTGCTGCCGACGGAGAAATCCTCGTCAGCGGCGGAATGGCGGGGCTGGCACGGGAGCTGAATATCGGGCGGACCAGCCTTTACCGCACCTTGGAACAATTGGAAAATTGCGGAAAAATCTTTAAAAATGGTACCAAATGGTATCGGGAGGAGAAAAAATGAAAAGTTTTAAAAGAGTAATTTGTTTGATTTTAGCCTTGGCTTGTGCTATGATGATGGTAACGGGCTGTGCAAAGGATGCAGGCCCCAAGCCCAAGATCTTTGCCATCAGCGGTCCCACCGGCGTGGGAATGGTGCATCTGATGGAGGACTACGACATCACCCTCACCACCGCTCCCGATGAAGTCATCGGTAAGATCGCCAATAAAGAGGCAGATATTGCGGCAGTACCCACCAACGTGGCTTCTGCCCTCTATAAAAAGACCAACAGCGGTGTGACCGTCCTCTGCGTCAACACCTTAGGTGTCCTTTATATGATGGACAAGACCGGCACCGTCAAGACCTTCAAAGACCTTGAAGGCAAGACCATCTATTCCACCGGCGAGGGTGCCAATCCCCAGTTTATTCTGGAGTATCTTCTGAAGAAAAACAATGTGAAGGCAACGATCAAATTCGTAGCCACCAACGATGAGCTGGTCGCCAAAATGGCGTCCGGTGAGGCAGAGGTCGCCATGGTTCCCCAGCCCGCCGCCACCTCCGCTGCCGCAAAGACCGGCTTTAAGGTTGTACTCAATATGACCCAGGAATGGAGCGAAGTGGCTTCCGACAGCCAGTTGATGATGGGTTGCTTGGTGGTGCGCAATGAATTTTTAAAAGAAAACAAAAAGAGCGTGGATGCCTTTTTGGCAGATTACAAGGCCTCTGTAGAAGCGGTAAACAGCAATGTGGCTGAAGCCGCCTCCCTCTGCGAGACCTATAAGATCATCCCCTCCGCCGCCATTGCGGAGAAGGCAATCCCGCTTTGTAATATCACCTATGTGACCGGAGCGGATATGAAGGCAGGTCTGGAAGGATATCTGAAGGTACTCTTTGATGCAAAGCCCGCATCCATCGGCGGTGCAATGCCCGAAGCAGACTTCTATTACGGCGCTTAATTTTGCCCCCCTTCTTTCTCCCGCTCGGGAGAAAGAAGGGGGTTATTTATGCTCGGACTCGTATTAGAAGGAGGCGCAATGCGCGCCATTTATACCGCAGGCGTATTGGATGTTTTTATGGAAAATCACCTCCTGCCCGACGGACTCATCGGCGTTTCCGCCGGTGCCATCCACGGCAGCGTATACTTGGGTAATCAGCCGGGGCGTACCATCCGATACTACAAAAAATACTGCAATTACTGGAAGTTTATGAGCTTTCGCTCTCTCCTGCTCACCGGCAGCCTGGTAGGAGAAAAGTTCTGCTACCACGATCTGCCCGATCGCCTGGATCCCTTTGACTACGATACCTTCAAAAACTGCGGGATCCCCTATTATGCAGTCTGCACCGATCTGGAAACGGGAGAAGCGGTCTATCAGCGTTGCACCGACCTGAGGACGGAAATGGACTATATGCTGGCCTCGGCATCGATGCCGTATGTCTCCAAGATCGTGGAGCGGGACGGACGCAAGTTGCTGGACGGCGGCGTGGCAGACAGCATCCCCATCGACGCCTTTCGTAAGATGGGATACGACCGCAACATCGTGGTACTGACCCAGTGCGCCGGCTATGAAAAAAAGCCGCAAAATCCCAAAATCGCCCGCCTTTTTTACCGCAAATATCCCAAGTTTGCAGATGCGCTGATCCATCGACACACCGCCTATAACAAAACCCTGCGCCGCATCGAAGATCTGGAAAAGAGCGGTGAGATCTTTGTGATCCGTCCGTCGGAGGACTTAGGGATCCAAAGGATGGAGCATAACCCTGCTCGATTAGAAGCACAATACGATTTGGGACGCCGAGATGCAATCGCCGCTCTTGACGCCCTGAAGGATTGGATGAAGCAATGAAAAAAATCCCCAACTGGCTCAAAAAAACCGTCGGTACGCTGATCTGGATCGCGCTATGGACGGTCATCAGCCTGATCATCAACCAAGAATTGCTGGTCCCCACCCCCGCCGAGACCCTCTCCGCCCTCGGAGCACTGGTATCTACCTCGGATTTTTGGATGGCGACCGCCCTTTCTATGCTGCGAATCCTTTGCGGCTTCGGGCTGGCGGCAATCCTCGGCTCACTGGGCGGCGTCCTCTCCGACCGATGCCCGCCCTTCGACTGGCTCTTTTCGCCTCTTTTACACTTGATCCGTTCGGTGCCGGTAGCATCCTTTATCATCTTGGCACTGGTCTGGATCCAAACGCCTTGGTTGCCGGTCTTTATCTCCTTTTTGATGGTGCTCCCCCTCTTTTGGGGCAACGTCCGCACCGCCATGGCAAATACCGACGTCAAAGAGCTGGAGATGGGCAAGGTGCTTGGACTTTCACGCCGTAAGATCTGGCTGGAGATCCGCTTGCCCGCCTTAGCCCCTTATTTTCGCACCGCTTGCGTAACAGGACTGGGCTTTGCTTGGAAAAGCGGCGTCGCCGCAGAGGTCATCTGCCGACCCGACGCCTCCTTGGGTGATCTTTTGCAGGGGGCAAAGCTGCAGTTGGAGACTCCTTATGTCTTTGCGCTGACTGTGGTGATCGCGCTGCTTTCTTTAGGACTGGAACTGATTTTAAATACCCTTTGGAAGGAGAAAAAGTATGATTGAGTTCAAGAACATTTCTTTTTCCTACGGGGATAAGCAGATTTTTACCGATTTTTCCCTCGCCCTTGACGGGCGGCTCGCCTTGATGGGTCCCTCCGGTTGCGGCAAGACCACCCTTCTGCGTCTTTTGATGGGACTGGAAACACCTCAAGCGGGTGAAGTCCTTCACCGCCCGATCCCCGTGGCTGCAGTATTTCAAGAAGATCGACTGCTGGCGCATAAAACCGCTTTGCAAAATGCGGCTCTTGCGGGAGATCCGGAAAAGGCCAAGGTTTTATTAGAAAAATTAGGATTAGGCGCAGAATTGCATCATTATCCCGCCGCACTGTCCGGCGGAATGCGCCGCCGAGTTGCCATCGCCCGCGCGCTCTGTACCCAAGCCCCCATCCTGGTACTGGATGAACCCTTTAACGGACTGGATGACGCAACCAAACGGCTGACTGCCGCCCTCATCAGCGAGGAATGGCAGGGTCCGATTTTGGCGGTCACTCACCTGAAGGAGGAGGCGGAGCTGCTGAAAGCAAGGATTGTAGATTTAAAGAATAATTTCGGTTGATTTTTGCCGATGGCAAAAATTCCATTATAAAAACAGAGAAGATCCTCAGTGGTCTTCTCTGCTTTTTTCTGTATATTTTGATTTTCGTCGCAAATAATGTACTTGAGGTGAAAAACATGACAAATCAGGAATACAGTACCTATCTCAAAGAAAAAACACCCAACTCCCCCATCGTCAAGGACTGTATCTTTGCCTTTCTGGTAGGCGGCGGAATCTGCTGCATCGGTCAAGGGATCAGCGACCTCTTAAAAATATGGCTCCATACCCAAGAGGTCAAACTTTGGCTCCCCATCTGTATGGTCTTTTTAGGTGCTCTCTTTACCGCCATCGGTGTCTACGACAAGCTGGGTAAATTTGCAGGCGGCGGCTCCATCATCCCCATCACCGGCTTTTCCAATTCCATCACCAGTGCCGCAATGGAATTCAAGCAGGAGGGCTGGATCCTCGGCCTCGGCGCAAAGATATTCACCATCGCAGGGCCTGTGATTGTGTATGGTACGGTGGCGAGTGTCATTTATGGAATAATTTATTGGATAACTACTTTATTTTAACACAAAAGGCTTGACCAAATCGGTCAAGCCTTTTGTGTTAGAATACTATCCCACCGCTACATTGGGTAATCCCATGGTTCTCATTTTTTCTACAACCGAGGCAACCAGTTCGGTAGCGGGAACCGGGATGTCCGGCATCGGATAGGAAAGTCCAAGACAGTTGTATTTTCTG
>JAZQAQ010000102.1:0-42225 GCA_045545255.1 Eubacteriales bacterium | reverse complement strand
ATGAACGCCACCATCCCAATGGCAAAGAGCAGGATCAGCCGCAAAGCTTCGTGCCCCCCGCGGAGGACGAAATCACCGGTGATGTTCCGCACCATCAGCGGAATCACCAGAGTAGTGGATGCGCTGAGGATGGCAAAGAACATATCCGCCCAGAAAAGCTTCATATGCGGTTTATAAAAAGCAATAAAACGTTTGATCATCCTTTTAGTTCCTTTACTCGTTTTTTATAGTCGGGAAGAATTTTTTCCACCTCGCGATAAAAGGCGGGGCTATGGTCGCGACGGAGGATATGCGCCAGCTCGTGCACCACCACATAGTCGATGGCGCGCTCACTTTTTTCCATCAAATAAAGAGAAAAGCAAAGTCCGTTTTTCGGACTGCAGCTACCGTAGCGGGTACGGGCGGAGGTGATCTTGATCCCCGTCGGCTTGACGCCCATCAAGGGTGCATAGTACGCCACCCGCAAGGGAATATATACCTTCGCCTTCGCCCGCAGAGCGGCGATCTCCCCATCGGTATAGGTACGGTGGGCAGCCATATGCTTTTCGATCCAGTCACGATGCTTCTCAATGAATGCAGCAATCACCGCATCGGAGCAATACCGCGGTGCCCGCACCTCCGGCTGACCCTCTTTATTGATAGATAACGATATGGTCTTTCGATTACTTCTGATGATTTTCATACCAACATTTTATCATAGCATTTTCCAACCTGCAACATATTTTTCATATTGACTTTAGGGTCGAAAATCACTATAATTTTCTTTGATAAAGGAGGGGTTTTATGAAAATTTTTCACGTTTACGAGCCGGATCATTTTGAAGGCTTGGTCAAAAATAATTTTCTAAATGAGGATAGCGGTCTGAAGATCCAGCACATCTTCACCCTGCCCAACCGAAAAAAATTCAACGCGCTTGCCGCCAAAGGCAGCACCCTTTACGAAATGCTGAAAAAGGAAGGGTACGCCTTTTATGTCGATCGTCTGACCGGCGGGGTCAAGTATCATCCTTACGCCTTTGATAAAGCCCTCCTCAAAGAATACAACGACCTTTTGGGCGAATGGTTTTTAGGCATCCAGCTTCACGAGATCGGCAACAATCGCTATAACGATTGGAATCGGCTGATGCAACGAATGGCGGGGCTTCCCTATACTGTGGAAAACATCAGAGAGCAGATGTTCAGCCCCGAATCCACCAACCCGCAAAATGAGCCCATCTACCGCTTCACCCACGGCACCCCCGAGGAATACGCCGTTCTCACCCGCCCCACCACCATCGAGGAGGTACGGGAGGATCTTTACAATACGATCCTCAAGCGATTGGAGCAAACCGACGGCAACATCCTCTCCTGCGACGGCGGCTCGCTGCTCTTTCAATTGGAGCATAAAGCAGGAGTCAAGGTCTTTATGCCGGAGATCGGATACCAGACCGCCCACACCCGCATTCAGATCGCCCTTGCCCGCGGGATGGCAAAGGCACACAATAAAAAATGGGGCGTCTACTACGAATGCTGGAAAAAGGCGGAGAACGGCACCAACTACACCCAACCCGTCTACGGCAACCTCCCCTACAACGATTGGAACTACACCCAGGAGCAATTTGGCGACGATTTTACCACCTGCGGTGAAAACGGCGGTTCTTCCCGACTCCTGCAACGCAGACTGTACTTCCACGCTCTGATGAGCGGCGCGGAGTTTTGGGCTGAGGAATGGGGATTTGTCCGTTCCTTCTACAATATGGAGACCTACGACCTTTCCCCCTACGGCAAGGTCAAAAAGGAATTCATCAATTTTGCACGAAATCATAAAAAGATGCAGGCGCAGATCCCCTTCGCCATCGTCCTCCCCTGCGATCTGGACTGCGTCCACATAGGGACAGGCTTCAAGGGACCCATCTGCACTCCCAGCAATAGCTTTTTGCGGATCACCCCCGATAAAGCCACCGCCGTCCGATTCGGAAAAATTCAGGACGTCATCAAAACTGTCTTTCAGGGCGAAGAAGCCGGAAAATACGGCAACGAGGGAAAAACCATTCAAAATTCCCGCTTTGGGGATCACTTTGATATCATCTATGCCGATGCACCCGAGACGGCGCTCCGGCAGTACGCACTCCTGATCGATGCCGACCCCGACGGGGCTTTTGCCAAAGCGCATCCGGATCTGCCCATCATCAACGGCAGCGACCTTGAAGCCCTTGAGCAGATGCTCCGCTGCAAAGTGAAGGAGCTGCTCCCCGTCAATGTGGACGGTCTCCATTGGATCCTCTCGGAGGACGAGCACGGTCGCTATCTGACCATCTTCAACAATGAAGGCAACCACCGCACCATCGCCGAGGGCGACACCATCAACCAGGCTGCCGATGCCACCGTCACCGTCGCTCTCAAGGAAAAAGGCGAACTTTCCAAGCTCTACGAATCCGCATCGGTAGAAGTTCAAAAAATCAAGGACGGCGAATATCGTGTCACCGTCCCCGCCGCTCAATTGGTGGTTTTTGAGTTAAGAATATGATTTTTGTAACCATTGTATGTATATTAACCTGCCTCGGTCTGATCGCTCTGGTTTTCACTAAGCCATCGATCAAAATCGGGCACGAACAGATCAGCATTTACTGGCTGCCACCGCTTTTCGGCGCGCTGGTGCTGGCACTGGAAAAATACGGTGTCACCAAGCAGATCGCCGAGCTTTTATCCCCGCTCTCTGCCAGCTGGGGTTATGGAACCACCTCTTTCCTCGCCGCCAATCTGATGAACAATATCCCTATGAGCGTCCTCTTTTCGGGCATCACCGCCGATCTCACCGGCGTTACGCAAACAGCCGCCCTCTATGCCAGCATCATCGGCTCCAATTTAGGTGCCTTTTTCACCCCCATCGGGGCACTGGCAGGGATTATGTGGATGCAATTACTCCGCGCCCATCATATCCGACTCTCCTTCGGCAAATTCACCCGCTACGGCACCGCCGTGGCTCTGCCCGCGCTGTTGCTGGCAATTTTGGGGTTGGTGGCTGTAATCTTAAAAAATAAAAGGACTACCGAAGTAGTCCTTTTATTTATGGTGGAGACAACTGGAATCGAACCAGTGACCCCTTGCATGTCAAGCAAGTACTCTAACCAGCTGAGCTATGCCTCCACAGCCACTCTATTCTACTACACGGGGGTTGACTTGTCAACCCCCGTTTTGAATTTTTTTAAAGAACTTTTGCCAAAAAGTCCTGCAAACGAGGACTTTGCGGATTGGTGAAGATCTCATCGGGGGTTCCCTGCTCGATCAGCTTACCGCCGTCCATAAAGACGACACGGCTGCCCACCTCACGTGCAAAGCCCATCTCGTGGGTCACCACCACCATCGTCATTCCCTCTTTTGCCAGATGCTTCATAACGTCCAGCACCTCGCCGACCATTTCGGGGTCCAGCGCAGAGGTAGGCTCATCAAAGAGCATCACGTCCGGATCCATACAAAGGGCACGGACAATGGCAACACGCTGCTTTTGCCCGCCGGAGAGCTGGCTGGGATACGCCTTGGCGCGATCAGCAAGGCCGACCCGCTCCAAAAGTTCCATCGCCTTGGCTTCTGCATCGGCTTTCGTCATTTTCTTCAGCCGCATAGGTGCGATGGTCATATTCTTCAGGATGGTCATATGGGGGAAGAGATTAAAATGCTGAAAAACCATTCCCATCTTTTGCCGATGGAGATTGATATTGACCTTTTTACTGTTGATATCCACACCGTCGAAAATCACTTCGCCCGCAGTGGGAGTCTCCAGCAGATTGAGACTGCGGAGCAGGGTGGATTTACCGCTGCCGGAAGGACCGATGACCACCACGACCTCACCGCGCTTGATATCAATGTCCACGCCGTCCAGCGCTTTGATTGCGCCGTTTTTATAATGCACCTTCAGGTCCTTGACCTGAATCAAAGTGTCACCGTTCACTATTCTGCAACCTCCTCTCCAGCTTGCTTACCAACCAAGAGAAAAACATTACCATAATCAGATATATCGCCGCTACCGCCAAGAGAGGCCAGAAGCTTTGATAGGTAACACCACGGATAATATTCGCACCGCGAGTCAGGTCGGTGACGCCCACATAGCCTGCGATTGCCGTCTCCTTCAAAAGGACGATGAACTCATTTGCCAAAGCAGGCAGAATGCTCTTAAACGCCTGAGGGATAACGATAAACCACATCGTCTGGACATAGCCGAAGCCCAAGGAACGCCCTGCCTCGCTCTGACCGGGGTCCACACTCATAATACCGCCGCGGATGATCTCCGCCACATACGCACCGGAATTGACACCGAATGCGATCACACCGCAGAGCATCTTATTATTGGAGCTTGCCATAATAATAAAGAAGATGATCAGGATTTGAACCATAGACGGAGTACCGCGGATAACGGTCAGATAGACCTTACAGATCCAGTTGCCCACCGCAAGAAGCGGCTTTGCGATGCCGGTCATATGCTTATACTGCTTATCATATGTAGAGCGGATCGCCGCGATGACAACACCCAAAGCCACGCCCAAAATCAGCGCAAAAAAGGTGAGGAGCAGCGTATTCTGAATACCCTCTACAATATATTTCCAGCGGTTATCCTCGATAAACGCTGTGTGGAAATCGCGCCACAACTTCAGAAAAAACTCTTGCATTACTTTCCCTTTCACAGACTACAAGGGCTGCAACAATACAGCCCTTGTATTTTTTAGTTTTAATTACTTGCTCTCGGAAGGAATGTAGGTATCGATGATCTTCTTAACGGTACCGTCTGCGATCAGTTCCTTCAGAGCGGTGTTGATATCCTTGAGCAGCTCTGGATTCTTCTTACCGACAGCAGCGGCATAATCCTCGATGATGTACTCGGTCTCCAGAATCTTCAGACCCTCGTTCTGCTGAACGAATACCTTTGCAGGCTCATTATCGATTACAACGCAATCAACCTTACCGGACTGCAGAGCCATAATAGCGTCAGCGCCCTTATTGTAACGCTCGACGGTACCCAGCTTCTCATCCTCGATATCCCAGGTGCAGTACAGGTCACCGGTGGTAGCCAGCTGAACGCCGATCTTATGGTTCGCACCCTCAGCGAAGAGATCGTCTGCCTTGGTGATCTTGGAATCGTTCTTCACGATGATGACCTGCTTACCGGTCGCATAGGTATCGGTGAAATCAACCTGCTCCTTACGATCCTCAGTCACGGTCAGACCGGCCATAGCAAAATCATACTTGCCTTCCTGCACGCCGATGATGATGGAATCAAAGTCCACATTCTCGATAACCAGCTCTTTGCCCAGCTTCTCAGCGATCTTGGCAGCGATCTCTGCATCGATACCGACGATCTTACCGTCTTCCATATACTCATAGGGAGGGAACTCTGCATTGGTTGCCATAACCAGCTTGGAATCATCCTTCTTTGCGCCGCAGCCTGCCAAGCAGGTAACGACCATCAGCAGAGCCAGAACCAGGCATAAAATTTTCTTCATGTTCATAGTTTTTTCCTCTTTTCATTAATTTTTAATGATGATGTTTGTATTATAATGCATAATATTCAAATTGTCAAGCATTAAATTCAAATTTTTTCGGTTTTTTCTTGAATATTATACGCATATAATAAATTTTATTCATAAATATACTGAATTATATTCATTTTTCAATCTTTGCTGCTCTTCCACAGACTGCGGCATAAAGGGCAATCCGAAGTAATCGAGGATCCCTTCTGCGATGGCGACCCCGATCTCATAGACGTTGCGAACGATGAAATCCGCATCCTGCGGGTTGCCGTGGCACCCCACCTCCACAATGACGGCGGGCATCCTTGTGCGCCGCAGTTCGTAAAAGCCAAGCCCGCCATAAACGTTTTGACCAGTCTCCACCCCCCGATCCTCTGTGGGGGTGATCTGCGAGAGTTGCCGATAGATATCCTCCGCCAACCGCTGGCTATTGGTACCGGGGCGGTAATAATACACCCTTGATCCCCGCACCCCCGCATCACAAAAGACCGACCGAATGGCCACATAGACATCGGAATTTTGTGCATTGGCATCGGAGACCACTGTAGGCAGATCGTAGGCGGGGTTATTACGGGCGGTAGTCAGCCCGTTTCGCACCAATTCCAGCTCCACCACATCGGCGATAAGATTCATCCGCTCCTCTTCTGTACCGAAGGTGCCGTAGCCACGATTAAAATGACGGGGCGACGGCGATAAGTAGACTTCCGGCATCTCCTTTCCCTCCTTTCCTTTTATTATATGAGAGAAAAAAGAAAAAACCGCAAGAATTTCTTCTTGCGGTTATGATTTAAAACACTATATTTTGCAGACGCTCGATCTCTGCCACCTTGGATTTGGCTTCCTCCACCCGATCCTCGAAATAAATCTTGACGGTATTGCCGATCAGCTCGTTATGCGCCTCGCAGGAGAAGCTATTCTTCAGCCGAGCCTGCTGCGCCGGCTCAGATTCGAGGCCAAAGCTCAGATAGCCCGCATACTTCAAGCCGGTGATCATACACCAGCTATCAAAATATTCCCGCAGCTTTTTGAGATCCTTGATGGGGGCGTTCAGTTCCTCAATATACGCCATAAAGCGCGCTTTCTGCTCTCCCTTCATCGGCGTATGATGATCAAAATGGAAGGTATAGGGGATCAGCTCCAGCTTCGCGCCATCGGCAGTCAGCTCCAGCTCGGTCATATAGCCCACCTTCCAGGTCGGTCTCTCGTTTTCAGAGGGGAAGAAGAAATTACCCATACTATAGACGATGGGGCAGCCCTCATAAAACTCATAACCCTGAGGACAGTGCGTATGCATCGCAATGACCGCTTTTGCACCCAGATCGATGAAGTGGCGATACAGTCCCACCTTACCCGGAGAGGGGAATGGATTATGCTCATTGCCGCCGTGGAAATAAATGATGGGGGTTGCACCCTGCTCCTTTGCCTTGAAGATCGCCTTGGTAACACGGGTCAGATCATAACCTGCAGTCCCTGCCGCATCCACATCCGCAACGCCGAATTCATTCTCGTTGACCGCAATGATAGCAGCCTTCACGCCGTCCTTTTCTAAAATGGCGGCTTCATAGGCTTCTTCGATATTCTTACCTGCGCCGATGACCTGATAGCCCTTATCCAGCAAAAGCTGCTTGGTATAAAGCAGCGCACTGTCGCCATAGTCCCGACTATGGTTATTTGCCAGTCCCACAACGGTGGGATTCAAGGTATCCACAAAGGCACAAAACTGCTCATCGGAGATGAGGTTAGGACCCGCCTTAACGATCGGGGTATGCTCCTCACGCTGACCGAAGATATTCTCCAGATTGAGGATGCTGAAATCCGCTTTTTTGAAATAGGCGGCAGTTTCCTGCATAATCGCCTCCGCCTCTGCCGCAGAGGGCAGGGACGGGAAATAGTTGAACGACACATCTGCCGCAAATAAGATCTTCATTTTTTATTCCTCCCATTTATCTGCCAACCGATTGATCTGGTCGGCAAACTTTGCCAAATCCTTATTACTCCGTCCGCGGCACTTTTCGATCACTGCCATCAGACGCTTACCCGCATTCATCAGCCGCTCAAAGACGGAGTCGCTGCGGGACTTCTTCGCCGACCGTTTCTCCAGACGAACCCGATTGCCCTCCTCCAGCAAAATGCCGGAGCGAACGTCGTATACCGCACCGTTATAGGGGGCGGTCGCCTCAAAGCCCAGCCGCTCACGAATGACGGCGGCAAATTCATCGCAGACCAGATCGTTGCCGTGGTTGACATACACGCGGGGACGGTTCTGCAAAGCACCCAGCCAATCCAGCATAATCTGCTGATCGGCGTGACCGCTGATGCCGTCCATCGTGGCAATGGTGGCCTTGACCTGCACCGTCTCACCGAAAAGCTTGATCTCGGGCGCGCCGTCCTGCAGGTAACGTCCCATCGTCCCCTCCGCTTGATAGCCCACAAAGAGGACCGTACTGTCTGCCCGCCAAAGGTTATGCTTCAAATGATGGCGGATTCTACCCGCCTCACACATTCCGCTGGCGGAAAGGATGACCTTCGGCACCTGATTCTCATTGATCGCCATAGATTCCTCGGCGGTAACGGAAACCTGCAGACCGGGAAACTCCAGCACGTTGATGCCGCGCTCGATCAGATCCAGCATTTCCTTATCGTAGTACTCGATGAGATCGTCGAAATAGATCTTGGTCGCCTCCACCGCAAGGGGGCTATCCACAAAGACGGGGAAGCCATCGTGACCCGTAACCAGTCCTTTTTCCTTGATCTCCCGCAAGAGATACAAAAACTCCTGCGTTCTGCCCACCGCAAAGGAGGGGATCACCACATTTCCACCCCGATCAAAGGTCTCCTGCAAGACTGCAGTCAGCTGACCGATATAGTCCTTGCGCTCTCCGTGAAGACGGTTGCCGTAGGTGGATTCGATGATGACCGTATCTGCATAAGAGGGTTTTTCGGGATCGCGGATCAAAGGACGGTTCACATTGCCCAGATCGCCGGAAAAGAGCAATACGTGCCGCTCCCCATCCTCCAGCACAGTAATCTCAATACTGGCAGAGCCCATCAGATGCCCTGCGTCCAGAAAGCGGATGGTGATCCCATCGGCAACGGAATATTCCCGATGATAGCTGCAGGGCACAAAAAGCTGCATCGTCTGCTGCGCATCCTGCACCGTATATAAGGGGACATACGGCTCCGCACCCGAACGCTGCGCTTTGCGGTTACGCCAGAGTGCCTCCTGCTCCTGAATATGAGCGGAATCCTGCAGCATAATACCGCAGAGCTTGACCGTCGCGCCGGTGGCATAGATCTCGCCGCAAAAGCCCTGCGCCGCCAGCATAGGCAGCTTGCCGGAATGGTCGATATGGGCGTGGGTCAGCAGGACCGCATCCACCTCCGAAGGAGAAACGGGCATACTGCAATTCTCATAAATATCTGCGCCCTGCTCCATACCGCAGTCGATCAGAATTCGCTTCCCTGCCGCCTCCAGCAAGGTACAGGAGCCTGTAACCTCGTGGGCAGCACCTAAAAATTTCAGTTTCATTTTACTTTACTCCATAAACCAGACATCACTGTTCGTCGAGGAGATGGCCACTGCGCCCGCAGACAAAGCGCCCATCACATCCTCCTTATCACGGATCATCCCGCCTGCGATGATAGGCTTACCCGTCGTCCTCACGAGCTGACGGATGATCTTGGGCATCACGCCCGGCAGGACCTCAAAAAAGTCTGCGGGGGATACGTTTTTTGCAATATTTTCCAACACACGGGAATCCAGCAGAAAGTACCGCTGAATGGTCAAAAGCCCCTTTTGGTGGGCATAGCGAATAATGGAATTTTTAGTAGAAATAACGCCGTCCGCCAATGTCTCCTCGGCGATGAAATCCACGCTGATCTCCTTGGGGGCAAGCCCGTCGATGAGATCCAGATGGACAATGGCGATCTTACCCGCCGTCTTGACACGCTCCACCAGCGCCGCCACGGTACAGATATCCCCAAACAGCAAAAAGATAACGTCACTTTTGCTCTCCAGACATCTCTCCAGCTCCTCTGCGCTTTTGGCAGCCGCCACAATGGGGACTTCTTCAAAACATTCCAGCAGTCTTTGCTTCACGCTTTCTCACTCCCTTTGATCTTATTATAGAATTTTTTTCAGAAAGTGTCAACCAATAAAATAGCAGATAGATCCCGCACCAAAGTCCGGCACCGAGAATCATTCTCCAGAGTGTACCCCGAAGGGGTAAGAGTGCCCATACTGCCGAGGAAAGCCCTGCCGCCGTCAAGGGACGGAGCACCCATTCCCTCCAATGAAAGCTCAACCTGCACGCCTTCAGCAGCGTACCCATATTGAGGGACGCCACCAGCACGTTGCTGAAGACCATCACCCCTAAAAAGCCATAGATACCGAAGGTAGGGACTGCAAACGTAATAAGCAGGATCCGCAGAATAGAATCGATGGTATTATTCCGCAACGCCTTGCTCTGGCGATCCAGTCCTTTAAGCAGTCCGTCTGCGATGGTATCCATATACATAAAGGGGGTGATGGGTGCCAGCACCCGCAGCATCATACTGACGGTATCACTATGAAAGAGCAAGCCGCCCAAGGAATCGCCGTAAATAAAAAACACACCGCCGATCATCACCGAAAGGGTAATGGTGATCTCCAGTGCGCGGGAGACGATGGAGCGGGTGGACTTCCAGTCGGCACGGGCGGAGGTATCGGTCACCTCCGGCACAAGGAGGGAGGAAAGGGCGGTCAGAAAAGAGGCAGGGAAAAAGAGCAGGGGGATCGCCATCCCCTTGAGAGCACCAAACTGCGCCAGACCGAGGGAATAACTACCGCTATAGCGGGCGATGGCGGTGGGGATCAGGATATTCTCGGTAGTATGAAGGGCGGTGGAAAGATAGCGGGATGCCGCCACCGGCAGTGCGATGCGGCGAATACTCCCCCGCTCCGGCTTTTCCGGCTTTGCCCGCAAGGGGTCGCGGCGGTCAGCGATCAGCAAAAAGAGGCAGGAGACCCCTTCCGAGACGGTATTCGCCAATACCACCACACCCAGCAGTACGGAAAAGCCATAACCCCGAAATGCCAAAACTGCCAGCACTACCATCCCCAGCCGTACCGCCTGCTCCAAAATCTGGGAGAGACTGCCGGGCAGCACATTCCGTCGGCTGACGAAATATCCCGCATAGCAACCGGAGACCGTCATAAAAGGCAAGGAAAACGCCAGCATCCGCAGTGCAAAAGCGCAATCGCGGTTACCGATCCAGCGTGCCGCAAGAAAGTCGCTGCTCGCAAACAGCAAAAGGCAGGCTCCGCCGCCGAGAATCGCCGCCCACATCAGGCACGCCCGAAGCGCGCCCCGCGCCTTTCCCTGCTGGCGCAATGCCAGATGCTGCGCCACCAGCCGAGTCACCGCCGCCGCGATCCCCGATTGGGCAAGGGTAATAAAAAGATTATAAACGGTGAAGGTCAGGGAATATAGTCCCATCCCCTCCTCTCCCAGCACATTCGCCAGCAGTACCCGCAGCAAAAGACCCGCCGCACGCAGTACCAATCCGGTACCGGTCAGCAGGACTGCATTTTGAAAAAATTTCCGATTGTTCATAAATTCACCCCATATACTTTATGTGAAATATCTGCTTGCAATGCGAAAAATGCTGTGCTATTATTAATTTAACTATAATAATAAAAAAGAAGTGATTTTATGAAAATTTCAGAAAGAATCCGCAACGGAAAGCCCAGTCTTTCCTTTGAAGTCTTTCCCCCCAAGACCGACGCCGCCTTTCACGAGGTGGCAGAAGCGGCGCAAGCCATCGGAAATCTCGATCCCAGCTATATCAGCGTCACCTACGGCGCAGGCGGAAGCACCTCTCAGTATACCTTTGATATCGCAAAATCCCTTCTGGACAGCGGCACCACTCCGCTGGTGCACCTGAGCTGTATCCACGCCTCCGAGGAGACCATCCGCGATCAGCTGACCGCCCTCAAGGAGATGGGGATCGAAAATATTTTAGCCCTGCGGGGAGATCTGCCCGAGGGGATGAGCGCGGAAAATCTTTCTTTCCGCTATGCCAGCGATCTGACCCGTGCCATCCGCGATTTCGGCGGATTTTGTATCGGCGGAGCCTGCTACCCCGAAAGCCACCCGGAAAGTGCAAACAGCTCTGCGGATATCGACAGTCTGAAGATCAAGGTGGAAAGCGGCTGCGAGTTTCTTACCACCCAGATGTTTTTTGATAATAATATTCTTTATAATTTTATGTATCGGATGTACAAGGCGGGGATAAACGTCCCTGTGGTAGCGGGTATTATGCCTGTGACCAACCCCCGCCAGATCAAGCGCATCTGCGCCATTTCCGGCACCTCTCTGCCCCAACGGTTTATCCGCATCGTTGACCGCTACGGCGATGACCCTGCGGCAATGAAGCAGGCGGGTATTGCTTATGCCACCGAGCAGATCATCGACCTGCTTGCCAACGGCATCAACGCGGTACACGTTTATTCTATGAATAAGCCCGACGTGGCGGAGGCCATCAAGCGCAACCTTTCGGAGATCATCAAATGATCCGCGAGATCGACGCCCTCTGCCTGCAACCCGATCCCATTGAACTGCGCGCCCGTCTGCAAAGCCGACTCCCGGTGGAGGGAGCAGAGCACTGTTTGCAGGAATTAAGGAAGGTCATCACCTGCCGTTATTCCTTTCGGCGGGTGCCCATCCTGCGGGAAAGCGACACGCTGGAGCTGGGCTTTGGGAAAATTCAAAGCCGCAGTCTTGCCAAAAATCTGGAGGGCTGCAACGAAGCCTTTTTATTTGCGGTCACTTTAGGGATCGGCGTGGATCGCCTGCTGATGCGGCTATCCGTGTCCGACACGGCGGAGCATTTCATCACCGACGCCCTCGCCTCCACCCTTGCGGATGCCGCTTGCCAACTGGCGGAGGATGAATTAAAGGGGACGCTGAACTGCGCTAAGCGATACAGCCCGGGCTACGGTGATCTCTCCCTCTCCTATCAAGAGCCGCTGCTCCGCTTTCTGCAGGGGCAAGCCATCGGAATTACCCTTACCAAAAATCTGCTGATGGTACCTACCAAGTCCATCACTGCCATTATGGGGATCAAATATGAAAACTGATATTCGTACACTTCTCAAAACAAAACGACTTTACTTCGACGGCGGTACCGGAACGGTACTGCAGGCTTTAGGTCTGCCCGCAGGTCAGCCGCCCGAGATATGGAATCTTACCGCCCCCGAAAAGATCACCGCTCTGCATTCTGCTTATCTGGATGCGGGAGCGAATATCATCAAGACCAATACCTTTGGCATCAATCGGGATAAATATGAAAACTACCGTGAACTGATCCGCGCCGCGATGGACTGCGCCAAGGCGGCGGTTGCAGGACGGGAGGAAGCATACATCGCCTTCGACATCGGGCCCACAGGCCGTCTGCTGGAGCCTTTGGGCGATCTCCCCTTTGAAGAGGCGGTGGGGCTTTTCGCCGCCAATACGAAGTTGGCAGCCGAATACGGCGCAGACCTGATCCTCATCGAAACGATGAACGACAGCTACGAAACCAAAGCCGCTGTTCTTGCGGCAAAGGAGCAGACCGATCTGCCCGTCTTCGTCACCAATGTTTATGACGGCAGCGGCAAGCTGATGACCGGCGCAGACCCCGCCGCTATGGTGGCTCTGCTGGAGGGCTTGGGGGTAGATGCTTTGGGCATCAACTGCTCTTTAGGTCCCCGCCAGATGCTGGCGGTGGTGGAGCAGCTTGCAGATTGCGCCTCCTTGCCCATTATTGTCAATCCCAATGCGGGGCTACCCCAAATCCGAGACGGCGAGACCGTCTTTAGCGTCACTCCTGCGGAATTTGCCGATTGTATGGAAGAGATCGTGCAAAAGGGCGGCTGCATTCCGGGCGGCTGCTGCGGTACCACCCCTGCCCATATCCAAGCGATGAAGGAAAAGACCGCGTGCATTCCCTACACTCTGCCCAAGCCAAAGAATAAAACCGTCGTCTCCTCCTATACTCACGCGGTAGAAGTGGGAGAGATGCCCTTGCTCATCGGGGAGCGGATCAACCCCACCGGCAAGCCGAAATTAAAAGAAGCCCTCCGCAACGAGGATATGAACTATCTTCTCAACGAAGGGATCCGTCAGGCAGACGCGGGGGTGCAGATTCTGGACGTCAACGTGGGTCTGCCTGAAATTGACGAGCAAAAAATGATGAAAAAAGCAGTGGTCGCTCTGCAGGCAGTCACCGATCTTCCTCTCCAGCTGGACTCCGCAAACCCCAAAGTGCTGGCAGATGCAATGCGGGTCTATAACGGAAAGCCGCTGATCAATTCCGTCAACGGCGAGGCGGAAAGTATGGATGCCGTCTTCCCCTCGGTGCAGAAATACGGCGGATCGGTCATTGCCCTCACGATGGACAGCACCGGTATTCCCGCCACTGCCGAAGGGAGACTTGCCATCGCGCGGAGAATTGCCGCACGGGCGGCGGAATACAGCATTCAAAAGAAGGATATCATCGTCGATCCCCTGGCTCTGACAGTCTCCTCCGATCCTCAAAGTGCCGCAGTGACGCTGAACGCCATCCGCCTTTTGCGTGCGGACGGTTTTTATACCAGCCTCGGTGTCTCCAATGTCTCCTTCGGGCTGCCCGCCCGTGAAAAAATCAATGCCGCCTTCTTTGTATGCGCGATGGAAAACGGACTCAACTGCGCCATTATGAACCCCTTCTCTCAAGGGATGATGGATAGCTGGTACGCCTTCCGCGCTCTGCGGGGAATGGATCCCGCCTGCAAGGACTTTATCGCTTATGCGGATCAATCCGCCCCCGCCGTATCCAATGCCGCGCCGACCGATATCAGTCTGCGGTACGCAGTGGTCAAAGGGATGAAGGAGGACGCCGTCATCACCGCCGATGCCGCACTGGCAGAGCGTGAGCCGCTGGCAGTCATCAACGAAGAGATCATCCCCGCCCTCAACGAGATCGGAGCAGCTTTCGAGCAGAAAAAGGCATACCTGCCCCAGCTGCTGATGAGTGCCGAGGCTGCAAACGCAGCATTTGCTCGAATCAAAGAAAAAATGCCCGCCGCCGCAGAAAACGGAGAAAGCATCCTGCTGGCGACGGTCAAGGGGGATATCCACGATATCGGAAAGAATATCGTGCAGGTCCTTTTGGAAAGTTACGGTTTTAAGGTGATCGATCTGGGACGGGACGTAGAGCCTGCCCGAGTTTTAGAGGCGGCGCAAAAGCACGACTGCCGACTGGTGGGACTCAGCGCGCTGATGACCACCACTGTGCCTGCCATGGAAGAAACCATCCGACTGATCCACGAATCAGACCCTACCATCAAGGTAATGGTGGGAGGTGCCGTTCTCAACGAGGACTATGCCAAGATGATCTGCGCGGATTTCTACGGAAAGAACGCTATGGACGCGGTACACATTGCAAAAAGCTTTTATCAAAAATAAAAAATATGAGCTTCTTTTGTCAAATGCTCATTTAGACACTTGGCAAAAGCAGCTCATATCTTTTTAGTTCAGTCAGAATATTTTCCGGGCGATGCGCATCAATGGAAGAATAGCGTCCCTTTTCCCCAATCTCCAGTAAATGCCCAATATGGGTATACCCCAGTACCGCAGGAGGAAGATGGGTAACAAGATCATCCGTATTGCGCACTACCGTAAACCCTGCCCAGCGTTCCCTTGGTGCAAACCCCCAGACCACCCGAGGACAACCGAATCCAAATCCGGTCAATCGAGTGCGTAGGTCAGGGCGGTGGAACCAGACGTATTCATAGCAGAGCACCGCCAACGCCGCGCCATGGGAATAGCCGGCAATGACGATCTCCCTGATCGCAGGGTCTTTGATCATCTCCTCCAGATACTCCTCCGCTGATTTCCAGACCTTCAAAAAGCCTTGATGGGCAAACCATATCCGATCATCCATCCGCCGATATGGTTTGGCGGGAAAATCCAGATTGTTTTTCCAGTCGGTAGCTCCGTGGGAGGCTTCAAAATAAAGCTGCAGCCGATTGCCCGGCTGCTCCGCAGCAAAGCTCGCCCCATTTTCCACGTGAATATACGGTGTGGTCATACACTTCTCAAATAGACGGCTCAATTCCATACTATATTCTATTCCGGGCAACAAAAAAGGCGTCAAATGACGCCCAACAAATTTATTATATCAAAAATGATTCATACTTGTCAATTCGCAAATAAAATAAAATTTTTCTTGAAATTTTATGGGTTTTTGCGAATTGAAAAACAGAAAAAAGTATGGTATTCTATAATCGAAGAGAAGGAAAACTTCAAAGAAGGCTCGAAAGGTCGCCGCTCTAAAGCCGCACCGTAGTGCGGGACAAAAAATTGACATAGATTTGGAAGGATCTTTGGAACATTAGGACACAGCCCGACCGAAAAGAGGAAACGAGCCTGAAAAATCAAAGAAAGTGAGGTACACCATGTTGGAACCTGCAAGTTCAACGAAATGACCCTCGAAATGATTCTGTGACGAGAAAGCGGAACATTTCGAGGGTTATTTCATTTTTGCGTAAAAATATACAGGAGAAAGAACAAGTCTTTCTCCTGCTTTTTATTTGATAGAAAAAATGAAATTTTCATAGGCATCATCGAAGGCTTCATAGGGAGAAGGATTGCCGCCGTTGGTGCTTTTGCACTGGTTATCGGAATATTCCAATCCCACCGCGAAAAGCTCCCCTGCTGCCAGATCTATTCCCGCCTCCTGCGCCAGCGCACAAAAATCCAAGATCGGCTCCGCCGAGTTTTGCGTTGCCAGCAATGCCTGCCGCAGGCTTTCATCTGCCCGCACCAAGGCGGTCAGACGGTCTAATTTCTGAAAGGTGGTCATTTTCCGTACCTCGTATTCAATAAATGCCGCATCACCTGCACCGCAAAGGCGGCGTGCTCGATCAAAAACGCCTCGCCGAAATGTTTGAGGCTCAGCTCCATATTGTAAACACCGTTATAGCCCAC
The DNA here is from genome assembly GCA_045545255.1 of Eubacteriales bacterium. Lineage (GTDB taxonomy): Bacteria > Bacillota > Clostridia > Oscillospirales > QAKW01 > QAKW01. Next base: position 25,734 of record JAZQAQ010000102.1, on the reverse strand, counting down.
CTCATCCAGAGCATTGAAAACGTCCTCCCAATCGATGCACCCCGTCATAGGGATCTTGTGCTGATCGGTAAGGGTATCGTTGTCATTTAAGTGCAGGATAGTGGTGCGACCGCCGATCCGACGAATGACGTCGGCAGGGGTGGGGTTGCCAAACCGCATCGCCTTATTGGAATGACCCGTATCCACGCAGACGGTAAAATACGGAGCAAGCTCCGTCTCCTCGATCCGCTTGCAGGCCATAATGAATTCATCAATATTTCCAAAGAAATCAACACAGCCGTGCTTGGCGGAATCACCAAAAGTTTCCGCCGCAATCTTCACGCCGTATTCTTTGGCAAAAGGCAGGATGGTCATAAACAGAGAGTGGTTCAGATCCCGCATATACTGCGGGTCTGCATCCGGCCCCACCGAGCCGGTGGCTACACTGTGGATGACGCAGACCGGTGCGCCCAAGACGGCGGTGGCAAGGCAATCCAGACGGCATTTTTCCACCGTCACCCTATCCCATTCCGCCTCTCCGCAAAAGCTTTTGCACCGACCGTGGGTCTGGGAAACTACCAACCCCAAGGAAGCCGCATACTCCCCCAACTCCCGATAGTAGGCAGCAATCGCCTCGTCGGGCTGATTATAAACCGAGCCCTCCTCATAGGGCTCTGCCTTCAAATTAAAATCAATGGCATCGGCACCAATCTCTCGAGCGATCTCCAGTGCCCGTCGATCTCCGTATTTTCTTTGCAATTCTCCAATAGAAATACCAACTAAACGATTCATTCCCGTACCTCAAACAAATGCTCGGTGACGTTGATCTGATCCCCCTCAATATCCACTTCATAGTAGACCGCGTCGGGGGTGCCGCATTCGGTAAGGTCTGCGGTGGGCGAGCCGAAGATGATATGCTTGACCCCTTTCCGTTCTTCGTTATAGGCGACGTGGGTATGACCCGAAAAGACCGCAATGAGCCGGGGATCCTGATCCATGATCTCAAAAAGCTTGTCCCGATTTTCAATCAACGCATAGGGACTTTTCCAGGTATCGCCCGTAAAGGGATAGTGGGTACAAATGATGCAGGGCTTCTCATTCTTTGCAAGATCCTGCCGCAACCACGCGATATCCTCCTCCGCCATCGCGTGGGTCTTGACCGTCCCGCCGCCTGCGGTGCCCAGCTCGGGCTTGAGATCATTAGTCATAAAGACCAGATGATACCCGCAAAGATCCACCGAATAGGTAAAGCGATCAAAGCCGAAGATCTCTTCCGCCTCCCGCTTGGAGTCAAACATCTTCATATCGTGGTTGCCCAATACCATATAATAAGGGCATTCAAATTCCTTGACCTTCTCCGCCACTTTTTTCAGGCTGATGATATCGGCATCATGATCGTTGCCGTCCTGAATGGAATCCCCCAAATTGATGACGGCATCAGGCTTATACTCGCCGTTGACCTTCTCGATCAGCTGCTCCAGCATCGACGGGGCATATTGGGTCAATTTTTTTGTTTTGCCAAAAATGGCAGTTTCGCGATCTCCCGCATAATAATGCAGATCGGCAAAGATAATCAGTTTCATTTTTTCTTCCCCCTATTTCTCAAAATTCCAATCATTGCAGAAGCAAGCGCCACCGCTTCGTAAATAAATCCGCCCACCGAACGGGCAAATGCATCGTAGGTCAGCACCATCGGCGAGGTCACAAGAATGCTTTTTCGCACGTTTTGCGGATCTGAAAAAGACATACAATAGCTATTGATGCAAATCCCCAGCATCACAAATACCGAATACCACGCTTCCCAAGTCAAGCTGCAGATCGCCGCCTGCAGTACAACAAAGCCGATGGGAATCAGCTTACTGCAGATGCCCTTTCTCACCCGATAATCGTAGCAAATATTTCGAGCGATATTCAAGGCGTTCATCGCCATACCGGAATAAGCCCCGATCAAAAAGTAATGTATGCTAAACACCACCGCGACCATACTTTGCATAAACAAAATTTGACGCTGCGTCCGCACTTGATAGGAAATAAATCCCAGGATGATCGCCAGTATGCCAAAGCCCTGACCGACCACCCAGGCGATGCCGTTTTCCGTTATCAACCGCTCTAAAAAATGCATCCTCTTCTCCGCTTCTACTATTTTTTATCATCATACCATATTTTAAAACCAAGGTCAATGTGCGATATGATATAAATCCACTTTCCCGTGCCGCAAGGCACATATCGCAGCTTTGCTATATTGCAAATCCTGCAAGGGATTTATATCGCTGCATTGTGTCCTTGGGGACACAATGCTAAAGAGTAGATTACTTAAGGTCAGTTTTTTATAAAGAACGTGAAATTTTGGCATACAAAATTCCTGCTTGTAATAGTGTAAAACAAAACTACCCGAAGAAGAGAAAACAAAGCTCTTTTTCAGGTAGTAATTATTTTGGCGATATATTGCTTCGCAATGCGATATTTTTTCTGACGAAAAAACGATATATTTACCGATCGGTAAATGCGATATGATATAAATCCCCTATCCCGTGCCGTAAGGCACATATCGCGCAAAAAGGACATATCGCAGCTTTGCCATATCGCAAATCCTGCAAGGGATTTATATCGCTGCATTGTGTCCTTCGGGACACAATGCTAAAGACTCTCTTTATCCCGCAAAATATTCAAATGAAAAAGAGAAATATTGACTCCGTCTCACTTCAAGAATTCTTCTAATTGTCGGATGAGTGTGCCGAGTTTTATTTCATTTAATGCATAGGTTTTCCAGCGCGGTTCCTGTATAACGGTTACCAACCCGGATTCTCGCAATACCTTCATATGATGAGAAAGTGTCGGTTGTGTAATGGATAATCCGGCTAAAAGCTCATAAGAGTGCGCCGGTCGCTCTCGAAGCATATCTAAAATAGCATAGCGTATCGGATCCGCCATTACTTTCAAACATTGGATCAACTCCTGATCGCTCATAGTTATCTTCGTCCCTCCTATACATTGATGATCATCAATGTATAAATGATAACATTTTTTGTGAATTTGTCAATATCTGCACGATGCTTTAAATCTACATACTCCTCCCCTCTAAAATACCCCATCAGAACCTCGCTTCTCATCAATACATATGCCAAACCCAACATCGATCTCCATCAATGTATAGCTATCGCAGGGCATCGATGCTCATCAATGTATTTGTCAACACCAAGCATCAATGTTGATCAATGTATATGCTAACGCCAAACATTGATACTCATCAATGCATATGTCAACACCAAGCATCGATACTCATCAATGTATAACTATCGCAACGCATTGATACTCATCAATATATAATTATATCAAGACATTGATTCTCATCAATGTATAGTTATCTCAAGGCATTGATACTGATCAATGTATATGTCAACGCCAAGCATCGGTGCTCATCAATGTATAGTCATCGCAAGGCATTGATGTGCATCAATGCTCCTCTAATTATTGACGTTCGGACAGCATCCATACATTGATGGATATCAATGTATGGATGCTGATGCCGTAGCGGTGATTGTATGATGGGATATAAAAAAGAACCTGCCGAAGCAGGTTCTTTCCTCTATCTGAATGTTAGATACAACGGTTCACAGATTTCCAACGGATGCTTGATCATCATCCCATCCTTGGTTTCGACAATATCCGCCTTTTCCCAGCATCCGTCAGCGGTAAGATACAGAATTTCTTTATTCCGCATACATTCCGGCAGATATATTTCTGCACCGCTCACCGTATCCTCCGCCAGATTGATCACCGTCATCTGATAGGAAAAATCCTTATCGCTTCCGCCCTTATTGGCGATCAGATGGAGATACGGCTCGTTTTTCACAAAGGGAATTTCCGCATTTCCCCATAAAAGCAGTTGATCAAACAGCCTCATACGGCGGTAATTGAACAGCGATTGCGAGCCGTTCCCTCTCAAGGTCATCCCCATCACCACGACCCGACCGCCCAGCTCGTTTTCAAAGCGTGTCATCCCGACGGTAAACGGGATTCCTTCGCAGGAAAGAACCTCGCTGATGATCTCTGTCTTTTCTTCGAGGTGGGTCATACTTCTGGGGATGCCATTTTTCCCCTTTGCATAGGTATGTGCCGCAGGCATATTTTTACCCACGGAATATTGGTCAAAGGGCGGCCGAATCACTTCCTTTGCCGCAAAATCGTACTTCATCTCGTCCGTAACGGCGTTCTCCCCGACCGAAACGCCCAGATATCTGCCGTATCCCCGTTGTGTCAAGTGATAGGCCGCGTCCCCGTCTAAAAAGAGATTGCCGGACAGATAGCGTTTCAGTTCATCATCGCCGAGATACTTTGCGCTCACCTCATCCAGAAATGCCGTTTTGGCAGGGGTGGTGACAAAGGGGATACCAAAGGCGGTCACCGGTCTTACCCAAAGCGGATTTCTGCTTTCCTCCATAAAATTATAAAACGGATCATAAGGAATCTCCACCCCCATGGGCGTACAGCCCGATACCGTTTTGATCAGCTCCGTCAGGCGAGCACGCTCGCTTTTCAGCATTTCACCGTAGGCAGTTTCCTCACCGGGATCGTCCAAATGCTGCTGGGTCTGAAAAACAGAACCGATAAGCCCCTGAGAATAGGTAATTCCCAAATAAGTTTTCATCATTCTTGCCGAGGTGAAAAAGCGCGTATGCGGATAGGTATCCGATTCATGATAAAGCCCAAAATCCTCACTGATATGCTGCTTACAGTAAACGGCGTGGTACAGCAGTTCGGGAACATTTTTGATCTCGCCGCCATTGTAATAGGCACCGTAAAGTCGACAAAGAGGACGGTGATTCTTGCCTGCCAGTGCCCGACAAACCGCCTCTGTTGCATTTCCGTCGTTGTCAATGGTTCCTGCTTGGGCAAGACAGATCGGGATTTCCGGTGTCTGCTTGTCCAATTCCCGTCTGATCTGAACAGAAAAATCCACCATAGTGTCCTTGAGCATTTCCTTGTACCGTTTCAGAAGCTCAATGGAGTCCTGCTCCTTTTTTCCGAAAATGCGCACCAATTCTTCCCGCTCATAACGTCTTCCCACACGTTTTTCAAATTCAGCCAGATGGTTTTTGCAAAAACAGCCGTATTTGCCTGCCGCCGCACTGATACAGTAATCATCCTCAATAATGATAAAATCCGGCCTTGCGATCCGACAGAACGTAGCTATATTTTTCGCGTGACGTTCCTTAAATTCGTCATCGGAGGGGCAGTTGGCAAAGGGATGCTCTTCTCCGTCCCCCCTTACAACGGGCTGAATATCCGGGTGTCTGCCGGACTTCAAATTGACAGAGCTCCACCAACCGAGAGCCAGATCCCGACCCTTTAACAATTCACGTACCCGACAAAAGATTTCGGCAAACTGCTCATAGACCGTTACGTCAGGATATCCTTTGTATCTCCATGCCAAGCCGGGCGCGGCCAGCGCAAACCGTTTCAACCCGTACCGTTCGTGCTGCTGTGTAACAGTAGCGGCAACATCCTCCGGTGTCTGCCAGTTTCCCGTAAGGCCGACCGGAACCAGGAACTCCGCTTCCTCCCCTTCGTTGATCCCCGTCATAATATTGCTCCCTTCTCAAGCAAGGTATTGCGTACCTTTTGGACGTCTACGGTATGGGCATTGGTGCCGTCCTTTTTGCAGACTGCCGCCGCAATACCCGCCGCCTCGCCCATATTGGCGCAGATGGGAATGATACGCACCGAAGAATGAGCGGCGTGATCGGCGGAAAGACATCGTCCCGCGACCAGCATATTATCGTATTCCTTGGGCAACAAACAGCGATAGGGAATCTTGTAATAATCATCCCCTTGGAATTTATAGATATAAGTTCCCGTTCCGGTGGGGTTATGGATATCGATATCATAACAGCCGAGGGCGATGGTATCCTCAAAATCCTTGCAGGCAACCAGCTCTTCCTCGGTCAGAATATGAACCCCCTTCAGCTTGCGGCTCTCACGGATACCGATGTGATTTGCCACGTAAACGAGGTTTGCGTCTTTACAGCTCTCTGCATTCTCCCGCATGAAATCAAACATCTCCTTGATCTGCTTACGGGCGCCCATCTCCGCACGGCTGATCCCAAAGGCATCGGTGGGATCCTCCATCACGATACGGGTGGTGTTGAAATGCAAAATGCCGTCCCCGATCCCGTTAAAAGTCAAGATATTTTCACGTGGATTTTGAATGAGACCCTTTTCTCTGTATTCCTTATACTTCTGTTGCAGGGTCTCCTTTTCCTTCAAAAACTGCGGAATATCCACGTTGCTCAACCGAAAGCAGGTGGTCATGGGCTGGCAGTAGCCGTCGCTTTCTCTGCCCAGCTGATAATCGCACCCCGTCAGAGCGATCAAGGCACCGTCGCCGCTGGCATCGATAAAGAAATCGGCATAGAAGTCCAGAACACCGCTTTTGGTCGCCGCCTTAACTCCGACGACCTGCCGCCCCTCACAGACGGCCTCCATCACCGTGGCATGGAGCAGGACGGCCACCCCCGCCTCCTCCATCATTTCATCGAAGATCAGCTTATAGGTCTCCCAAGAGGAGTCTCCGTAAGTCGCATGGCGTTTTTGAATTTCAGAAAATAACCCCGCCGAAAGAAGCTTCGCTCCCTCTCCACGCGTCCGAAAACGCATAAAGGGATACACCAAGCTGTTGGACATGGCACCGCCGAGAACACCGGACTCCTCAAGCAGTAACACCGAAAGTTCCTGCCGTGCCGCCGCTACCGCGGCGCAGATGCCGGAAATTCCGCCACCGACAACGATCAAATCATACTTATTCATAAAAACGCCTCCTTTTTTATTTATTGTAACACCATACCCAATCAAATTCTTATAATAATCGTTTTAAAACTTGAAAAAATGAAACATTTATACTATAATTTTCAAAAATATGTGCTTTGGAGTTCAAGATGTCCGTTTCTCTTTTATATCAACTCATCCAACAGATCGAATACAAAACAAACCTTCACATTGTGGTTTTGTTTTTCAAGGATTACGGCAACACCGCCTGCAAGCTGCCGTCCGATCACCAAATTCATGCCACCCCTATCTGTGACAGTTTCAAAAGACTCAGCAGTCAATCCTACTCAAGATGTTTGCGGTGCCGAAACTTCGTTATCAAAAAGACCATGAAAACCAAAACAGCCTTCGGCGCACATTGTGTCAACGGCATCTATGAGTACACCCACCCCGTTCTGATAGAGGACGATGTTGCCGCCATCATCTTTATCGGCAATATTTCGGACGGAGAAGACTCCCTTCGCAAAATGAGAAAAAAGGCAAAGGGACAGCCGCTCCCTTTAGATAGCTTGGAGCAGGATTTCTCCCCCGAACTGTGCCGAAGCGTCTCCCAAACCATCGAAAACTACATCCTTTTTTTGCTTCAAAACTTTCCTGATGCTCAGACGAACGAAAAACCCCTGATCCGTAATATCAAAAACTATATCCGCGAAAATCTTGACTTTGAGTTGTATGCCAAAAACCTTGTAGAGACCTTTTATTATAATCCTCGCTACCTTTGCCGACTTTTCAAAAAAGAAACCGGTGTTTCCCTAAACGACTATATCCGCTCGGAACGACTGAAACAGGCAGAAAAACTGCTTGTTTCTACCTCCCACAGCATCATCGAAATTTCGACGGAAGTAGGCTTTAAAAACGTCACCTATTTTAATAAGGTCTTTAAAGCCACCTACCACACCACCCCCACTGAATACCGAAAACAGCATGAGAAATAAAAAGGGACCCCTTTTCAGGGGTCTCTAATTCATTTGGTTTTTACAAACCTTTCAAATGGGATGAGATTTTCGTTTTCTCCGATATTCCTCCCGCAGACCGCTCAAATCAGATGCAGATCGCGTCGGGACGGTCCCGAAGGCGTATATGATACGCCGAGCGGTCATCCCGACGCGAAGACACAAAAAAAGAACCTGCCGAAAGGAGACACTTCGTAAAGAAGTTGTCTCCTTTTTCCTTTTATAAGAGAAATGATACTTTTGTATTGTGAAAGTGTCATAGTGGGTTACGTACTTTGAGAAAGGTAAATACTCGCCGAAAATAAAGAGTATTTTTCTCGGCAGGTAAAGTGATATTGCAAACTATCGTTTGCAGTGATATTTTTGCCTTGCAGCAAAAGTGATATTGAAACCTAACGGTTTCAGTGATATTATATTCGCCCATTTAACTGTCCGAAGGACAATATCACTATGCGTAGCATAATATAACTGCGTAGCAATATCACTCGCCGTTAGGCGAATATAACTGTGGCACCTTCCTTACGGAGGGTGCCACAAGCAGGTTCTTTCTTTATTTTAGTCGGTCTGCGCTGATTTCAGCGGTCTAACCTTACTTCAGAGCCTCAGATACAGCCACAGTCATACTAATCATAGGATTTATTGGTGATTTTTTATTTAAAATCCACCGCATACAAAAAAATTCTTTTTTTCTGTCCTCTTTTTGTTTCTATCGTTGTTATATTAATAGAAACACCAAATTCTTAATCAAGGATCTTTATTATATGAATATGAATTCCTTAAAATCTTTTTGGAAAGCCATAACAATATACTCATTAATCAACTTATTAATTATTGGGACTATTCGTCCATTTACTATCAATTTATTCTTTGGCAATACAACCAGCCATTTTAATGTGATAATCTATGATTCTTTCCAACTAGCCATTCGTATAAGTGCCTCTCTTCTTGTTCTTTTGGTCTTTTGCAAAACCAATAAAGCCAACACCAAAGATTGGCTCTATTTATTTTATAAAATAGCCTTGATCTTTGGTGGTATCATATTACCTCTCACTCTTTTTTGGATATCTGGCGAGATAAAAAGTTCATTTATCATCCAATTAGTTCTCTTATTCTTAATTATTTTTTTTACCGGCCATTACTTCAAAATAATTAAATTGAAATATTTTTCCTCAATATGGATAATTATAGGCATTCTGCTATTCACCTACTCAACTGCATTAGAATTCTTTTCAAGCATACTTTCCCAAATGACAGTCCCATTCATTGTATATAAATTAACAAGTTATTTACAAAGTTTTCTTTTCAATATCTATCCCTTGATCGCCCTAATATGCACCTCATATTACATTTTAAGAAAAAAGGAGGAGGATAACATATGAACTGTTGATTATAAAAACATTATCACTATTAATTAGAAAAGAAAGGAAAATAATCATGAAGAAAAAGCGCCTCATTCTTTCCCTATTGATAATAGTCATCACATTATCAAACCTAAATCTTTGTTCTTTCACAACTTTGGAAACAGCAAATATGATTCAATTCACCTCATCCCCCAATAATCAATTAAATAAATCACAAACTAACACACTACAATACTCTTCATCGACCGAAAATGAAAAAAGAAATTATACAGTTTCATCAATCTCGGTAAGTATTCAGAATCTCAAATCAACTTGTGCTACAAAAGCATCAATTACTATTACTTTTCCAGAAAAACAAATTAGTGTACCTGCTACTGGAAAAATAGATTCATATGATACCAACGGATATGTCGGTGTCTTAGACGCCGTGATATCCTACAATAATAAAATTGAGCAACTAACACTCGATTTCAACTATATTTCAAAGTCAGAAACATTTTCTGTTTTAACCATCGGTTGTGCTGGAAAAATAGCTCCTCAAATCATTTACTTTGGTGAGTTTTCCTCTAACATTTCCAAGCTCTCAGCACTTAATGTTCAAGCAAAAAAAGGGTCAGTTCCATCAAACGAAACCCAATCAAATGATTCCGTTATGTCTACGGCAGTAGATGCAACAATACGTTTACAGGGTTATGATACAATCGATGCTTCTGGTTATGATGCTGCCACAATCGCTATTTACCACGCTAACGAGATTGAAAATCAGAATACTATGTCCGTCTATGCAAAAGTAAATTCCCATTGTAGTGAGTTTAAATCATATTTAAAAAATGTACATGGTTTCACCACCGGATCTCTCACCGTCTACCCAGACACCTACCGGATTGAAATTATTAGTAATGATAAGTATTTACATTCTACCGGATTGGTAACACCTTCTAACGGAAGTGTTGTTCAAAATCTAACTTTTCCAGCTTATATTCCTTATTATGGATGGACCACATTTGGTGTTCCTCTAACTATGTCGAGTACAACAGTAACAACCCGCACTATAGAAATAGGGGGCATATATAACGATAATATTGTTTCTTGGAATATTTATAAACTCTATGGATGGAACTCCGCCGATATAGACGGCTATGAAGATGATCCATCTGGTGGAGTCGTACGAACTAATTATATTTACGAGGGCAATGTCACAGATGAATCGTATGCATATATGGGAGCATTTGGTCAAGTTCGCTACGAATATGTAAATACAATTTGGGGTTCTTCAACCACTTTACACATGTGGTCAGACGAAGTCCTTTGTTTAAGCGAATTAACTGTTCTTCCTTAAAAGAAAATTTTTAAATTTTGTATTAATGAAAGGAATAACATGAATAAAATATTAAAAAGAAATTTATCGATCATTTTGATTTTATTCTTAATCATTATGTCAACGCCATATACTCACGCAGCTACCATTGATTCCTCTCACACTGTAGCTCCTTTATATAACAATGTAGTTTCTGCACAAACTTCTGCTTCTGTATCTAGTTCCGGAATAATCACAATATCAAACCGTTATGTTGGAATCCAAAACACCACAACAAAAGCAATCATAACAACAAAAATCGAGAAACGCTTTTTAGGATTATTCTGGAAAAGCGTTGATATTAATCAACCTAATAATCAATGGGTTGATACAATATATAACTTCTCATATACTGGCTCTCATACTTTTCAACTACCATCAACCGGAACATACCGAATTACTGCCGTATATGAAATTTATGGAAACGGCGGTTCTGCGGACAAAATAACATGCGAAGTTAAAAAAACATATTAACTAATGGAGACCTGATTTTTCATGATTACAAAATCAGGTCTCCATTAGTTATTCTACCGCTGCCATTGAAGTTGCAATATCGAAAATAACTTCCTTTTCAAGTTCACCTTGATATGTCAAATTAAAAACATATGAATCTCGCACAAAAACTATATGTATCAAATTTTCTCGTGTATAAAGATAGTATTTCACATTTGTTGTGTCAATTACTGTTAGTTCTCCACGTTCTGAATCCAAATAAAGATCCACATCATCGGTTATTGTTTGAGAAAACTCTAAATAATCACCATTAGAATTTTCATATGTGGTCACAATGATGGATTCTGTTTCGAACACCGTCGTTTTACTAAAACCACTCGGAACTGCAATGAGTTTATACTTAGTTTTTATCGAATCAATGCCATCCTCAAAAACATAATGAACGAAATCCTTATATACTTCAACAAAGAAGGAACAAATTGGTTCTCTAATCGATGGGATGCTACATGCAGTGGAAAATAATAAAGCAAATACCATCATAATGATTATTACCCGTTTAGGTCCCGTATTAATAAAATGCCACAACCTTTGTTTTTCTTTTTTTATCAGTTTTTTTAGTTTACATTCAAAATCTACTGAAAAAGCATAATCAATACATATTTCCGGCGGAATATCTTCGAACTCGACACTGGCTGCTTTTCTAAATGCATCAAATAAATCCGCTTTATTCATTGGCATAATTATCAAAAATTCCTTCCACAGCTAATATGCTTAACAATTGTTTTTTTCCTCTAACTAGTTGTTTTTTTACCGTTTGAACCTTTCGGTCAAGAAGTTTTGCAATATCCGCTATTTTTAATTCCACAACAAAATGATAATACAAAACATCTCTATACGGTTCATCTAACTTAAGCATTGCCTCTAAAACACATTTATATTCTAATCGTTCACATAACAAATCAATAAAATCAGAATCATTTAAAGTTGAATATTTAGACAGATCAACACTCTCGACTTTTTCAAACGATACAAACTTATCTCTTCTTTTTATTTCATTTATCGCTCTATTTTTTGTAGCTGTTAATAAGTAATTTCTTACATCTCTGGAATCATTAATAGATTGAATCAACGACATATGTTTTGCAGCAATATCAACTAAGACATCATGAACCACATCTTGAGCATCATCATCATTCTGAATATACTTTTTTGCAACCAATATCATTTGTTTTCGATATGCATAGTATAATTCTTCAAATTTAATGCGACTGTTTTCGTCGTCAATAAAACTTAAATAATATGATAACATCTTCCCTCTATTAATTCAAAACTTGTACTTATAAACACTTTTAAAACAAAAAGAGTTGCCTCAAGGCAACTCTTTTTGTTTTGATTCACCTTATTTCAAAGCTTCGCTTACTGCTACGGCAACTGCCACGGTCATACCAACCATGGGGTTGTTACCGGCACCGATCAAGCCCATCATTTCGACGTGGGCAGGAACGGAGGAGGAGCCTGCGAACTGAGCATCACCATGCATACGACCCATGGTATCGGTCAAGCCGTAGGAAGCGGGGCCTGCGGCCATATTATCGGGATGCAGGGTACGGCCGGTACCACCGCCGGAAGCGACGGAGAAGTACTTCTTGCCGTTCTCCCAGCACCACTTCTTATAGGAACCTGCAACGGGATGCTGGAACCGAGTGGGGTTGGTGGAGTTACCAGTGATGGAAACGTCTACGTGCTCGTGCTTCATAATAGCAACGCCTTCCAGAACGTCATTGGAGCCGTAGCAACGAACCTTTGCACGGTCGCCGTCGGAATAAGCGGTGGAGTTGACGATCTTCAGCTCGCCGGTATAGAAATCATAGTCGGTCTCCACATAGGTGAAGCCGTTGATTCTGGAGATGATATAAGCGGCATCCTTACCGAGACCGTTCAGGATAACCTGCAGAGGCTCTTTACGCACCTTATTGGCGGTACGGGCGATACCGATTGCGCCCTCTGCAGCGGCAAAGGACTCGTGACCTGCCAGGAAGCAGAAGCACTTGGTCTCTTCTTCCAGCAGCATAGCAGCCAGATTACCGTGACCCAGACCTACGCTTCTGGTCTCGGCAACGGAGCCGGGGATACAGAATGCCTGCAGACCCACACCGATATCTCTTGCTGCGTCAGCAGCGTTCTTGCTGTTGTTCTTCAGAGCGATAGCTGCGCCCAGGGTATAAGCCCAGGAGGCATTCTCAACTGCGATGGGCTGGACACCCTTCACGATAGAGGCAACATCAATGCCTTTGGACAAGCAATACTCATTGGCTTCATCCAGAGTAGCGAAGCCATACTGCTCCAATACGGGCTGGATCTTGCCGATTCTTCTCTCATATCCTTCAAAAGTAGCCATTGAACGTTCCTCCTTCCTTATTCTGCTCTCGGATCGATGTACTTCACAGCATCATCGAACCGACCGTATGTACCGATATTCTTCTCGAAGGCATCCTTCGGATCAGCACCCTTACGGATCATATCCATCATTTTGCCCAGATTGACAAACTGATAGCCGATACACTCGTTATTGGCATCCAGAGCCACCTTCAGGATGTAGCCCTCTGCCATTTCCATATAGCGCACGCCCTTGACCTTGGTAGCAAACATCGTACCAACCTGAGAGCGCAGACCCTTACCCAAGTCTTCCAGAGAAGCACCGATGGGCAGACCGTCCTCGGAGAAGGCAGTCTGGGTACGACCGTAGACCAGCTGCTTGAAGATCTCACGCATAGCAACGTTGATGGCGTCGCACACCAAGTCGGTGTTCAGAGCCTCCAAGAGAGTCTTGCCCTGCAGGATCTCGGCAGCCATAGCGGCGGAGTGGGTCATACCGGAGCAGCCCAAGGTCTCGACCAGAGCTTCCTCGGTAATACCTTCTTTAACGTTCAGGGTCAGCTTGCAGCGGCCCTGCTGGGGAGCGCACCAGCCGATACCGTGGGAAAGTCCGCTGATATCGCTGTTCTGAGTAGCCTTTACCCACTTGCCCTCTTCGGGGATGGGGGCGGGACCGTGATGGGGACCCTTGGCTACCACGCACATACTTTCAACTTCATGTGAATAGTTCATGATGGTTTCTCCTTCCAAAATTTGCTGTTTATTGCACAGATGGTTTTATTATAAAATAATTTCTGTCAACTTTCAAGAGTTTTTCGGTGAAATAATTCAAAAAAGGACGCTGACGCGTCCTTTTTTGAATTTATTTTTGCTTTTTCTTTTGTTCGTAGTCCTTCAGGGCATTCAAGGCGGGCTTGGCACCGGGGACCAATACCAAGAGATTAACGATGGTCATCAGACCAATGCCCACATCGCCCAGATCCCACACAAAGGTATACGCTGCAATACAGCCGACAAACAGCATAATCAGAGCAAAGACCTTATAGAGGGTCTGGGAAGTCCAGTTATCGCCGAAGAGATATGCCACATTGGGGCGGGCATAATACAGCACGCCGATGAAGGTGGAGAAGCAGAAGAGGAACATCACCACTGCCACAAAGATCATACCAAAAACGCCCAGATGGTGCTCCATAGAGGTCTGCAGCAGAGCCATTCCCTGCAATCCCGCCAGCTTTCCTTCCGGCGCCAGCAGCATAATCATTGCGGTACAGGTACAGATGATGATGGTATCAATAATTACACCCAAAGCCTGCAGAAGACCGATCTTTGCGGGATGGTCGGTCTCGGCGGCTGCCGCTGCGCAAGGAGCGGAGCCGGAGCCTGCTTCATTGGAGAAGAGACCGCGCTTAACGCCGTTCATCAGCACTGCGCCGAAGCCGCCTGCCGCCACCTGACGGAGACCGAAGGCTTCGGAGAAGATGCGCCCGAACACATTGGGCAGCTGCCCGATATTCTTGAAAATGATAAAGAGGGTCAAGCAGAAATAAATGCATGCCATAATGGGGACCATAATATCCAGCACCTTGACGGTTGCATTCTTTCTCAAGACGATAATTGCCGCCAGCACCGTAATAACAATGGCAGTATACAGAGGCTTGATATCAAATGCGTTGGTAAAGGATTCAGCAACGGAATTGCCGATTACCTGACTGATACCGCCCCAGCAGATCAGACCGGAGATCGCAAACAAAATCGCAAGAATCGACTTTTTCATCGGCTTTTTGCGCCATTTTTCAACAGTGCCGTGAATGTACTGGGCAGGACCGCCCCGATATCCGCCGTAGAGAGGATCCTTTTCCTTATGAAGCTGCGCCATCGTACCTTCAATAAAGGCAGTGGAAGAGCCGATCAGAGCAGTGATCCACATCCAAAATACCGCGCCTGCACCGCCTGCAGAAATGGCGGCCACAACGCCAACCAGATTTCCCATACCTACACGGGTAGCGGTGGAAACGATCAAGGACTGCCAGCCGGAGATGGCACCACTCTTTTTATCGCTCTTTTCCATACTGACCCGCAGCATATCCGGAAACTTCCGAATGGGAAGAAACTTCGTCCGAATCGTGAAATAGATGCCTGCCGGAATCAAAAGAAGTACCAGCAAGGGCAGACCCAAGGTCCCGCCGCCGGGCAGCGGAACGGTAAAGAGATCCTTCCATAAAAATCCGTAAACTGCGCCAATGATTTTAATAATAAAATCCATTTTAATCCATTCCTTTTCCTATTTTTTATGCGTTTTATTCTTTGTAAGCCAGCATTGCAGGTGTCCATCCCCGAAGAACCTCTGCAATTGCGGCGGCTTCCCTTTTTGCGCCTGCCAGATCGTGCTCTAAGTAATTTCCGCACTCAATGGAGGTGGTGCCGGGGATCTCTCCCTCATAGTCGGCGATAAACGCCATCGACTCCTGCACCAATTTAATTGCCTCTTCGTGGGAGACTTTGTCTCTCAAAAGGAGGTAAAAGCCCGTACGGCAGCCCATAGGTCCCACATAAAGGATCTCATCGGCATATTCACTGTTGCGGGCGTAGGTGGCAAAAAGATGCTCAATGGTATGCATCGCGGGATTCTCCAGATAAACCCCGCCATTGGGCTTTTTCATACGGATATCATAGGTTACTGCATCTCCGTCGATACGGGAAAGATACATTCCGCATTCCAAAATATCGTGATTAACGGTAAAACTGGCGATTTTTTTCAAATTGTTTTCCTCTTAATTTTTCTTTCTTTTTTCAATTACTTTCACAACCTGATAGATGGCGGTGGAAGCAATGGCATTCACCAAAAACTCAATGATGAAGTTCGGTGCGATGGCAACGCAGATCATCGTAAAGAATCCGCCTGCCGAAATATTGGCGGCGATGGCTTCAAAGCCAAGTACACCGGGATTGGCGACGAAAAAGTCCAGCAACAGTACGCAACCGCCCACAAATACACCGGTATTGATGATGGGGGTAGCCACCGAAGCAGCCACGATTCCTACGTGACGGTTTTTCTTGGCAAGACCGCGATAGATCCAACCGGCAGCCAAGCCTGCAAGACCGGTCTTACCGAAGCAGATCAAAAAGGCCATTATCCAGGAATGGCTCATAATCGCCATTGCCATGGGGGTCATCAAGGTCATCGCACCGCAGGCAAGACCCAAGATCAGTCCTCCGAGAGGACCCAGCAGTGCCGCTCCCACCACAATGGGGATCAAGGTCAGGTTAATGCCTGCCACCACAGGAATGAAGTTGCCGATATACTGCAACACCACCACAACAGCCAGCAATAAGCCCAACTGCGTCAGATAGACGATCTGCGCTCTTCTTTTACTTCTTTCCATAAGAAATTCTCCTTTCGGGACTTTACCCGATGCTGACGCCCCACCCTACGGCAGGTGCATCGCAGTTCAAAATATTTATGCTATACGCCGAAGCGTTTAACATCTTTTTTTACGGGTGTTTTCGTAAATTACCCGCAGACCCTTGAGGGTCAGAAACGGCTCCGCTTTTATATTATTATGGTTGCATAGCGGCAAGAGGAGATTGCAAAGTCCGCCGGTGGCAATGATCTGAGGATTTTCCATCCCCGCCTCTGCGGAAAAGCGGTCAATAAATCCGTCTACGGAAAAAGCGTGCCCCTGCAAAACCCCGATGGAGATACATTCTGCAGTATTTTTTCCGATTGCCTTTTTCAGCGGCTCCAGTGCCACGATGGGCAATTGAGCAGTGGAAGAGCGCAGGCCCGCCAATGAAGAGGAAATCCCGGGCAGGATCACGCCGCCGATCAATTCCTTGCGGCTATTGACGGCAAAGACCGTCGTCGCCGTCCCGATATCCACGATAATGGCGGGCACTCCCTCTTTTACCGCTGCGGCGGCATTGGCGATAATATCCGCGCCAACCTCCGAGGGGGCATCGGTACGGATGGAAAAGCCGGTTTTGACGCCGGCACCTACTGTCAGCACGCGGCAGGGATGGATCAGCTGCAGGGCCTGCTCCAAAATATGGGTCAATGGCGGCACGACCGAGGCGATGGCGCAATCGGTGATCTCCTCCGGCTCCACGTTCCGCATCCGCAAGACCTGCCGAAGGGTGGCAGCATATTCATCGGCAGAGCGATGCTCGCCCGCCGCAAAGCGCATAGAAAAGACCGGCTCCGCATCCTCGCGGAAACCGCCAACCGTTATGCTTGAATTGCCAATATCCACAGCCAGCAGCATACCCATACCTCCAAGGCAGATCATTTCTTATTGTACATTTTATCACACTTTAAAGCGTAAAGCAATAAAAAAGTCAAAGTGATTCAATAAAATTGCCTCCCTCAGAGGAGGGAGGCTTAAAATCAGTTGTATTCTTCCAAAAAGACGCCGTCTGCCTTGAGGGTCGCTCTCAATTGATCAGTATCCAGCGCATTGGCAGGCTGACCGGTTGCGGCACTTTGAGCGGCGGCGGTACCCACTGCTTGACCCATCGCCATTGCAATGGGGGTGACGCGAACAGCGGCGCAAGCCTCGTGGGTTGCGCTGATGCACCGTCCGGCAACCAAGAGGTTTTCCACCTCGGCGGCAATCAAGCTCCGATACGGTACCGAATACCAGCTGCCGGGTTTTAAATGCTGATGCTTCATCGCGGCCCCGTCCGGAGAATGGATATCAATGGGATAGCCACCCATCGCAACCGCATCGGGGAACATTTTATTCGCCAGCAGATCCTCGGCGGTCAGTTTATATACACCGTTGATCTTGCGGCTCTCCCGAATCCCGATATGGGGTCCGGTGGAGATGATTCTGCAATGCTCAAAGCCGGGGATATTCTTTTGCATAAAGGCAAGGATCTGCCGCGCCTGACGGCGTCCCTCCACCTCCGCGTCGGTGAGATCGAAGGGATCCACCGCAGATTTCATAATGATGCGGGACATATTAAGGATGATCTCACCGGGTTCATTGGTCTCAAAGCACAAAACCATATCCCGATCCACATCAAATTCCCCTGCATCCTTCGCCTTACGGATCAGAGAATAAGCACCCTGAATGCCCGCTCTGGGTAACTCGTGCAGCCGATCGAAGGGAATGGTATCCAGCATATCGTCCCGATGACTGCGGACATACTCGATCATCCGCTCCCGATCTACGCCCGCCACCTTGATATTCATCGTCATCGGCTGGGCAAGGTGATCACTCTCCCGCCCATAGACGGCAGAAACACCGGCGGCAGTTGCCAGATCCGCATCGGCAGAGCAGTCGATAAACGACTTGGCGGTCACTTCAAAAAAGCCGCCCTTGGAATAAAGCTCGGCCGAAACGATCTTTCCGTCCTCGACCTTACAGCCGGTAAAGACGGTATGATACAAAAGCTGTACTCCCGCCTCCTGCGCCATCGTCTCTAAAATGTATTTCATTCCCTCTGCATCAAAAGGAGTAATGCTGCTGGCATAGCCCACGAAATCCTCCATATGACCGGGAGAGAGTTTCAGCGCCTTCAGCCGCTCGATGATCTCATCGGGGATGCCGCAAACCACCTGGGTATCTCCGGCGTGGAAGGTCATCTGGGGACCCACACCGCCCATCGTCAGCATTCCGCCCAGATAGCCGTTTTGCTCCACCAAGAGGGTCTTTGCCCCTTGCCGTGCGGAGGCGATGGCGGCGACGGCTCCTGCCGGACCTCCGCCTACCACAACTACATCATAATTCAAAGTTTTCATACACTCATTCCTCAATATAAAGATAGACCATACCCATCCGCCCGCCGCTGCCGACAGTCAGGATCTTTTCGTCCTCGCTGAATGCAACGGCGGTCAGCAGATCGGAGCCGTGATAGCCGTACTCATAATGACCGGTCATCACGTGACCCAGCCAGCGGATACCTCGGCGGTCGTCATAGGAAAAGACGATTCCCAGATCGTCCTCATCTCCCGCCACACCGTAGACGAGAGTACCGGCTTTATTGGCAACCATCGCCCGCACGGGACCGTTGATCCAGCCCGCACCCAGACCGAAGAGCTCACCCTCTTTTTCAATGGCGAGCATCCCGTCCTCGGTAGCGATCAGGCGGCGACCCTCGGAGAGGGCAACCTCCAAGGCGGGGACTGCTTTATACACTCTGCCCGGATAGCGAGGCAGCTCTCCCTCCACCTGAGGCTTTGCAGGTTTTTCGGGCGCAGCGCAGGAGGCGATGGACTCCAGCTTTCCCTCTTTGGTGATGGTAAATTTGGTGAAATAGTCCTTTCCGCAGATGGCAGTCAGCTTACCGCCCTCCCATTTCAGAGAGACAACGGCAGAGTTTTCAATATCCTTATCTGCAAAGCAAGGCCAGAGCTGGACGGGGATCTCCGTCCCTTTATGGAAGGCGGCGGAATTTTCCCGCATAACGGCGGCACCTCGCGCCATTCTCTCGGCATATTCATCATAGACCCCGTTATCCCGATAAACCAACGGATCGGTGGTCTGCTCGCCCAATTCGAGGGCGTGGGCACGGTATTTGGAGAGATCTACAGAGAGGAAATTCGGACCGTCGTCTGCGTGGTTGGTCCCCGCGCAGAACATCAGATCCCGCTTATGATCCATAATCATCATACAGCACTGATAAGTGGTACGCTCCTTCGTACCCAAAAGACCCAGAATTTCAGGCTCGCTCTCCTCTTTCAGGACGTCCCAGCGCATCAGCATAGAAGGCAGGAGAAATTCCTCCTTTCCGCCCTTCTTGACGGCGCTGACAACATAGTACAGCATTCCTTCTTTATCAAAGCCCATACTGCCCATATAAATATTGGCGTCCACTCCGTTGCAGAAGATCTCGGCCGGCATATACTCGCCCAGTTTTTCCAACTTATTCTTGACCGGATTATAGCGGGTCAACTGCTTATCGTGCATTCCCGCAAGATAAAGCATCCCGTCCGGACCGTTGGCAAAGGCACTCATATAAGGACGGAATCGACCCGGCTCCTTTTCAAAGGGCAGGACGATGCGGGTATTCTCCACCTCGCGGGTACGGACGTTGATCCGCTGCAGCAGTCCGTTACGGGTGGTAAAATAAATATTATCGTCGGGTCCCACCACCAGCCGATAGCTGGCGCGCTCGGTCACCTCACCATAGTCCCTTACGCTTCGGTCATTCAGGTCGATGCCGTAAAGATGACCCTTGAAATAGCCGATCCCGTAGTAAATATTATTGATCTTATCGTATGCAGCACCGTAGATGGTCTCCCGATGGACGGGGATTCCCCAATTCTCCATCTTCCCCGTCTTGGGGTCAAAGGTCAGCAAAGAACTGCCGGGATAGCCCTCAAAAGGATGGTTGAAATAACTTTGGGGCAGCCAAGCGGGGTGCTCGGGAGATTTATCGGTGGTATGGGTCAGGACCACCATTCTGCCGTCGTTCATCCACGCCATAGCAGTATGGAACTTGCTGTCCCGAATAAAACGCTCATCAGAAAAGATCAGCTCCTTGGTATAATGCAGCTCCTTCAAAGTATTCTCGATGGGATCGTACTCCGCCAGCTTGGTATATTCATTGGTAGTCAGTTCGGAGCAGAGGGATACATATACCTTTCCCTCCTCCGACATCAAGGCATCCCAGCAAGCGTTATGGGTTGCGGGACGGGGAACGGCGTACTGCTGCACACCGGTCTGGTTCATCACGCGAAAAGTGCTATGATCTTCCATATCAAGATAAAAAGGAATTTTAGACATATTGATCCTCCCGATTTTTAATTCTCATTTTATTATAACAGACGCCGCCGATAAATCAACACAGACGGCTGCGAAACTTTTTCGTAAACTCAAAGCAATGCTTCGATCTCCGCTTTTTTGGCAAGGGCGGGACTGCAGGCGGTAGCTCCGCCTGCGGCAGAGCCTAAGCGAAGGGCGTATTCATAGCCTTTTTCGATCCCCGCCAAAAAGCCTGCCACCATAGAATCTCCCGCACCCACCGTATTGACGGGCTTTCCGCCGAGGGCGGGCATTTCATAGAGTTCCCCCTGCTCGTCCAAAAGCAGAGCACCCTCTTTCCCGCGAGAGACCAGCACGTTTTGCGCACCTGCCTTTTGCAGCTCTCTTGCCGCCTCGGCAATCGCTTCACTCCCCTGCAAGGGGCGGGCGACCAGCTCCTCCAGCTCCCGATGGTTGGGCTTGATAAGGAACGGATGATAGGGTAGGACCCCCTTCAGCAGCGCGCCTGTCGCATCGGTAACAAAGCGGATTTTCTTTTCCGCCATCCGCTTTGCGATCTTACTGTAGATATCTGCAGGGACCGAGGGCGGCACACTCCCCGCCAGTACCAAAAGATCTCCCGTTTCCAATTGCTCCAATTTAGCAAAAAGGGCGTCAAGATCTGCCGTCGATACAGCGGGACCGCAGGCATTGATCTCTGTCTCTGCTTCCCCTTTTAATTTAACATTAATACGGGTCAATCCCTCTTTGAGGCGGATAAAATCCGCCTTGATTCCCGCATCGGCAAGGTACTGCACCAAGGCATCGCCGGTGAAGCCTGCGGCAAAGCCCAAAGCCACACTCTCTGCACCCAGCTCCTTCAAAACCAGAGAAACATTGATCCCCTTGCCGCCGAAGTACAGTTCTTCCCTTTTGCAGCGATTGGTCTCTCCCGGCATCAAGCGGTCTAAATAAATAACATAATCCAAAGCAGGATTAAAGGTAATGGTATAAATCACGATATTTCACTCCTTTATTTAATCATAACGGAATCCTGCGATAAAATCAATCTTTTAATTGACAGTTTTTTGCTTTGGAGATATACTAAAAGCATCAAATCGGAGGTGTTTTCTATGATCAAATGTACCGTTTCACCGGAAGATATTGCCCGCGTCAAAGGCTTGGGCTTTTTAAGAGATAAGCTGACCGAGGACTGCTTTAATGCGCGGGTCATCACCCGCAACGGCAAAATCACCGCAAGAGAAGCCAAGGCATTGGCGGAGGCGGCAGAGCGATTCGGCAACGGAGAGTTGGCAATGACCAGCAGAATGTCGGTGGAGCTGCAGCGCATCCCCTTTGCCAATATTGAACCGTTGATCGCCTTTCTGGCAGAATACGGGCTGGAGATCGGCGGGACAGGTCCCAAGGTGCGACCGGTCGTATCCTGCAAGGGTACCACCTGCTCTTACGGACTCATTGATACCTTTGCCCTCTCCCAAGCGATTCACGAGCGTTTTTATAAAGGGTATCGCGATGTGAAGCTGCCCCATAAATTTAAGATCGCCGTAGGCGGCTGCCCCAATAACTGCGTCAAGCCGGATATCAACGATATCGGCATCATCGGTCAAAAAGCACCGAAGATCAACGCAGAAAACTGCAAGAGCTGCAAAAAATGTCAGGTAGCAGAGGGGTGTCCGATGAAGGCGGCGACCCTCACCGATAAGATCACCATTGACCCCGAGATCTGCAACCGTTGCGGGCGTTGCTTTGAAAAATGCCCCTTCGGTGCAGTCCATCATCCCACCAACGGCTATCGTATCTATATCGGCGGACGCTGGGGAAAAAAGGTTGCCCGCGGCATTCCCCTCTCCCCCGTTATCACCGATGCAGAGGAGGTGCTGAACATCGTGGAGCGGGCCATCTGTCTCTTCCGCGACGAAGGCATCGCAGGCGAGCGGTTCGGCGATACCATTCAGCGACTGGGCTTTGAATATGTTGAAAAGAAGCTTTTGGGGAAATAAGATGCGAAGACTTCTCTCCATTTGCCTCATCCTTTCCCTCCTGCTTTGCAGCTGCGCGTCTCTCCCCGTAAAAGAAGGGAAACCTCAACGGGTTGCGGTGCTGCTTTCCTCCTTTGCCGAGGTCTGGCAGCTGGCAGGCGGCGAGGTTGCGATCACAGTGGGCGAGAGTGTGGAGCGGGGGATCTGCAAGGAAGGAGTGCTTCTGGCAGATCGCGGTGCAGGCAAGACCATCGATGCCGAGCGACTGCTCTCCTACCGCCCTGATCTTGTGATCGGCTCGGCAGATATTCCCGCTCAGATCGAAGCGGCAAAAATTCTTGAAAAAGCAGGCGTTCCCTGCAAGCTTTTTCGGGTGGAATGCTTTGAGGATTACCTTGCCCTTTTAGCCTATTGCACCGAGATCACCGGCAATAAGGACGCCTATCAAAAATACGGCTCGGATCAGCAAAATGAGATCGAAGCCATCCTCCAAAAGACCAAAGCCATCCAAGATAAACCTCAAGTACTGTTTATCCGTTCCGGCTCCGGCGCAAGCTCCGCCAAGGCAAAAAAGGCGGATCAGCATTTTGCCGCCGCGATGCTGGCAGAGCTGGGGGCAGAGAATATCGCAGACCGCGCCCCTCTCCTTTTGGACGGCTTGAGCCTTGAAGCGATCCTGCAGGAGGATCCCGACCATATCTTCATCTCCACTATGGGGAACGAGGAGGCTGCAAAAGCCTATATGAACAGTCTGCTGACCCAACCTGCATGGGGTGCTTTATCCGCAGTCCAAAATCAGCAATATACCTATCTGCCCAAGGCACTTTTCCAATATAAGCCCAATGCTCGCTGGGCAGAGGCTTATCGCACCTTAGCCACCATTCTTTATCCGGAGCAGTTTAATGAATAAAAAGCATCAGGCAATTCAAAAAGCAGGAGGGGTCGCCCTCCTGCTTTTGTTGCTTTTAGCCGTCCTGCTTCTGGCACTTCGACTGGGCAGTGCCTCTCTCTCGGGCACCGCCTTTTGGGGCGGACTTTTCCGCAAAGAGGGGTTCCAAACCGAAAGCTTGATCCTGTACGAGCTACGCCTGCCTCGCATTTTGGGCGGCATTCTGGCAGGGATCGGACTTTCCGTTTCGGGCGTGCTGCTGCAGGGCATCACCGGCAACGATCTTGCGGGTCCGAACATCATCGGCATCAATGCAGGTGCAGGCTTTGCCGCCATTTTGACCCTCTATTTGTTCCCTGCCCATATCCTGTGGCTTCCCTTGGGTGCCTTTCTCGGTGCCTTTCTCGCCACCCTTCTGATCATCGGCATTGCAGGACGCCTTTTTGAATCCCGTGCCACCGTCATTTTAGTAGGCGTGGCGGTAACAGCCCTGCTCAACGCCGGTATTTCCTTGATTTCTCTTTTAGACCCCGACGTACTGGCTACCTACAATCATTTTTCCATCGGCGGTCTGGCAGGTGTTTTGCCCCAAAAGCTGATCGTCCCTGCGGTGATCATCCTGCTTGCGCTGACTCTCACGCTCCTCTTTGCTCAAAAAATCGACGTTCTCTGCTTGGGGGATGCCCTTGCCGCCTCCCTCGGAGTACGTGTCCGCCCTCTGCGGATGCTGTGCCTTCTTTTGGCGAGTGCCTCTGCGGCGGCAGTGGTCAGCTACGCAGGGTTGTTGGGCTTTGTAGGCTTGATCGTCCCCCATCTGGCCCGTCGGTTATCCGGTGGCAGTATCCGCCGTCAGCTCTGCTATGCCACCCCTTTAGGTGCACTGCTGGTACTGTTATCCGACCTTTTGGGACGCATCCTCTTCGCTCCCTCGGAGCTGCCCGTGGGGATCCTTTTAGCCTTCCTCGGTGCCCCCTTCTTTTTCTACCTTTTATTAAGGAGGAAGAGCTATGCAGATTAAAAACCTTTCTGCCTTCTACGGTAAAAAACAAATATTAAACGGACTGGACTTCACCCTTGAACGGGGAAAATTCACCGCCCTTCTCGGCAAAAACGGCAGCGGCAAATCCACCCTTTTGAAATGTATCAACGGGCAGGTGCGCTACGATGGCGAGATCCTTTTGGGAGATCAGCCCCTCAAGGACTGTTCCCCGCGGGAAAAGGCACGAAAGATCGCCTATCTGCCCCAATTTCTGCCAAGATCCGCGCTGACGGCGGAAGAACTGATCGCCTTGGGACGCAACCCCCACCTCGGGCTTTCAGGCAAACTGCAGACGGAAGATCGGGAGCAGATCGAGCGTGCTATCGTCCTGACGGACACCCAAGCCTTGCGCCATCGCCTTTTGGCCTCCCTTTCGGGAGGGGAACGGCAAAAGGTCTACCTTGCCATGCTGTTGGCGCAGGATGCAGAGATCTTCCTGCTGGACGAGCCCACTGCCCATATGGATATGGACTTTACCTCCGAATTTTTGTCCCTTTTAAGACGGTTGACCGAGGAGGAGGGCAAAACCGTTTTGGCGGTACTGCATAACCTGAACGATGCCGTCACTTACGCCCACAGGCTTCTGCTGATGAACAAGGGTCGGCTGGAAGACCCTGCCCAAATAGAATCCGTCTTTGGCGTACAAAAGATCTTTTACAGCAAAACCGAATATTTCTATAAATAAAAGACCACGGGAACAAGTTCCCGTGGTCTTACAGCGTGTCAAAAAACTTCATTTTTTATTTTTGACACGCTGGGAGATTGCCAAAAATGTTCTCGAATTCGTCAAACCGGTCTCGTCGGCGTACACGGG
>JAZQAQ010000101.1:0-1526 GCA_045545255.1 Eubacteriales bacterium | reverse complement strand
AAAAAGAATTTTCTTCAAAAAGATACCGTCCTTCCCCGTGCAGAATATAGAGAAAGCCGTTGAATTGCCTGCTTTTTTGCTGTAATTCCCGATAAGAGGGCTTCTGGTGGAAAATATTGATACCCGATAAATTGAACTCATAGTTTTTCAACTCTTCAAAATCAATGATCATTCCTTGCGCTCCTTTGCTTTTACGCTTGCTTTCAGTTTATCAAAAGAAAAGATGGATTGCAAGTGAAATCAGAAAATTGTGCAACTAATCAAGAAAAACGTCTATAGATTTCTGCGTGCTATGCGATTATAATAGAAAGAAAGTGAGGTGACGACCCCATGAATAAAAAATGGCAAAAAACAATGGAGATCTTTGACGAGTATGAGCGTCGGTTTGCCGCCGCCCGTGCCGAGCGTCCTCTTTCCCATCCTTGGGAGAAGAAGGAGGAGATCATCGGGCAGGTCAAAAAGATGCTGGCTTATCGGGAGGACTTGATTCCCGATATCGGTGAAATGGAAGAGATCTCTTCTCAAACCTATGAAGGCTATCGGGCGATCCAATACCGTTACCGTACCTGGGAGCGGTTCTACGGTGCCTCCACCCTCTATCTGCCGGACGGCGAGGAAAAGCATCCTCTGGTCATCGTCTGCTGCGGGCACGGCGGCGCAGGACGGCTTACCGGCAGTTATATGGCGATGGGTCATCGTCTGGCAAGCCTCGGTATGGCAGCCTTGGTGATGGATAATATCGGTCAGGGCGACCGTAATCTTGATCCGTCTGAATTTAAAAATCCCGATCACTGGCTGGCGATCGCTCCCTTTTATTGCGGCTTGACCTTGCAGGGAATGATCGTGATGGAGACGGTGGCGTTGATCCGCCAAATGCTGAAGGATCCGCGGTTTGACGGCGAGCGTTTGGGCGTTTGCGGTAATTCCGGCGGCGGTACGCTGGCGCTGTTCTTATCCGCATTGGTGCCGGAGATCAAGGCTCTTTCTTCCAGTGGCTATCCCTCGGAGTTCAGCTACCTTTTGGCGAAGGAGCGGCTGCATTGCGCCTGCAATCTTTTACGCGGTGCGGCGCACGGCCCCGATATGTGGGAGATCTACAGTACCTTTGCGCCCAAGCCCCTGCTTTTGGAGGGCGGTGCCAAGGACGATCTTATTCCGATGGATCTGGCGCACCGTAACGCCCGTAAGGTGCATAATACCTACGAGCAGTTGGGCGTCGGCGAGAATTTCGAATTTGAACTGACGGATACCCATCACTCTTGGGAGCTTTTGGATATCAACCGCATCAGCCGTTTCTTGGCGGAGCGGCTCTTGGGTGAGACGCCTGCCGATGCAGACTCCCTTTTCGCGGCAGAAAGCATCGATGCGTTCCGTGTCCCTATGCCGAAGGAGATGCTCCATACCGACGAGCTGGCTCAGGTGATCACCGGGATCGAAATGTCGGAGGGAATGCGGCTGGAGGATGTCTTTAAGCCTACCCTCAACGGGGAGCCGGTAGAGCCCGAAACCATCGAGACCGATGTGGG
>JAZQAQ010000100.1:0-7485 GCA_045545255.1 Eubacteriales bacterium | reverse complement strand
CAGATCGGCGTTTATACCGGCTGGGTGGAGAGCGGCAACCCCATCACCGCTATGGATTGGGTTGGATTGGCTTTGATCTGCTTTGTATTGCCGGCAGTGCTCTCTTACTTGATTGCCATTCCTTGCCGCAAGCTGGGATGGATCAAGGACGGAGATATGAAATTATAATCAAAAAACACAATAAAAATAAGGAAAATCCCCTTGAAAAGCGATGCTTTTCAAGGGGATTTTTTTGCGTTTTTCAGAGATGAAAAAAACATAACTTTTTTACTGAAAACTATTGATTTTTTCTGATTATTTGGTATAATTTAAATCAAGTGGAGTGAAAATGGGTGATTAGTGTGTGCTCAGTGGGTAAAAAATAGAGGGGAGGTGTATACGTGGTCTATCTAACCGGTTATTATGAAAACTTTGTGGATGAAAAGGGTCGTGCGATCCTGCCGAAGGATCTCAAATTAATGATGGGTACTGATTTGGTACTGACCCGCGGGTTAGGTGATTGCGTGTACGTCTGGACCCGAGAGGCCTGGCTGGAGCTGCAAAAAAACCTTTCTGCTATGCCGATGTCCAAGGGACGCGGCGTTTCGCTTTACTTTAACGCTCATAAGAAAGACGTGACTCCCGATAAGCAGGGACGGATTCAGTTACCGCTCAAGCTGCGTGAGATCGCTGCCATTGAAGGCAAAGCAATCATCGTAGGCAACGGTAATCGTGTAGAGATCTGGGATCCTGATCGTTATGCTGCGATGGAGGCCGAGATGGATAGTGAAACCATCATAGCCGCTATGGATGAGATGGGCTTCTGATGAAAAATTTTGAGCATTACAGTGTGATGGCGCAAGAGTGCATTGACGCTCTTGCTATTGATCCGAAAGGAATTTACGTGGATGCTACCTTGGGTGGCGGCGGACACAGCAGCTTGATAGCCGCAAAGCTGGAAAGCGGTCTCCTGATCGGAATTGATCAGGATCGGGACGCCATTGCGGCGGCAAGTGCGCGGCTGGCACCTTACGGGGAACGGTTTAAAGCCGTCAAGTCCAATTTCTCCGCCCTTCGCGCGGTGCTGGACGAAGAAGGCATCGCCGCCATCGACGGAATCATTTTTGATCTGGGCGTATCCAGCTTCCAACTGGATGAAGAAAGCCGCGGCTTTTCTTACCGCTTTGATGCACCGCTGGATATGCGGATGGATCGGGAAAGCCCGCTGGACGCCTACCAAGTGGTCAATACCTATTCAAAAGAGCAACTGACCGAGATCTTATATCGCTACGGCGAAGAGAGGATGAGCCCCCGAATCGTTGCTGCCATCTGCAGGCAACGTGAGGAGGCCCCCATCGAGACGACGGGTCAGCTGGTCAAGATCATCGAAAAGGTTTTTCCTCCCAAGGATCGCTACGGCAATAAGCACCCCGCCAAGCGTACCTTTCAGGCAATTCGGATCGAGGTCAATGGCGAGCTGAGAATTTTGGAGCAGGCGTTGCGGGATGCAGTCTCTCTCCTGAAGCCCGGCGGCAGAATTGCAGTGATGACCTTCCATTCGCTGGAGGATCGGATCGTAAAGAATACCTTTGCTGATCTGGCATCGGGCTGTATCTGTGATAAGAACTTGCCGGTCTGCGTCTGCGGACGAAAGCCGATTTTGCGGCAGGTGACCCATAAACCCATTACCGCCACCAAGGCGGAATTAGAAGAGAATAACCGCTCTAAACCCGCAAAGCTGCGGGTGGCGGAGAAAAGATAGGAAGAGGAGCAAAATCGCTCCCAAAGAAGGAGGACCTCATGAAAAAAATCAATGTAGGCGGAATTCGCTGGTCTTTGGTGCTGTGTGTGGCATTTTTTATGATCATCGGCGGATATCTCTTATATAGTCATATCGCTCTCAACGAGGTCTCCAGTGACCTTTTGGCTGCCAAGTCCAATCTGACCAAGCTGGAAGGGGAGACCGGTGCACTGCAGGTTTCCATTGAGAATAAGAATTCTATGGATGAGATCGAGCGGATCGCTGTGGAAGAGCTGGGTATGGTCAAGATCGAAAATTATCAGATCCAGACCATCAATCTCTTGACCGACGATACGGTGGAGATCATCAAGGATGAGCCTACGGGCGATAGCTGGTGGGACGGCGTCGTTGCAGAATTTAACATTATTTTGGAATATCTGAACTGACGGATAATAGGATTAGGGTGTGAAGTGAAACGAGAGTGGGAATTTATTCTTACTCTCATTTTGCGCTTTATAAGAATTAAATTTTGCTCATTCGAAAAATGAGCGTTATGGTTTTACACCGCCTGTTTGAAGGCGAGAAAGGGGCTTTGCATGGGAAAAGGACCGAGTCGTTCGATGGTAAACCGCAGTACGGTGATGCTGGCAATTTTTGCGGCTGCTCTGCTGCTTTGGCTGGCGGGAATGCTGGCAAAATATCAGATTGTAAATTATAGCTATTATCAGACCAAGGCCATCAGTCAGCAGACGATGGATACAACCCTCAACGCCAAGCGTGGAACCATCTATAGCCGTAACTATACGGCGTTGGCGAAATCTGCCCCTGTGGAGACGGTATACATCGCACCCAATTCCATTGATAAGGACGATCCTGCGGTCTGCAGATTGATCGCATCGGGTCTTTCTGCTATCTTGGGGGTGGACGAAGAGACCATCTATCAAAAAACGCAAAAGAATAACTACTATGAGCTGGTGAAGCGTCGTATTGAATCGGATGTAGCAGATCAGGTGCGCACCTTTGTGAAGGAAAATAAGCTGAAGGGAATTCATCTGGTGGAGGACACCAAGCGTTACTATCCCTTCAACAGTATGGCTTGCCATATTCTGGGCTTTACCGGCACCGATAACGTCGGATTAGACGGTATCGAATCCATTTATAACGAGTATCTGCAGGGCACCTCCGGCAAGCTGATCACCGCTAAAAATGCGGTAGGTACCGAGCTTCCCATCGAGTATGAGACCTATGTGGAGGCGGAAAACGGAAAAAATGTGGTGCTGACCATCGACGAGACGGTGCAGTACTATCTGGAAAAGCATCTGCAGGAAGCAAGAATGGAGCAGAAGTGCTTGGAGGGTGCTGCGGGGATTGTGATGAATGTCAAGACCGGCGAGCTGCTGGCGATGGCATCTCTGCCCAACTATGACCCCAATCAGTACTATACCATCACCGATGAGATGGTACTGCAATCCCTTTCAGCCCTGACCGGCGAGGATCTGGAACTGCAGACCACCAATTACCGTAATAAAATCTGGCGTAATAAGTGCATTGTGGATACTTATATGCCCGGTTCTACCTTTAAGATCGTGACCCTCTCTATGGCATTGGAGGAGGGCTTGATCTCTCTGAATAATACCTATGCCTGCCCCGGTTATATCCGCGTGGCAGACCGTACCATCCGCTGCTGGAAGTCCGGCGGTCACGGGCATCAGACCCTGGCGCAGGCCATTCAGAACTCCTGCAACCCCGCCTTTATCACCATCGGCGCGCAGATGGGTACCAAAAACTTCTATCAGTACTTTAAAAACTTCGGACTGACCGAAAAGACAGGGATCGACCTGAGCGGTGAGGCGAGCGGAATCTGGTTTAATACCTTCCAGGAGGTTGAGCTGGCAACCGCTTCCTTCGGTCAGAACTTTAAGATCACTCCCCTGCAGATGATCACCGCAGTTGCTGCCGCCTCCAACGGCGGTCAGTTGATCACACCGCATGTTGTGAAGGAGATCACCGAGACCCAGGAGGACGGCACCGAAAAGGTGGTCAAAAGCTTTGGCGGCTCCAATAAACGCCAAGTCATCTCCAAGGAGACCAGTGAGATGGTCTGCAGTCTTTTGGAGGAGGTCGTATCGGTCGGCTCCGGTAAAAACGCTTATGTAAAGGGCTATCGGGTGGCGGGTAAGACCGGTACCTCCGAGAAGATCGACGAGTATGTGGCAACCGGTGAGAAAAACTATATCTCCTCCTTTATCGGCTTTGCACCTGCAGATGATCCCGAATATGCCATTCTGGTCCTGCTGGACACCCCCAGTGCAGGCGAGATCTATGGCGGTATCATCGCCGCACCCGTGGCAGGTGATATCCTTGCCGATATCCTGCCGTACCTTGGCGTACAGCCCAAGTATACCGAGGAGGAGCTGGAGACTTTGGATGTCCCCATTCCTTCCTATTTGGATAAGACACTGGATGAGGCAACTGCCGCTTTGACCGACGCTGAGATCAAATTTAAAGTCAAGGGCGATGGTGATGTCATCACTGCCCAGATCCCCGAAGCCGGCTCCACAATGCCCCAGAGCGGAACCATCATTCTTTATACCGGGGATGCGACCCCAAGTAAGAATATAACCATCCCGAATTTGGTGGATTATTCCGTGGCGGGAGCCACCAACCGTATCAAGCAATCCGGCTTGAATGTACGGGTTGTGGGTAATGCCAATACCGCCTCCGATGCGCTGGTCATCTCCCAGTCTCCCGCGGCAGGCGAGGTGGTGGAAGAGGGTACGGTCGTTACCATCCGTACCAATAGTTCGCAAGGCGTTTCCAGTATGTAACGGCGGATGCCGCAAAGGAGAAAAAATATGCTGTTATCCGAGCTTTTGAAAGGACTTGAACTCAAAAATGCCTACGAGGATCGGGAGATCGTCGGGATCACCTGCGATTCCAGAGAGGTCAAGGAGGGCTATCTCTTTGCCGCGATCCCCGGTGAGCAGGTAGACGGCCATAACTATGCCGCTAAAGCGGCAGCAAACGGTGCCGCTGTCATTTTGGCAGAGCGGTCGGTGGATGCGGGCATTCCCGAGGTGCTGACCCCGTCTACGCGCTGGGCATTTCAGCTCGTTTGCGCCAATTATTTCGGGCATCCGGAGCAGGAAATGAAGTTTCTTGCGGTGACGGGTACCAACGGCAAGACCTCCACCACCCAGTTTGTTAAGAGTATTCTGGACGGAATGGGGATCAAGGCCGGTCTTTTGGGTACGGTCCATAATATGATCGGGGAGAAAAGCTTCCCCGCCGCGTTTACCACACCGGAGCCCTATCAGCTTTTTACTATCCTGCGGGAGATGAAGGATGCAGGTGTGGAGACGGTGGTGATGGAGGTCTCCTCCCAGGCGATGGATCAAAAGCGTGTGGATAGCCTTCCCTTTGAGGTGGCAGGCTTCACCAACCTGACTCAGGATCATCTGGATTACCATAAAACGATGGAAAACTATCTGGAAGCCAAGGCGCGCCTCTTTTCGATGGCTGAAAAAGGTGTTTTCAATATCGACGACGCTGCAGGCAAGTCCCTTGCCGAGCGTTTCGGCGGTCTGACCTATTCGGTCAAGGACGGAGCGGACCTTTGGGCAAAGGATATCGTTATTGATGTGGCAGGCGTTTCTTATACCCTGTGTATGGGGGAGAAGAATGCCGCGATCCGTGTATCGACCCCCGGCTTATTTACGGTGCATAATACCCTTTGTGCCGCAGGACTGTTGCTGGCGGCAGGCTTTGCGTTTGACGCAGTGGCGGCAGGCTTGAATCGGATCCCCAAGGTGGCAGGGCGGGCAGAGATCATTACTGAGGGCTATCCCTTCTCGGTGATGCTGGACTATGCCCATACTCCCGATGCCCTGGAGAATATCCTTACCACCATCCGCACCTATGCCAAGGGTCGGGTCGTCACCCTCTTTGGCTGCGGCGGCGATCGGGATCGCACCAAGCGTCCTCTGATGGCGGCTATGGCGGCAAAGTACAGTGATTTTCTAATCGTCACCTCTGATAATCCCCGTACCGAAGAGCCTGCTGCCATTATTAAGGATATTTTAGTCGGTCTGGAGGGGACGAAGGTTCCTTATGAGGTGATCGAAAACCGCAGAGAGGCCATTGGTTATGCTGTGAAAAATGCAAAGCCCGATGATATTATCCTCCTTGCAGGAAAAGGACACGAAGACTATCAGATCATCGGTAAGGAGCGTTTTCCTTTCGATGAAAAAGCGATTGTAAAGGAATTTTTAGAGCAATGCTGACTGTTGATATAATTGCATCTGCACTGGAACAGCCGAAGGCAGAGCGAAATTTCACCGTTTCCGAGGTGATTTGCGACTCCCGCAAGGCGAAGGAACATTGCCTTTTTGCCGCACTCGTGGGAGAGCGGGTGGACGGTCATTCCTTTATCCCCGCTCTGGACGAGAAATATGAAAATATCGTCTTTATCGGTACGAAAAAGCTTGAAAGACCCACCAAAAACCCTTATTTTTGGGTAGAGGACGTTCATTTTGCGCTTGGGCTTTTGGCAAAGGCGCATCTTGCATCCTTGCCTGCAAAGGTGATCGGTGTTACCGGCAGTGTGGGTAAAACCACCACCAAGAATTTCATCCTCTCTGCACTGGCACCTGCCTTGCGGGTTTCGGGAACTTTGGGGAATATGAATAACGAGCTGGGCGTTCCGCTTACTGCCCTCTCAGTAAGTGAAAGCGATGAAGCCGCAGTAATCGAAATGGGAATGCGCGGCTTGGGTCAAATCGAATATTTGACTCAATTTATCACTCCGGATGTGGCGGTGGTGACCAATATCGGCGTTGCCCATCTGGAACTTTTGAAGAGCCGCGAGAATATCGCGCGCGCAAAGCTGGAGCTGGTGGATGCACTGGGGGTGGACGGCGTTGCCCTGCTCAACGGCGATGAGCCGCTGCTTTACGGCGCGCGCCCCGAAAAGAATTGCCGCTATTTCGGTTTTGGAGAGTTTAATGATTATCGGGCGGAGCAGGTGGAGGAGTCCTCCTTTACCCTCTGCTATCCCGAGGGCTCTCTCCGCATCTGCCTGCAACTGGAGGGTCAGCATCAGATCATGAATGCGCTGGCGGCCTTCGGTGTGGGTCATATTCTGGGGATCAGCCCCGAAAAGCTTAAGGAAGGCATCGAGTCCTTCGCAGGAGACGGACGCCGCCAGTTTACCGAAACGGTGGGCGGTGTCACCGTCATCGACGATACTTATAATGCCTCTCCCGATTCTATGGCTGCCGCTCTGAAGGTGTTGGCAGGGAAGCAGGGGCGCCGAGTGGCAGTACTGGGCGATATGCTGGAATTGGGAGCGTATGAAGAGCAGGGCCACAAAGAGGTGGCCGCCCTTTGCAATGCGCTGGCTATCGAATGCGTCATCGCGGTGGGAACGCGGTCAAAAACCCTTTATAATGCTCTGGATGAAAGAATTGAAAAGTTTTATGCGCCTACTCGAGAGGATGCTTATCCTCTGCTGGAAAAAGCGATTCATAAAGGGGATGTCGTCTTGTTCAAAGCGTCCAATTCGATGGGACTTGATCAACTGGCGGCTGCATTAAAAGAAAGGATGGAACAAGAACAATGAATTACTGGCTGATCATTATCGCCCTTGTTGCAAGCTTCTTTTTGGCATTGTTGCTTGCGCCTTGGATTTTGCCGTTTTTGCGGCGGCTGAAATGCTCCCAGAGCATCCTGGATATCGGTCCTGCCTGGCATAAAGAGACCAAGCA
>JAZQAQ010000099.1:0-26495 GCA_045545255.1 Eubacteriales bacterium | reverse complement strand
AAATTTGCAGTAAGGCTGACGCCTTACAAAAATGAACGCAAGCAAGGCGGGAAAAGGCGTCAAGAGAAACCGTAACCGGTTCGACTCTTGTCACCCTATGAGAAAAAATTTAAAAAGCCTTGCGAATATTTGAGAAAAACGGCATTGTGATTAATGAAAAGGTCTCGGATATTAGAGTAAAAAGACGGAATATGACCCGAAATCGGCAAGATGCCGAGAAAAAGACAAGAAGGGTCAAAATTTTTTGTATAAATTATTGCATAATAGGAATATAATATGTTATAATTACTATAATTATGTATTAAAAGGGGGATTATTGCTATGAAAGGATGGCTGTCGAGAATTATTTCTCTGGTCGTGATTGCGGCAATTGTTTGCGGTGCGATCTATTTTGTGCCGAAGCTGGTGCATAAATGCGATAAATGCGATGCTTTGATCATCGGCACCGGATATGAAGCGAACATCGTATCCAATGCGCTTTCCGATCTTGGCGGAAAAGAACGCAAAATCATTTGCAAGAACTGCGCCGAGAAGGAGCACGCACTTGGACTTGCAACCGGAAAGACCCTTGATGATTTTAAAATTCCTTTGTTTGAAGAGTAAGGGGCGGGAGCAATGAAGATGAGAAAAATACTTGCTTTTGCTTGCGTGGTTATTTTACTGCTCTCTTCTTTGGGAGGTGTATGCTCCTCTGCTGCACCGGATGACACGGTTTATGTCAAAAAGCACATCAGCCTTGTGTACGACAATTCGGGTAGTATGAAAATGGAGCTTGAGGGGACGAGCAATCTGAAATGGACCTACGCAAGCTATGCAGCGCAAGCCTTTGCGGCACTGCTGAATGATACGGATACGCTGGATATCACCTTTATGAGAGAGGGACGGGGGAAGGAGAATCCCTCAATGTCTCTGGATATGTCCGGGAACAGGCAGGCGCAGGTGGATAAGCTATTGAATGCCACCAAGACGGCGGAGAGTGATACGCCTTGGTCTGCTGTTACGGATGCGGTCAATAAGCTGGTCAAGCGCGGTCTTCTCTCCGACGCGCAGATCGGTGATAACGAAGTGAATAAGAATGAGCAATACTGGCTGGTGCTTACCACTGACGGTGTTTTCGAGGATACGCCCGATGGAAAGACCGTTGATGTGCTCATTGAAGAACTGCTGAAGAAATACAGTAATCTGCAGGTTGTTTATTTCGGAATCGGTACGAAGGGCGATAGCTCCAAGTACAGCGCAAAGGATCTGAGCAAGAATGCGAAGCTGAATGCCTATTCCAACTTTACGGCGGCATTTGCGGAGCATCAGGATCAAATTGTGGCAACGATGCAGACCCTTGCAAACCGAGTGTCGGGTCGCTATAGTGTTACCGAAGGTCTGAAGATCAACGGCACAACCGTGACCCTGCGGATCTCCGGTGAAAGCTCCCCCATCCGCAACATTGCAATATTGGCGCAGGAAACGGATGCAAAGCTGGTAAGCGCAAAGGATTCTAAAGGGAACGCGCTCAAGATCGTAAGAAATGCGACCATCAACTACCCCAAAAATAAGAATTACGACAATGTTGCGGATTCGGTAAAGGGTGGCTATGCCGCGCTGATCACCTCGGATAGCGGTAAGATCGCACCGGGTACGGTGACCTTGGCCTTCTCCAAGGCGGTAAATGCCAATAAGTTCTCCCTGATGTATGAGCCTGCGGTTTACGTGGATATCACCGTCGAAACCAAGGATGAGAACGGGGAATGGGTTGCTATCCCGCACGGGCAGAAGATCGACGGCGGAAAGCCTGTCCGAATCGGCTATGCAGTTTGCGAGGACGGCACCAATGTACCCATTGATCCCTCCAAGCTTCCCGGCGAAAGCTCGGTTCAGATGTCTTGCGGTGATCAGGATATTACAGCGGGGGAGACCCTCAATATTCCCGCAGGCAATACCTCTATCAAGGCGACGGTAAGCCTGATGGACGGCGCGTACACAGTCAGTGCGGTTCGTAATATCGTGGTGATTTCTCTGGATGGATATACCTATGAGATGAGCGATCCTCTGGAATTTTATCCCGACGAGATCGCAACCAATACCGCGCAATACATTGATTTCAAAATCCTTTATGAAGGGAAGGCGGCAACTGCCGATCAGGTGACGGAGTTTACGGTTGACGGCGGGGAGCTTCAAGGAAAGCTTACAACGCCTAAAGCAGGCGTCTTTCGTTTCACGCCTTCTCACGCAAATTGCCCCATCGGAGAGTATCCGATCAAGCTTTGCTTTCAAGGCAGAGCGGTTGCTACCCAGACCGTTAAGGTGAAGGAAGAGGTCATTACTTATTCGGCAGTGGCGGGTGAAGGACTGGCGCTCTTTTCCAATCAGGTCAGTTCCAATACGACCCCTGTGATCTTTACCGTGACGAAGCATCGCGGTGAGGAGCAGACGCCTCTGATCGCAGAGGATGCAGGTCTCTTTAGGGCAGAAGCTAAGACCAAGGATGGCGCGACTCTTAAAGGAACTCTTACCTTTGCGGAGGGTGGCGAGCTGCATTTTACCCCCGGTGATAACAATGCGGCGGTCGGCAGTTATGAAGTGAGCCTTTATTGGGCAGACAATGTTATCGCGACCGCTAATATCAATATCCTCCAATACGATGCTGCGTATACGGCAGAGGTTTTCACCATCGGTGACGGAAAGGTCGATCGCTTCAAATTATGGAAGAACAAAAGCGGACTTGCTTTTGTGATCTATGCCGACGGCGAACCTTGCACCGGAGTTCAGCTTGAATCGATGCTCAACGGCGTTTTGTCGCTTGAGAGATCCCCAAAGAATAAGGGTGCAAAACTGAAGATGACGGTGGGCGAGTACGACGGAAAAGCGGCGATCCTCGTCGTTCCGGGAGGAAAAGGGAGGACAGCCTTTGGCTCCTGGCTGCGTAATCTCGGCGTCATTTGCGGATCGGTGCGGTGCGGCGATTTCGATATCGGGCTGACGGTAAATGCCCCCAAGGGCACCACCGCCACCGGCACGCTGACAGTATATCAGCATCTTATTGATTGGCTTTTGTGGTTTTTTATTCCGTTGCTGATTCTTGGTTTGATCGTATTTATATTACGGGTGCTTTACTGCAACAAAGTAAGACCTAAGATTGCAGCAGGAACGATGTATTACTATACCGCTGAGAAAGCCGGAGATATAGAGTATAGTATCACTCTCCAAAATGATTATTATCATAAAACAAAATTTAGACCATTTCTTTGGAAAAAACCGGAAGAAGATCGGTTTATACAAAAAGAAGAGAAAAAATTAGACTTATCGAACGTCCAAGCTCAGTCAGGGTATAGTAGACCAGCTCCCCCTCGGTGTACAGTGACGGGGACTGTCAAGCAACTTTCCAGCTATTACTTTATGACCAATCAAGCTTTTCACACTATTGAATTTTTAAGTAGCAATGCATCGACGTTAGTAACAGCGTATGAATTTGAGCAGCATTTCAATGGGATTCAGATGTTTAGAAATTTGAAGACTACCTCTGAATCTGAAAATGTTGAACAACCGATGACATTTTCGCAGAATAAGA
The DNA here is from genome assembly GCA_045545255.1 of Eubacteriales bacterium. Classification (GTDB taxonomy): domain Bacteria; phylum Bacillota; class Clostridia; order Oscillospirales; family QAKW01; genus QAKW01. The sequence goes on along the minus strand of JAZQAQ010000099.1, from coordinate 22,933 downwards.
TCATATACCAAAAGGAATCAGCGGAACATATTAAAATTTGGTATTATGTAGTTGATTAAAAAAATAACATATAAGGAGATGTGACAAAATGAGCAACTCAAACGAAAGTTTAAACAAACAAACATATCGGACTTTATTTATCGGTCTTGGCGGTACCGGCGGTGAAGTTTTGAATAAACTGCACGGAAAACTGTCTGCTGAGCAGAAGGAACGATCCCATATGCTCTATCTGGACTTGGATAAGAAGGCAACTGATTTCCTTACGGCAAAGGGGGTTCCCACTGTACGAATCAGCTCTTCTGATTCTGTGCGCTCCATTATGAACTATCTTGGAGATGAAGACGGTGTAAAAGACTGGCTTCCTCATGATCCTAAAGGAGATAACGGGTTTCTTTCCTCCAATACCGATAGCGGTGCATCCCAATATAGAGTAAAGTCTCGTCTTTGCCTTGCAAAATATCTTAATGAGCGGCCTAATGAATTGACCAGACTGCTGGATGAGGTGAGTGCTCCCGGTAATCTGCTGGTAGATGAAACGCTTCGCGTAATGATCGTTTCTTCTATTGCGGGCGGTACCGGCGCAGGTACGTTTATTCAGATGGCCCTTTTCTTGCGCGAGTACTTCAGAAGCAATGGGCATAATGATATCAATATTATGGGTCTTTTTGCATTGCCTGATCTGTATGTCAATGCGGTGCAGAATGATCCCGGAACTAAAACCAATACGTCTAATATGTATTCCAATGCATACGCTGCTATTCGTGAGCTGAACGCTATGAATCTGGCGGCAGCAGTCGGCAATAAGGTGGAAGGCTACGGCAAATCCATCAACATTGAAATCAAAACCCAAAGTGAAGGCAACCTCTTTGATTCCAATGATCCTAAAACCAGTGAAAATGCAAATAATAGACCCTTTAATCGGATTTATTTCGTCGACCTCTCCAGTGCGGACGGTGGTATTTTAAGAAGCTTAGATCAGTATTATGCAGTAATGGCGGATATTGTACATACGCGCCTTTACTCTGCTCTTGAGCCCACAATCAGATCCGACGAGGATAATGAGTTGTGGATCCATAATAATTATCCCACTGCCATCTATGGTAGTGCAGGCTTTGGCAGAATCGTCTATCCTTATGAGGGTATTATTGATTATCTTGCCACTCGTAAGACCTACGAAGAACTGCACGAGGGTTGGTCTGCCCCCGAGAATTATTGGGAAAAGTATAAATCCGAAAAGAAAAAGGAAGCCAAGGCAAGCGGTTCAAGATGGATCCAGTCCTCGGAGATTCGCGGCGAAAGATTCATCAGCGATATGAATGAGTTGATGGGTGAGTCGAGGTTCATGTATCTCAAAGCGATGATTATGGATCCTAATAATAGCGGAAAAAACCGTGCAGAGTTGTTTGTTGAAACTATCATGAAAGAAACCGGCTCTGAGACGGGGGTAGTAAAAGATTCCGCGGGCAATTATGACGGTAAGTTTGGTCTGAATAGTGACAAAGAAGTTTGTGATTTCAGAAAGAAACTGGCGAAACCGCTTCAGCAGCAACCGAATGCAGTGAAAGTTACTGTTGAAAAAGTGGTTGAGGCAATTAAACAAGCTAATTCGACGGCACTTGCCAATGCCAATGCATATGCGAAAGCTCTTTCTAAGAATATTGTTGGAAAAGGCATAACTGTTGCATCTAAGATCATTCCCAGAAACCATGAGGATAATCTTTTAGCTAAAAATGATAAGGATCTCATCAATATTTTCTATGGACTTCTTTCTATGGATGGGCAGGCGATTCATCCTTTGGCTGCTCGCTATCTGCTGTATTCTCTTCGCGAAAGAATCACCGAAATCATTAGAACTTATCCGGAAGATATAGAGAATGATTACAGAAGAGATTTCAACCTGGCATTTGATGATGATAAAGAAGATAACATTGATCTTGTGGTTAATGATCAGGTTGAACTTATCCGATTGAAGGCGCCGTTTTCGATCTTTGGAAAAGACAATAAGAGCGGGTATTTTACTCCGAAGGAAGCGGTGGAGAAGTATTATAATAATTACGCTTCTACGCTTAATTTGATGATGGAGGATGCCACAAATAAACTTCGTAAAACCATTTTCGAAAAAATGCTGGAGCCACTCAATGAGTTGATTGAACTTTACGAAAAGCTGTTTGATAACCTCAAAATATTCAAAACGCAACTGAAGAATGAAGAGGAACTCAAGAAAAGAGCGCATGAGCAATCCCGTGATGTACGCGCGATCTTCATCAATGCATCTCAGCGCGAGAAAGAGTATATCTATAGTGGCGATCTTAAGACTCGCGAAGCTCTTGATGATTGCGCAGATGAAATCGCTTCTGCAGCAGGCTTGGGGATTTATGAAGGGCTGATTGCTCGCGTATGGAAGAAGTTGGAAGAGAAAGAGCAGATCGCGCTCTTGGGTGATAGCTATGATCCCCAGGAAGAGACGGATGATTTCAGCGAAATGACCGGTCTGTTTAAGGATGTGGCGGGTATATATGCAAAAATCCTCAAAGATAAGGTGCCTCATTTGAAAGCAAATGTCGTGCAGGCACTGATTCGTCATTGCTGCTTTGAGCAGGGCGTATCGGAAGATAAGCTTGTCGATAATGATGTTCGCATCCGCGTGCGTAATGCTTTTGAAACGGCTGTTAAAAATATGGTCCATAAGGCTACGCCGATGCTCAATTTTGACAGAAATAATGTGGATACCTATTTTGAGGGTGAGGAAAAGAATCCGGAGGTTGCTGTAACCAAATACTATATGCATTTTGGTATGAGCCCCAATTTGGAGGAATCTCTGGAGGTTCTCTTCCCGTCAACGGGAATCGGAAGTGCTTACCAGACTTTTCAGAATACAGTTGATGGTTTGAGAAGCATCATCCGGGAGGATAGCTTTGATGAGCAGGAGATTGTATGTTTCCGTGCGGTTCACTGCCTGCAGCCTACCCAGATCTATAAGTTCCGCGAGAGTGAGTTCAGAGGCTATTATGGTGCATACAAAAAACGCCTTGAACTTATCCACTCCAGCAACGCATTCTCTAATACTCCTCATTTGGATAAGAGATGGCATTTGCGGGAGGCAATGCCCTATATCAGCCGTGTAACCGAGCAGCAATGGCGTAAAAAGACCGTCAAAGCATTTGTGTATGCAATGCTTAGCGAAAGGATCACTCAAACCAATTATAATGGAGTACTTTGCTATAATTTTCAAAGACCCGGAGCAGATCAGCCGTCCTTGGTTTTCTGGCCTGCCGGCGATCTGGTGACGAAAAGAGATGTCTCCAAGGTGCTTGAGTATCTGGCAGAGCAGACTGAGCTTGTGGAGGCACTTTGCGAATTGTATGATGAGACATTTAAGAATATCCTTAACAGACTTGCCAATCATCGCGATGAGATTCCGATGTATAAAACTGTTGTCACTAACGATAAAACTCTTAGAAAGCTGTACGGCGGTCTGCTTGTTCAGAAAAAGACTACTTCCGGCGCTAGGATTGGACACGGTAAGAATGCAAGTATTAATGATGAAAATGCCATTTCTGAAGAAGAACAAATCGAAAGACAGGAGGCTGCAAAACTTCTCCACGGGAACGACGCCACCTGGGATTATGAGATGACGAAAGACTCCGAGGGTGGTTTGCTTAAGCTGGCATATGATGTTCACAAGAGTGAGGAACTGCAGGAACGCGATTACGATTATGGTGAAGCTATGCTGGAGTTAGGCCTTGATCTGGTAGACAAACTGGCTCGGAATATGTATGGCAGTGTGATTAAGGAATATACCCAGGAAGAGACGGAGTATAAGGATCTCTATAACCATATTCTTGAGAAGTTTATTAAATACTATGTGGATGCCGAACTTATTGATAAGAAGCAAATGAGTGAAGAGCGTATCAATGCGATGAAGAAAAAGAATGGCAATAAGATGATCGGGGAATACTTCTATAAGTATTCGGTTGTGCCCACTATTATCGCTGATACGAGAGAGTATGAGTGGATCGAGACCCATTGGCAGCTGAAAAAATAACAAAGGAGCGTAAAGCATGCGCACTATTATAATTAACACTTTGGGTAGTGAGCTTCGCCGAAATCCGCTGTTTTATCTCCCTTTTGATGAAAACCGTTTTCACTGGATCGAGAAGGATCTGAATGATCTTTCCGATTGCTCGGAGGAGATTGCGGTGCATAACGAGAATCAAGACAAAAACCGGGACTACAATCTTGTAGTCCTGGTAAGTCTTGGCGGTTTTGCCATTGCAAAGCACGAGGCTGTTCGTAATTGCTATACCCGGCTTTTGAAAGCCTATATCAATCATTCTCTGCTCAACAGAATGGTTGATAGTAAGGTAAAACTTCCGGAGGGCGTATCCATTGTATTCGTGATGCCTGATCCGGATGATGGGACAGGCGGCGTTACCGACGGTAAGGAATACGATGCGATCTTCAACTTTCCGGAAAACAAGGATGAGCTCGATCAACTGATCATTTCTTCGGACGATGGTAGCGTTCGGTTTGATCTGACCGATATGTATGCGGATCAAATCTCTGATTTTAAGAGTAGCTATGAAAACGAGAAGAAAGTTTCGGTTTCCGAGAAACCCTCCAAGACGTTAGATGATTTCAGAAAGGATCTTATTGAGCGAACAGCGGGTCTGCAGGATTGCAAGTACTTTATGCCGGGCAGAAAGACCGCTGTCGTCCTGCCGGTAGAGGTGCTTGAATATATGCCTCGTACGGATAATTGGAGCCTGCTTTCGGCGGATATTCAGATGAATCTGAGTAATCATATTGCCAAGCAGACGGAGCGGAGCGAGTGGAAGCTGGAACTTGTGCCCCATGATGAAGATGAGATGCAGCAGCGCATTTCGAGAGCAAAGGCTCGTGTCAGCCTTCTTTTGGATAATCCTGCGGTCAAATACTGTCCGCTGGAGATTTCTAAAGAGGAGGTACTCGGCAGTGATATCACCAATGATATCTGGGCATCTTTGATCGGGGACGGAAGCTTGCCCTGGCTGAAAGAAGCCCAAGATTATGCAAGCCAAGCCGCTGTGGGCGAGGTGCAGGATACCCCTGCAAAAAAGATTCGCCACGCGTGGTTGTTGATTAATCGCGAAAAGAAACGCTTTGAGCGTCAATATGAGCAACTTTCTCAGCAGTATGATGGCGAAGAGGCAAAAAAGCAGGAGCAGGAGATTCTTGGCACCTGTGCCAAGGCGTTCGGCAGATGGCGTAAAAAGCGCCTCACCATTGATCCTCCCGCACCGGGCGCAGCAACATTGGCAGAAATGCCGCTCTTTGACGATACTGCGGCAAAAGAGGCCTTGAAACAGGCGCAGCAAGATTATGGTAAAACTTCGGCAGAGTGTCTGGAGAATTATGAGGATCTGCGCGCTGAAGCGGAAGTTTTAAAGGCGAAAGTAAATAAAGCGTTCAGACTTTGGCCGGGTGACGGATATGGTGCCACCAAGAGATTCTGTATATACAGCATCATTTTGGCGGTATTGTTTGTGTTGCAGATGATTTTGCCCTATGTCGGCATCACGATGGCTGAAAGGGCGGAGTTTTCTCGGTATGTTCATTTTCTGGCAAGTCTTGCGTTGTTTGCGGGGCTTTATTTCGTCGGCGTCCTTTTCTGGATGCGGGCGCTTTGCAAAGAGCTTGCGGGATATACCGCCGAGATGGCATCACTTATAAATAAAAGCAATAAGCGTCGCAGAGATTCTGTTATCAATGCGGTGCAGTTGTATGGAAAGATCCTTCCGAACTGTACTGTAAAATACGAAGAATTGGAAGAACTTCACCGTATTAATTGTGCGAATCTACAACGCAAGGAGCATTTTAATGCTCATATCTTACTTTTGGAAAAGGCAGATGAGATTTTAAGGGAGATGTTCACCCTTTTGAGACTTCCCGATTCGACGGCGAAGGCGCAGGCACCGAGAAAAGGTTCAATCAATTTCGAACTTGCACCCAGCCATCCGGAGAATGTCCCCTTCTATGTTCTGTTTTCCGAGGATTGGGGGTGTTAAGCTGTGCTGAAAATATTACTTATGATTTTAATATTGGTACTGCTTGTACTGCCCTTTTTGCCTGTAAAAGCACCGTTCACCCTCTATTTTTTCAACTATCCCGAAAAGAAACGGCCGAAGAATCTGGTTTATATTGCGGGGACGATGGTGATTATCCTTCTTGCAATGGCGCTGATGCCGTATGTGCTGCGATTCGCGAGCTGGTTTGCATCTCTCGGAATCATTAAGTGGATTTTAAAGTTTGTTCCTGCCTATGCTACCTATTCTTCCAAGATCTTAAATTCGATCTTCGTGAATATCCTGTTCTGCGCGATTGTTTTGGTCGTCAATTGGCTGACGGGCATCCTATGCGGACGGTATCCGAAATTCGCTCCTAAGCCCCTCAAGCAGATCCTCGCTGAGGCAAAGGCGAAGAGACTGCAGAGAAAAGAAGAACGCAAAAAGAAAAAGGCGGAAAAGAAGCGGAATAAGGGAAATTCGAAAGACAGTCAGACGGATACGGATGAGAAGAAAAACGATTCCGATACCGATCAAAAGAATTCGGATTCCGAGCAAAAGGATACGGAGTTTAAAGGTCTGCCGGAGCATCTTCTGCCCGAACCGGAGAAAAAGGATGAAAACGGTCTTGTGACGCTGTTTGGCAAGAAAACGGCGGATAAGGTGACCAAGAATAAGGGTAAGGAAATTCCGACCGGGATAAAGAATGAGGATGATAAAGAACTCACCTTCAAAAAAATCCTGCTCAGATTATTTAGCTTTTTCTATGTTTGTCACGAAGGGGTCTGGTATGTCCAGCCCCAGTGCAAGAAAGTGGCAAAGCACCTGCGCAACTTTATCCTCCTCTTGGGGATCGTATATCTTGTGATCTTTGCACTGTTGTTGATCCCCGTTTTCTTTGCGGTGGATCAGTACGCCAAGGAATTCTATAATCTGATGCTGACGGTGGTGGATAACTGCTATCTTTATCCTGCGGTATCGTTGGTGCTTTTGACGCAGATCTTCTGGTTTATGAATGGCTTGCTGCCCGAAGAGCCGGTGGATATGATCTCTTATAAAGCGGGTAAGCGTACAGCACGGGTGATCGATCTGGATGCAATCGAGCATCAGTTGATTGAAAACTTCGGTAAGGAATATGAGATCAAGACTTTCTATAGCGGAGACGTGGAGGGTCAGCAGCAGTCCCGGTTCCCTTGCGACATTTCCGATAACAGTATGCTGCAAAGTGTCCTTGCGTTTGTGCAGTCTCAAAAGCTGGTGCGCAATGACGATTATCTGCGCGGCATTTCTATGCTGGAAAGCGGGAGAGATGTCCTCTTTGATGCGCCGCTTTATACGGCGGTTTCGATGTATCTCTATCCCTATCTCAATGTCCGTATCAGTCAGGGCGAGCGTCTGGTCGTCATCTGTCAGGACGGAGAAAAGATCGAGGAGATCATCAAAAACCTTCGCGAGGGCTTTCGGCGCGTTCAGCGCGCCCATACCTGTCAGTGGATCGTATCGACCCGTAAAGAACTGGGCACTGATAATGATACGGATATTCTGGTGGTATGTTCCAATGATTTTATGGACGATAAGTTCTTTACCGAAGCAAAACTCTTTTTGCAGCGCGCAACCATCGCCCTCTTCCCCGATGCGGATCAGGTGGTGATGTCCAATAATTATCTCTGTATGATCATTGCAGAGCGGCTTCGTCAAGCCTCCGGCTGCAAGTGTGATACGACCTTTGTGGAAGAGCCCTCTAAAAAGGTGCAGTATCTCTTCTTGTCCACCCGCCATACCTTGAACCTCGCGAGAAGCCTTAAGGAATACTTCTTGCTGGATGAGGAGATTTACAGCGCAAAGGCGGAGTATGCCTACGGAAGTGTACGGCTTTATATCTGGAAAGCAATCAGCGAAGCCAGAATTATGCTGGACAACAGCGCCCAGACTGTCAATCTTGAGACTGCCATCTCCAATGTGGCGAGAAAGATGGGCGTGCCCGACGTAACGATGTTTACGAAAGGTGCCATTTTCCCCAATCAGATTGATCCCGCGTGGTTGGATACTTATGATATTTTTGATCGTCCCATCGGCTTTACCATCGTTAGCGACGAAAGCTTCAATCTGCCCGGCACCATTTATACCTATTCCCGTTATGTGGGGAAAGAGGCGTCGGTGCTTCACGTTATCAGCAAGCCGTATATGCTGCGGGATTATTTCTATGATAACGCGATTCGCAGCCTGTATGAGCAGCCGCTGATGGAACGGGGTATGACAGAGCACGCTCGGCTGGAGCAGTCGAGTATGATCCTTCTGCTTTGCAGATTGATGAAAGGCATCCCCGTGACGGTGTTTGCCGCCAAAATGGAGGAGATCACGGGAGAGGCTATTTTTGACGAGTTGACCTATCCCGTCATTAAATCTCTTGTGGATACCTGTCTTTCTAAGGCGTTTGGTGTGGAATCCGGCGCGGAACGTTATGGATTTACTCTTTTTAACCGTTACGATAATGAGTTTAAAAAGGTGAAGTATATCCAGATCCGCGAAAGCGGTATCCTGAACAAACTGATGGAGGATACCCAGTTTGCTACGGTGCAGATCGGGCAGACCGTCCGGACGATTCCGCTCTTTAAGAGAATGCTGGCCCAGAAGTATATTGCGGGTCAGCATATGGTGATCGATCACGCCAATTATAAGATTACATCTATCGACTATGACACCGGACGCATTATTGCAACTCCTGCCACTTCGGTCCATAATGTCCCCGACCAGTATGTGCAGATCCGTGAATATACTTTTGCGGAAGATGATGCTTTTGTTAAGTATTGCAGTAGTATGGGAGCGGGGGCAGAGCCTCCTCATAACGTTTCCAAGTACTGCAATCTGATCGATGGTAACAGCGAAATCAAGAATATCACGATGGTCCGTGCTGCGGGCAGTCTTAACGCCGTGTCCAAAACCGTTGCGTTTTACGATAGTACGAACTGTCCCGGTCAGTTGGATCTGCTGAATTCCTCTGTTTTCTATGTAGAGACCAACCTTGAGCGGGGTGTGCAGAATGCAATGTATCTTCGCTTTGACGGAGAATATGCGGCAAACGATAAAGTGACGATGACGCTGGCGGTTCTGCTGCAGGAAATGATGAAAACGATGTTCCCGGATCAGCATTTCTGCATCAGCGTCTGCCCTGTCCTCAAAAAGCCGGAGAGCATTTATGAGCAGGGCGATGAGCATTCCAGACGGATTGCAAAAATGTATCCCAAACTGATGAATTGGAAGGCCGGTTCCGATCGTGCCATCGAGCTGATCATTATGGATGACTGCAAGGGCGGTACGGGAGTTTTGGATATCTTGTTTGACCCCGAAGCTACCTATCTGCGGAATATTCTGGATATGCTCTATGACTATCTCTGCTGGCTGGAAAAGCATCCGGAGGATACCTACTTGTACTTCGGTGCTGAAGAGTGTCCGTCTCTCTTTGAGTTGGGAAGAGTCAAGGAATTGATCAGTGTGTTCTCCAGACGCTATTTCCGTGAGGACGATCTGATGAAGAAGCTGAATCTCAATGATAGCTGTAAATTCTGCGCCGCATCGCTCACCTCCGAGCAGACTTATCTTTGGAATAATAAGTATAATATCTGTGCGGAATGCGAAGAAGAGTATAAGCCCAATGAGGAAGAATGCGGGCTGATTTTGAAGAATGTCACCAAGTTCCTCTATGAAAGCTTTGGCGTAAGTATGGGCGATACTATCCGAGTGCAGCAGTCTGAAACGGCAGATGTTTCTGCGTTGGATGTGGAGGATCGTCTGATCCTGATTGCGCCTGACCTTCCGCTTACGATGGTACACAGTGAAATTTTGATCCAGTTGGTGCGGTTGTGGCAGTTGGAGAATCTGTTTGTTACCGGTGAGTGTGAGTTCGAGGGACAGCTGCTTTATGTTCTCATCCAGTATCTCACCTTCCTCCGGCAATATCAGAGAGGAAAGCGTTTCCATAGTCGTGCGTTGGTGAATTCGGATGATCGGTCTGTCGGTTATTGCCGTCTTCGTCAGGCATTGCAAGCCCTTTCTACCGAGAATAGCTTTAAATATATGCTGGAGAATTTCGGTAAGGGTGGCAAAAACTCTGTATTCAAGACCGATCCCAAGCGGTCTACCAGAAAAACGGGGACCGGAAAACCTGTCTATCATTATTATGAGAATCTGAATGATAACCTCCGTAAGGCGTATGAAAAATTGCTCAAGGGCGTTATGGCGATGGAGGAATCCATCAATCTGGAGGAATATAAGATTCCTCTTGACGCTATCGGTGACCTTTGGCACAGCCTTTTGAATGATCATCCGGAGATTCATTGGGTCAATCCGTATAAAGGGTGCCGTTATACCTATAACACAGAGGCACCTTACGATATCGTTACCCTTTCGCCGCCTTACTGCATCAGCCGAGAGGAACGGGAAGAGCGGCAGCGTGAGATCGACGATGAGCTGCCCAAGTTCCTGGAAGGGATTATGGATGATACCGGGGACTTTGAAACCGCGCTGCAGGTCTATAAGAATATGGCGAAGGAGATTGACTACGACTCTCTTGAACTGGATCGGCAAAAGCGCAGAAGAGAAGCCTTCAGTCAATCCAAAAAAGAGGATATGGAACCGGACGACCTTCGTAATATTTATGGTGCTTTGGTGGAAAAACGCACCGTTTGCGCCGGATATGCAAGGGCGTACCAGTATATTCTTCAGCAGCTTGGTATGGAGAGTATTTATGTAGTTGGTGAATGTGTCGGCGGAGAGACCCACGCTTGGAATATCATCAATATGGAGGGGAACTATTACCACGTTGATGTAACCTGGGGCGATGGCTCCAATACTGATCCTTCGAGAGGCGGTAAGTATTGCTCTTATGGGTACTTTGGTCTCAACGATAAGGACATACGCCTTTCCAGAACCATCAATGATTCGCCTCCTGCCCCCGCTTGTACCGAAAACTTCTGTAACTATTTTGTGCGTATGGGTCTTTATTTTAAGGCCTATGACCACATTGCAGTCAAGCAGAAGCTTGCAGAAATGCTGAGCGAGGCTGAACGGACGCGGGTGGATCTGCGATTTGAATCCGCGGCGATACTGGAAGCGGCCGAGAATCAACTGATTCATAACGGCGGTGTTTGGGAGGTGCTCAAGAATACGGGCAGATCTTCTGAATACGTCTACTTTACGGATAAAAAGCTTAATATCCTTACTTTGCTTTTTGATCCGGAAAAAGCAGACAATCAATAAAACTGTCGAAAATGCGGGCGGTGCCGAAGGCACTGCCCGCGATTCTTTTTGTGCAGGACGATGTTTGGATAAAATGCCGAAAAAAGAGGCGATATAATATTTATGATTATTAATTATTTTATAAAAAAGTATTGTAATTACAGGGTGTGTGTTGTATAATGTTAGCGTATAAATGGGGTATCAGCGGGTTTTGAAAATCCTTGCTGAAATAATCCCGATAATCTCATTAAAGAATATCGTGCAGATCGGTAATGATTAGTGAGATTTTTTATTTTTGGTAAAATGTAGCAAACGCTTACTTTGCGTCGGAAGGGGCAGAAAGGATTATGAAACAGGAGGATTTTCGCCGTCGTTTGATAGACAGCGCGATCAAGATCGTGGCAAGAGACGGGATTCATAAAGCAACGACGAAATCTATCTCGACAGAAGCGGATGTAAACGTCGTTTATATCTACCGTATGTTTGAGGACAAGCGTGATCTGCTGCAGGAAGCCTTCAGCGCGATGGACAGAGAAGTGGCTGCTTGCATCAAAATGTGTGAGCCGATTATGCTTGATCAGGAGCAGAGCATCGAGGAGCGTTGCTGGCAGTTTTTTATCCGCTGCTGGCATTTCGCGCTGGAAGATCGGGAAAAATGCTCGTTTTTTATCCGATACTATCATTCCAGTCATTTCGATTCCTATCCTCTTGAGCGGCGGGAAGATGCTTATCGAGAGATCATTGAAGATTTTTCCCCTGCCTTCGTCGATGGGGCGGATGTTTGGCTGCTGTTCAATCATATTATGGATATTGTCTTTTCCAATGTTCTGAAGGTACTGCGCGGGCATATGCCCGATACCGATGATTCGGCGCGGGCGGTATACGAACTGCTTTATCAGTCAATAAAGCCTTATCTGCGCTGGCACGGAGAGCAAAATCTGCTCGCGGCGGCAAGCTATTGAAAGAAGGAGAAAAAGGATTAAATGGAATCTACGAAGAATACCGAAAAAGATTATTATGTCATAGACTTTGTTCATATAATCAAGTCTGTATGGCAGCGGATCTGGATTGTGGCGATTACGGGGATTTTGGTGGCAGCGATCGGCTTTTCCCTTGCTGCATTCGCCATTCAGCCCACCTACTCGTCTGCAATTATGCTTTATGTCAATAATAGCTCGATCTCTCTGAACGACGTGGGCTTCAGCATCAGCTCCTCAGACATTACGGCATCTCAAAGTCTTGTAAAGACCTATAACGTGCTTCTGAAGAACCGCACCACTTTGGAGCGGGTCATTGATATCGCAAATCTCCCGTACACCTGGAAGGAATTGAATAAGATGATCAAATCCTCCTCGGTGGATGAGACCGAGATTATGCGGGTCACCGTCACCAGCGAGGATCCCTACGAAGCGCAGAAGATTGCAAACAGCATTGCGATCATCCTGCCCCAGCGGGTGACCGAAGTGGTGGAGGGCAGCTCGATGGCGGTTGTGGACTCTGCAATTCCCAACCTGCAAAAGGTGGAGCCCAGCATCACGAAGTATACGCTGGTCGGATTAATCCTCGGAATGCTGCTTTCGATCATTGTGTTGGCAGTGCGGGCGATTATGGATAATACCATCCACGACGAGGACTACATCATTCAGAATTATGAGTATCCCATCCTTGCGAAGATTCCCGATCTCTACGATATGGGGACCAAGAAATATGCTTCTTATAATTACTATCAAAAGAGCAAGGATAAGCAAGCTGAGCAGCAAGGTGGTGAAGAATGATGAGCAGAGGACTCTCCAAAAATAAAAAGCTGTTCCAAAATACGGCAGACAGTCAAAAGACGCTGCATAAGAACCTTGAATTTACGGCAACAGAGCAGTATAAGCTGCTTCGTGAGAATCTCTCCTTCACCTTGCCGGAGACCGATGGATGCGCCATCATCGGCGTAACCAGCTCGATGCGAGGCGAAGGAAAGAGTACTACCGCAGTCAATCTTTCGTATGTGCTGGCGGAGGCGGGCAAAAAGGTCGTCTTGATTGACGGCGACCTGCGAATCCCCTCCATCGCCAAAAAGATGCGGATCAAAAATTCTCCCGGTCTTACCGATTGCTTGAAGAATAGTGACGCCAAGGAATTCGTGATGTTTGAATCGGAATATCTGAGTAACTGGTGCATTATCCCTTCCGGCTCTCTCCCGCCGAACCCCTCCGAGTTGATCGGCTCCCGAAGAATGCAGAAGGTACTGAATACTCTTTCTGAAAAATTTGATTATATCATCGTGGATCTTCCGCCGGTCAACCTGGTATCCGATGCCTTGGCGATCTCCAAGTATATCACCGGTATGGTGGTAGTTATCCGTGAAGATTATGCGGAGAAAAAAGAATTTGAAAACTGTATTCGTCAGCTCCAGCTGTCAAGCGTCAATGTCCTGGGCTTTGTAATGAACGGCTCCAAAAACGGGAAGGGCTCCTATAAAAAGTATAAGTATAAAAAGTACTACAAATACCAAGAGCCTAATAACCCTTAAAAAGGGCAGGGTATGATCGACTTTCACAGTCATATCTTACCCAAAATGGACGATGGCAGTAAAAGCGTTGAAGAGAGTTTGGAGCTTCTCGCAATGCTTGCGGAGCAGGGCGTAAAAAAAGTGGTGGCGACGCCGCACTTTTACGCCAACGATGAATCGGTTGAAAAGTTTTTAACGCGGCGTCAGAAAGCTTATGAAACTTTATGTGCCGCGCTTCCCGATGGAATGCCGGAGATTCTTCTCGGTGCAGAGGTTCGGTATTATCAAGGAATCAGCAGACTGAAGGAATTGAAAGCACTTTGCGTGCAGGGGAGTAATCTCTTGCTTCTTGAAATGCCGGAGGTGCGCTGGACAGAGTATGTCGCCAAAGAAGTGCAGGATCTGACCTGCCTCGGTGATCTGACCTTGATTTTAGCGCACGTGGACCGATGTCTTCACTTCCAGAGCGGAAACACATTGAAAAAAATCGCAGAGAGCGGCGTTGTACTGCAGATAAACGCAGAGGCGATCACTGCTCCTTTTCGCAGAAGAGCAATGACTCTTTTGAAAAGCGGAGCCGGTTGCCTGATTGGTTCGGATTGCCATAATCTGACCGACCGCCCTCCCTATATCGGCAAGGCCTTCGATCTGATTCGAAAGAAGATGGGCGAAGATTTTGCGGAGCATTTAATCTTGTTTGAAAATAGCCTGCTCGAACAGAGCAAGGCAAAAAAATAATTTATAGTGCAGAAAGGAAACACTAAAATGAAAAAGGTATTAGCAATTGTAATGGTCATTATGATGGTCGCAGTTATGGGTATGACTGCTGCCGCAGCCCCCGGCGATTTTGTGGAGAGCCCCTCCATCAATACCGCCCCCATCATTTCCGGCGCGCAGAACTCCAGCGAGGATTGCGATGCTGAAATGGTAATCACCGCTTATTCCTATCGTAACAACCTCGAGACCGAGGAGAAGGCTCTGATGGAGTCCGCTTATGCTGAGATCAAGAGCGAAGAGAAGAGCGAGTCTCTGACCAAGGCTCTGAAGAAGATTGCAGAGACCAAGAATGTGGACGGCGAAGTTCTGGCGGTCAGCGATCTTTTCCACATTGATCACACAAACTGCGATGATCACGAAAACCACGGCTACACCACTCTGACCATCAAGGCAAGCACTCTGAAGAACTTCTGCGGTCTGATGGGCTTTAAGGATGGCAAGTGGACGATGATCGAGGGTGCTACCGTCACTGCAGACGGCAAGCTCACCTTTAAGGTAGAGGACTTCGGTGCTTATGCAATCGTTGTTGACGCTGTTACCGGCATCTCTCCCGACACCGGCGATAATAGCCTCACCGCAGTATGGTTTGTACTGCTGGCAGTATCCGCTGCAGGGCTTGCTACCATCGTTGTAGTATCCCTCAAGAAGCGTGGTAATGCGAATGAAAAATAAGGAAAAGAAAAAGCTTTTGCTGCGCGCAGCGGCAATCATATTGGCTTTTATTTTCCTGATCTCTGCCGCTTTTCTGGTCGCAGATATGCTGGAAAGGCGGCAGGGGGTCTATTCCGATCAGGGAATCAACGCCGCCGACGGCACAGCGAGTTTCAATGATCAGGAATATAAATTGAAAGAGAATGTTCAGACTGTGCTGGTGATGGGCCTCGATAAATTCGAGGATACCGAAGCGAGCGAGTCTTATAATAACGACCGTCAGGCGGATTTTATGCTGCTGCTGGTTTTTGATAACAAGAACGAAACCTGTAAGGCGTTGCATATCAATCGCGATACGATGGCGGAGATGAACGTTCTCGGCGTCGCCGGCGATAAGATTGGTACAGCTACCAAGCAGATTGCTCTTTCTCATACCTACGGGAACGGAAAAGAGGTAAGCGGCCGCAATGCGGCCAACGCTGTGTCCAAGCTTTTGCTGGGGATGAAGATCGATCATTTCGTATCTGTGCCGATGGATGCAGTCGGTGATTATACCGATCTGGTTGGCGGGGTCGAGGTGGAGGTTCTTGATGATTTTTCAGGGATCGACGATACCTTGATCAAGGGCGAGACTGTCACCTTAAACGGGGAGCACGCTTTGAATTATGTGCGCACCCGCTATGGGCTGGAGGACAGCAGCAACCAGAGTCGAATGCAGCGTCAGCGTCAATTTATGCAAGCGCTGTATCAAAAGACCCGTCAGTGTATGGAAACGGACGACGGCTTTGCAGAACGCGCAGCATTGAAGACGGCGGAATATCTGGTGTCTGATTGCTCCGGTAACCGTCTGCAGACCTTTATGGAGAAGATCTCTTCCTATAAAATGGGAGAAATCGGATCTATTCAAGGAGAGCATATCATCGGCGAAGAGCATATGGAATTCTATCCCGATGAAGATTCTGTCCGTGCGGCAGTGATCGAGTTGTTTTATGAGTTAAAAGAGTAGGAGGTGAAAACGATGGATATCAAGGCGATGAGCTTTGCAGAAGAAAATGAAATATTTGATTTGAAGGCAAAGCCCGTCTATGAATTCTTCAAACGATGCTTTGATATCGTCTTTTCACTTCTTGGCATCATTGCTCTGTTACCCTTTATGGTGATTATGGGGCTTATCATCGTCATTGATAGCCCCGGAGCATCACCGATTTACGTGCAAAACCGTGTTGGTAAAAACGGACGGATCTTTAAGTTCTATAAATTCCGTACGATGGTCCCCAATGCGGATCAGCTTCTGGACTCTCTGCTGGAAAAAAATGAAATGCAGGGTCCGGTATTTAAAATTAAAAATGATCCCCGTATCACCCGTGTAGGACGGTTTATCCGCCGTGTAAGCATTGATGAACTTCCGCAGTTCTGGAATGTGTTGCTTGGTGATATGAGTTTTGTCGGCCCGCGTCCTCCCATTGTGCGAGAGGTGGAGCAGTATACCGAGTATCAAAAGAGGCGACTTGCAATTACCCCCGGTATTACCTGCTACTGGCAGGTGATGCCTCGGCGTAATAGCCTCTCCTTTGATGAATGGTTGGCTCTGGATCTTAAGTACATCAAAGAGCGCAATTTCAAGGTCGATCTGATCGTTTTATTTAAAACGATCGGTGCGGTCTGCGGGATGGAGGGCGAGTAATTGCCTCCCCGTCAGAACGAAAAACTTCATATCGCGATGCTGGGTCATAAGAGAATCCCTTCCCGTGAGGGCGGCGTAGAGATCGTCGTAGAAGAATTATCTGTGCGCATGGCAGCTTTGGGTCATCTCGTTACCTGCTTTAACCGAAAAGGACATCACGTCAGCGGTAAAGAGTTTGATACAGCAAAGCAAACGGAGTATAAGGGTGTTCGGATCAGAAGCGTTTTCACCATTCAAAAGGGTGGGCTCGCTGCGATGAGTGCATCCTTTTTCGCTGCTTTAAAGGTCGCTTTCGGGCGATATGATATTGCCCATTTTCACGCAGAAGGTCCTTGCGCAATGCTTTGGCTGCCGAAGCTATTCGGAAAGCGGTGCATTGCCACCATTCACGGTCTGGATCATCAGCGTGCAAAATGGGGCAGATTTGCCTCGTGGTATATCCGCTTCGGTGAAAGATGCGCTGTCCGTTTTGCAGACGAAATCATCGTGTTGAGTGAAAATGTCCGTCAATACTTTGAGGAGACTTACGGACGCCGTACGGTCTATATCCCCAACGGTGTCAGCAGAGCGGAAAGAATCGAGCCGGAGGAGATCACTGAGAAATACGGTCTGCAAAAGGACGGATATATCCTGTTTTTGGGCAGATTGGTCCCCGAAAAGGGATTGCGCTATCTGGTGGAGGCGTATAAAAAAGTCAAAACCGATAAGCGGTTGGTAATTGCCGGCGGCTCCTCCGATACGGCCGCCTTCGAAGAAGAACTGCGCAGCCTGGCTGCAGAGGACCCGCGGATTTTGTTTACCGGCTTTGTGCAGGGAAGACTGTTGGCGGAGCTTTTCAGTAACGCCTATCTGTATGTCCTGCCTTCCGATCTGGAGGGAATGCCCTTGAGCCTTCTGGAAGCAATGAGCTACGGCAATTGCTGCCTGACCTCGGATATTCCGGAATGTGCTTCCGTGGTAGAAGAGTATGGAGTTACCTTTGGTAAGGGGGACGCTGCAGAATTGCAAGCAAAGCTTCAGCAGCTTTGCGATGATCCTGCCCGGGTTGTGCAGGTCAAAAGCGAAGCGGCAGAGTTTATCTGCGATAAATATTGCTGGAGCGAAACGGTTGAGGAGACTTTAAAGCTATATAACGGTCAGCAATAAGAATGAATGGTTTGGAGCGAGGAAATGGCGACGATTCGGGTGTTGCAATGTGTCAATAATATGCATCGTGCCGGTCTGGAAACGATGCTGATGAATTATTACCGAAATATTGACAGGTCAAAGATCCAATTCGATTTTTTGACCCACCGTCCCGAGCGGTCTGACTATGATGATGAAATCGAGCAGTTAGGCGGACGCGTTTATTATGCGCCCAGACTGTATCCCCAGAATTATGCCGCCTATTTTTCTTATATGAAGACCTTTTTCCACGAGCATCCGGAGTATAAAATCGTTCATTCCCACATTGATTCGATGAGTTTCTTCCCGTTGCTTGCGGCGAAAAGAGCAGGAGTCCCCATTCGAATTTCGCATAGTCACAGTACGTCCATCGATAAAGATTTTAAATATGTTTTAAAGCAATTTTTCAGAAGTCAGCTTTTAAAAGTGGCAAATTACCGTTTTTCCTGCGGAGAGGATGCGGGCCGCTTTCTGTTTCGCGGCAAGCCTTTTGAGATCATTCCAAATGCGATCGATGCCGACGCTTTTTCCTATGATCCCAATATGCGGGCAAGCGTGAGAAGAGAGTTGAATATAGAAGGAAAATTCGTGATCGGTCATGTGGGGCGATTCAATTATCCAAAGAATCATTCTTTCTTGATCCGCCTTTTTTCAAGGGTGGCAAAGTCGGAAGAAAATGCTTGTTTATTGCTTATAGGAACCGGCGAGAATGAGCAAATGATAAAAGATTTAGTCTCAAAAGAAGGCTTGGAGAAAAAGGTCCTGCTTTTAGGAAACAGAAATGACGTACAGCGTTTATATCAAGCAATGGATGTCTTTGTGTTGCCATCCTTGTTTGAGGGCATCCCGATGGTCGGAGTTGAGGCGCAGTTTTCGGGTTTACCGTGCTTGTTTTCCGAAAATGTATCTCGAGAGGTCTTGTTTACCGAGGATTGCCGTTTTCTGAAATTGGATATGGATTGCTGGGAAAAAGCAATTTTGGCATTAAGAGACCGCGAACGAACTTCGACGAAGACTGATAATGGGCAATATGACATTAAAGCGGCTCGTATTATCTTGGAAGAAAAATATACGGAATTATATAGAGAAGCGTTAAATGAACGTACTAAAAAGAATAATTAAAAAGCTTATTTATAGAGAAGACGCAACATCAGAAGATCTGCTGAACTATCTGCGAGATCGAGGCGCGCAGATCGGAAAAGGTGTAACGGTTTATTCTCCGACTAAAACGGTTATTGATAAAACTGCGCCGTATTTGCTGACGATCGGTGATTATGTACGAATTACCGAAGGGGTGAAAATATTGACCCACGATTATTCCTGGTCGGTATTAAAGCGGTATTCATCAAAAGATTGCTTGGAAGGTCAGGTTTTAGGCGCGCAAGGCCCTGTTTGTATTGGAAACAATGTATTCATTGGTATGGGCACCATTATTACACGCGGAGTCACCATCGGTGATAATGTTGTGATTGGGGCAGGATCGGTTGTTACCAAGGATTGTGAAGGTGATTCGGTCTATGCAGGGAATCCCGCCAAAAGATTAATGAGTATTGAAGATTTTTATCAAAAGAGAAAGAGTCTTCAATTTGATGAAGCAAAAAGGATAGCGATTCACTATCAAAAGCGGTTTGGTAAAAAACCGCCAAAGGAAGTTTTTGGCGAGTATTTTATGCTGTTTTCCTCTAAAGAAGAGGCGACGCAGAATACTTGCTTTAGAAATCAGATGAAGACTTCCGATAACGATGTAAAGAGCGAAGAGTTTCTGGAAAAGCAAACCCCGCTTTTTGCAAATTATGAAGCATTTTTAGAAGCCTGCTATAAAGAAGATTGACATAGCGGCGCGGCACAAGAGGAAACAGAGGAGAGCTCTTTAATGAAGAATACGAAAGTTTCGGTTATTGTGCCGATTTATAACACAGAAAAATATCTTGATCGGTGTGTCAAAAGTATCGTAGATCAAAGCTATAAAGATTTGGAGATCATTCTCATTGACGATGGTTCACCGGATCAGTCTCCCGCGAAGTGTGATGAGTGGGCAAAAAAAGACACCCGTATCAAAGTGATACATAAAAAGAATGCCGGGCTGGGAATGGCGCGAAATACCGGCATAGATGAGGCAACGGGGAAGTATATCTGCTTTTTCGATAGTGACGATTATATTGCACCGTCTTTAATTGAAGAATGCTATTTTGCGGCCGAAGAACAGGTGGCGGATATGGTGTGCTTTGGCTATGACCGGAGAACGCCGGATGAAAAAATACGCGGGAGTTATATCCCTACACCACCTAAAAACGTGTTCTGCGGAAATGAAATCTTGGAAGAATTACTGCCGATGGCGTTGGCGCAGGATGCAAAGACCGGAGAAGACTGGAACTTATGTTTGTGTGCGTGGGGAAAGTTTTTCTCCTTGCAAACGATCAAGGAATCCGGCTGGAGATTCGTTTCCGAAAGAGAGATTTTGTCGGAAGATTATTATTCTTTGACAGCTTTTTTTCAATATCTCAATAAAGTCGTCATTCTTGAAAAGGTGCTTTATCACTATACCGTGAATATTCGCTCTTTATCGCGCTCATATCGTGCAGACCGATATGAAAAAGTGAAGCATTTTGCAAAAGAAATAACAAAGCTTAGTCAAAAAATGGGGTGTGCAGATCGACTTCAAGCCCCTATTCAAACGGTATTTTCAGGGTTTGTTATCGGAGCAATGAAGCAAATTGTCGGTTCTCCATTAAGTCTAAAGCAGAAAATCGGCGAATTGCAGACGGTCTTGAGCGATCAATATCTTCAGGATGCGCTGATGAACTTGGACTATTCCGGCGAAAATCTTCAAAAAAAGGTCCTTTTCAGGGCAATGAAAAGAAAATCGGTATGGTTTTGTTGTTTCATTATAAAACTTAAAAATATGCAAGAATAGTATAAGAAGTGAAACGAAAATGATATCTTAAACGCAATTGAGGCTTTATAAATGGATTTATCTTTAAAGGTAAAAATTAAAAAACGCACAGTGCCGGAATGGCTGATCCTCTGGATTATCGCATTGCCGCTGGTGTGGGGAACGCTTTTCGATCTGTTCTCTTTGCCGGGGATAATGAAATATACAGCGGATGTCGCCTGGGTTTGCCTTTTGGTCGTGATGCTGTTTCGAAAAACCGGTAAGCTGCAGAAAAAAGTATTCCCGATAATCCTGCTGGTTGTCGTTTTGTTCGCCTATTCTTTAATTCTATATCTATTTAATTTTCAATCCATCTTTTATTTCTTATGGGGCGTACGAAATAATTTCAGATACTTTGTCTTCTTCTTTGCGATCATAATGTTTATCGACGAAGATGATGTAGATCAGTTCTTTAAGGTTTTAGATGTTTTGTTTTGGATCAATGCAGTTGTTTCCTTGATTCAATATTTTGTTTTCGGCTACGAGCAGGATTATCTTGGCGGTATTTTCGGCGTCACCTCTGGATGCAACGCCTCCACGATCATCTTTTTCCTGATCGTTATCAGTAAATCTCTTTTGAATTATATGGAGAAAAAGGAGGATTTCAAGCTTTGTTTTGCTAAAAGTGCGGTTTCTATTTTTATTGCCGCATTAGCAGAGTTGAAATTTTACTTCGTTGCATTTTTGCTCCTCTTGGTTTTAGCGACGGTGCTGACTTCTTTTTCTTGGCGAAAATTGAGTATATTATTGATCTGCTCGGTTTTGGCTATATTCGGAAGCACCATTCTCGCTGTGTTGTTTGACGATGATTTTCTGACCTTGGAAAATATCTGGAAGCTTGCAACACAGGAGCACTACAGTACGCAAAAAACAGTGAATCGATTGAGCGCCATCCCCACTTTGGCTAAACTGGTCGTGACGGAGTTTAAAGATCGCTTGTTTGGCTTGGGTCTCGGAAATTGCGATACCTCGTCCTTTGCAATTTGCAATACTCCGTTTTATCAGGGTTATGGTTATTTGCGCTATACCTTCTTCTCGTGTGCATTTTTGTTCTTGGAAGTGGGATATGTGGGATTGTTGATGTTTGTTTCTTTCTTTATCTTCTGCTTTTTTATGGCGAAAAAAGAGTTAAACGCTGAAAACGGAAATCGGCTGTATGCGCAGATGGCGATGATTATGGCGGTGTTTGCGGTTATATTGGTCTTTTATAATAGCTCGCTGCGCGCCGAGGCAGGGTATATGGTGTATTTTATTCTTGCCTTGCCCTTTATCGAAAAGCTGCGAAAACGAGAATTGAAAAATCAGTAAGAAAACGGATGATTATTCGAGTTTCTTCCTTTATATATAATAGAGTTTAAACTCTTGGTAAAAAACGGTTGTATCGGTTCATTTGGACCGTGTCTATAAAATGATTGTTTTAGACAATGATCATAAAAAAATAGAGTAGGAGGATTAATTATGATCAATGCAGTAAGCAAGCGATTAATTTCATTGCTGTTGCTGTTGACGGTGATCATTTCGGCTGTCCCGATTCAAGCCTATGGGCTTAGCGAGACAGAAGAAACGGATCAGCATCAGCATATGGAAGTTAATCCGATTGAGGAGACTGTTCTTCTCAAAGAGGTGAAATCCAAAATGGATGCAATCCTCGTCAAGTATTTGGGCACAAAAACGATGTCCAAAGAAGATGTCGAGGATACCGTTTGGGGTATGGAAGATGATACGCTCATGGCGGCATGGGACGAAGTCGGCGATTTTGAAGAGCTGGCGAGTTCGATGACGGACGCGGAGTTCTTCTTCCTGCTGCCGGACATCGACAAGCACAGCTTCTTCAGGGATGTGGAAAAGCTGGGCGTCCTGCCGCGGAAAACCTTCTCCATGGGCGAAGCGGACGAAAAGCGGTTCTATATGGAAGCGAAGAAAATCTGAAATGAAATTTCAGATTT
>JAZQAQ010000098.1:0-10705 GCA_045545255.1 Eubacteriales bacterium | reverse complement strand
TCAGAGCGGCTTTTGGATAAGACTCCTACCGATGCAGAGTCCCTTTTTCAAGCGGAAAATATTGATGTGTTCCGGGTTCCCATGCCGGCGGAGATGCTCCATACCGATGAACTGGCGCAGGAGTTGACCGGAATTCGGATGCCGGAAGACACCTGCCTTGCAGATGTGTTCCGCCCCACCTTAGAGGGAAAACCGGTGGATCCTTCCGAACTGGAATTGGATGTGGGCAGAGGCGACGTAATGAGAGTGTTTGCCCAGATGGAATGTACATTATTAAAAGGAGAGTAATAAAATGGCGAAGACAAAGTACCATGTTGTTGGCGGTTGCGCCATCTGTATGACCTGTATTTATCAGTGCCCGATGAAGGCGATCAGCCTCATTGAGGACGTATCCGCCGTCATCGATGCAGAAAAGTGCGTCGGTTGCGGAATGTGCTACGATGCTTGCCAGCCCGGCGCCATCGAGCCTTATGAAGTAGAAGAGTAATTTGAGAATAATAGAAGGAGAAGCGAAATGATCGATTTTAAGAGCTTTAACGAAAAAGATGCTCCTCTGTATGGGGAGTATGACGTCGTCGTTGTCGGCGGCGGTATGGCGGGCGTCGGTGCTGCCGTTGCTGCCGGCAGAGGCGGCGCAAAGACCATTCTGGTAGAGAACACCTCCGCTTTGGGCGGTCTGGCTACGATGGGTCTGGTGAATATCCCTCTGGACTTTTTGTCCGGTCTGGGTCAGGAACTTTTTGACAGACTGACCGAGATTAACGGTATCCGTAAGCGTAATACCGATCCCGAAAAGCATAAGCTGGTCTTTGACCGTATGGTGCAGGAAGCCGGCTGCGATATGCTGCTGGTCACTCCTCTGGTGGATACCATCGTGGACGGCAATACCGTCAAGGGTATCGTCGTTCATACCAAGGAAGGTCGCCGTACCATTATGGGTAAGCGGTTTGTTGACGCTTCCGGTGATTCCGATCTGGTTTACTTCGCAGGCGGCGAGGTAGAGGTTGGTCGTGAGAAGGACAATATGTCTATGGGCTGCTCTCTGGAATTCGTTTTGGGCGGTGTGGACTATGATAAGTACAACGCCAGCGAGCTGCGGATGAAGGATCCCAAGTGGGTTCGCTTCCTGGCAGACGTCATCGAAGAGGGCAAGCTTCCCGATATCGATAACCACCTCAACTGGATGACCCATATCCCCGGTCGTCCCGAGCATTGCGGTATGGATGAAGTCAGCATCTGCTTTGCCCATTCCCGTAACTGCTTTCCCACCAAGAATGAGGATTTGACCCGTATGTATCTGGAGGGTCGTGAGCAGGTGGATATCCTTGCCAAGTTCATCAAGGAGAATGTTCCCGGCTTTGAGAATAGCTATCTCTCTTATACCGGCTCCCTGCTGGGTGTTCGTGAGAGCCGCCGTATCGTCGGTGAGTACCGCGTGACCGGTATGGATATCGCTACCGCCAAGAATCACGACGACGTTATCGCCATCAGCTACCACGGCTTCGATCTCCACGGCTTTACCCAGTCCGGTAATATGAAGTGGTTCAAGGGCACTCTGCCCAGCGGTGAGGAGGCTTATATCTCCAATATCGCAGGCTGGGGTTCCCAGATGCCTCCCGAGGACGGACTCAAGAGAATGTTTATGAGCGAGCTGATCGATACCAGCAAGCAGTATTTCTACGATATCCCCTATCGTGCACTGGTACATAAGAGACTGGAGAATGTTCTGGCTGCAGGCCGTAACCTCTCTTCCGACGTTCCCGGTCAGAGCGGTACCCGCCTTGTGATGTGCTGTATGGCAATGGGTGAGGCTGCCGGTACTGCCTGCGCCCTCTCTCTGAAAGAGGATGTGACCGTTCGCAACGTCAACGTGGCAGATCTGCAGAGAATTCTGGTCGGTAATAAGTGCAATATCGGTCAGGGCTATCGTAAGATCGCTTCTCTGGAGGATAAGGACTATTCCGAGTTTGCCGTATCTGTTGAGAGAAAGAATCAGAACGGTTGGGAATACCTGGGTTTGAAAAAGAAATAAGAGAATTAAAATTGCTCTGCGCTTGGCGCAGAGCAATTTTTTTATCGATCCTTGCGATTTAGATATTGGCGCGGGGTCATCCCGTAGCGTTGCTTAAAGCTGCGGATCAGTCCGCTGCTGTCGTATAATCCGCATCGCTCCGCCGCCTCCTGCTCGGTCTTGCCCTGCTGCAGCAGGTGAAGGACGTTTTTCAGCCGATATCGGATGAGATATTCATTGAGGGTGGTGCCGGTATATTTTTTAAAGCCCGTCATTAAGGTCGTCCTGCTGATAAAAAGACGGCGGGCAAGCTCTTCTGCCACGATTTTTTCGGAGTAATGAGTGCCGATATAAGAGAGTGCGCCGATCACGTATGCGGGTGCTGCCGCCATCGGTCGTTTGCCGCCTGCAAACTCATTGAGCTGAGAGAGGAGATAGAGGATCAAAAGCCGCTGCCGAAAGGGGGCGGTTTCCTTTTGGATACGGGTAATGGTCTCCTCGCAAAGGGCGGTCTGCTCCCCGGTGAGTGGGATGATGCTGCCGGTCTTGCCGAATACGGTCTCCAGCGTATCCCATTCGGGAATGCAGTCTGCTATGAATGCGTCGGAAAAGCTCAGGTAGAGGCGGCTGTAGAGGGTGTCCGGCTTGCAGGAGATGAAATGCGGGGTTTGGGGGCGGGTCAGGACGATGAAATTGCCGCAGCCGTCCTCTGCCCGATCCTTCAGCAGGATTCGTACATTGCCCGAGAGGATGAGATTGATTTCGTAAAAGGGATGCTGGTGGAAATCTGCCACAGAGGTATAGTACCCCTCCCGCCTCTGAATATAAAGATCCGACCAGTCGGTACCGAAGCCGTGGTCGTATAGACCGTTTTTCATACTGTACCTCCGTAGGGTGAGCAATCAAACTTGAACACCGTATTGAAAAGGTGTTTTTTCGCTCACTCATTGTTAAAATACTCGCCAATACGGCAGTATTGGCTGCGTTTTATGCCTCGATTGAACAAAAAACACTCTTTTCAAAATCTTTGACCGCAAAGGGAGAAGATTTTGAGGGATTTTTGCTCAATTGGGATGAAGCAAGGCTGCCGCCTTGCGAGAACAAATTGGGTGAAAATCACCGAAATTATGCCATTTTAGGCGGGCTCGAATCATTCGTGTTTGCTTATTCATTTTATCATAAAATGAATGATTTTCAATGATTTTTCCTAAATTGGAGATTTTAACGCCCTGTTTTTTGAACGATTTACCAATAACTGCGAACGATTTTCAATGGATTTTCATTTTATTGCCTCTTATAATTAGGGTGACAAGAGACGAACCCGTCACCGGTTCGACTCTTGTCACCCTAAGCAAACACGAAAATCCGCCCCTTAAAATCGGGTTCGGATTATTCGTGTTTGCTTAAGGTAGAAAATAAAAAGGAGAGATAGGATGGTTTCTGTTGTTTCATACGGTGCTGTTGCCGACGGCAAGACCGATTGCTCCCCCGCCATTGCGCGGGCGTTGGAAAAGGAGAAGGCGCTCTTTTTTCCTGCAGGCGTTTACGCGCTGACCGAAGCCCTTCGCATCCCCTCCCATCGCCATCTGCTGCTGGAGGATGGGGCGGTGCTTTTTGCTGCAGACGGCTGCTTTAATAAGGCGGGCTGTGTGTCGGTGATCGCCAATGCAGACCCGCAAGGCGGCGACGAGGATATCGTGCTGGAGGGCGGCAAAATCGACGCCAATAATATCGGAAACGCGCGGGAGGATTGGATGACCGGTCCCAATTGCGGGTTGACGGCTTATTTTCAGAATGTTCGCGGACTGACGCTGAAGAATATCAATTTCCATAATTCCGAGTCCTATAATATGCTTTTAAATCGGGTGGAGGATTTCCTGATCGAGGATATTCGCTTCAGCTCCACCCGCCTGCCCAAATGTCAGGACGGCATCCATATCCACGGTCATTGCCATCGGGGCGTTATTCGCAATATTCACGCGGACTACGGCTGCACCAATGACGATCTGATCGCGCTGAATGCCGATGAAAATCATAATTATGCGCAGAATACCAATTCGGAGGACGGACCCATCACCGATATTTTGGTGGAGAATGTCTATGCGGAGAATTGCTGGTCTGCGGTGCGGCTGCTTTCGGTGGTCAATCCTTTGAAGAATATTACCTTCCGTAATGTGAAAGCGGGTGTCCGTAAGCACGGCTTTAATTGCGATAGCTCCCGCTATTGCGCCCATCCCTTCTGCGAGAATGCGGAGGACCCCCGAAAGGTGGGTACTTTTGAGAACGTCCTCATTGAGGATGTGACCTTCTGGCGCACCGATAAGGAATTTCAGCGGGATGTGCTGGATCGGCAGGGGGAATGCCCGCTGATCGCGGAGTCCTTCCGACTGAACGGTCCTCGCCAGATGTACTTCAATATTTTTGAGACCGGCGGCAGTATTACGGTACGAAATCTGAAACGGGATCTGGAAAAGGACTGCAGTCCGGAGGTGCCCTTCACAGTGATCGGATATCTTTACGATACCGATCTGACCGTCAACGGCAGAACGGTTGAAACCGACGGAGAGCAGCAGTATATCCACGATTCCGTCCTGAATATGGAAATTAAAAGGAGAGATGGAAGATGAGTTCCGTTCGTTATAGCTGCGCGCAGCTGGAGCGGTTTTGCAGAGATGCTTTTCATCGCTTTGGCTTTACCGAAGCAGAGGCGGCAGAGATCACCGATGTTCTGCTGCTGGCAGACCTCTATGACATTAAATCCCACGGCACCCAGCGATTGGTGCGCTACCATAAAGCCATTGAAAACGGCTCTATTAAGATCGACGCCAAGCCGGAGATCGTTTTTGAGACCCCCGTCTCCGCGGTCATCGACGGTCACGAGGGAATGGGTCAGCTTATCGCCCATTATGCCACCCGACTTGCCATCGAAAAGGCAAAAAAGGTGGGGATGGCGTTTGTGACGGTGCGCAATTCCAATCACTACGGCATCGCAGGCTATTATACCAAAATGATGTGTGATGCGGGGCTGTTTGGCATCTCCACCACCAATACTGAATCGATCATGGTGCATACCAATTCCTGCCAGCCGATGCTGGGCTCCAATCCCATCGCCTTTGCGATGCCTGCAGAGCCGTATCCCTTCTGGTTTGACGCGGCTACCACCGTCGTCCCCCGCGGCAAGCTGGAGGTTTATCATAAAGAGGATAAGCCTCTCGGTGATGGCTGGGCGATCGGCAGAGAGGGCAAGGTCAGCACCGATGCGGAGGAAGTATTGGACTGTATCAACAGCAAGTGCGGTGTCGGCGGTATTCTGCCGGTAGGCGGCGCCGCAGAGGAGAGCGGCAGCCATAAGGGCTATGGTTATAGTATGATGTGTGAGCTGCTCTCTGCCATCACCTCCGGCGGAGATACCTCCAATCACCATATCCGTCAAAAGGGAAAGGGCGCCGGTACCTGCCATAGCTTTATTGCCATCGATCCCAAGATCTTCGGCGATCCCGAGGAGATGAAAAATCATCTTTCCGCCTTTTTGCAGGAATTGAGAGAGGCGCAGCGTGCCGATGAAAATGTACCCATCTATACCCACGGCGAAAAGGAGATCCTCAAAGCAGAGCAGATCCGCAAAGAGGGTGTGGATGTCAATATCAGTACCGTCGGGGAGATGAAGGAGCTTTGCGATTACCTTGGGATGGATAGCGAAGACTATCTCGGAAAGGTAGATCTCTCCAACGCCAAGAAGAGCGTCTACGGAAAAGTGTATCAATAAAAAGGGCTGTAAAAATAGTCCGAACCGCAAAGGCGAAAAAGTTTATTAATAAAAAATGGGCTGTAAAAAATACAGCCCATTTTTTTAAAGTAAGCCAAGACCTTTGGCAACGATGGTGATAAAATCCTGCACATTGGTGACCATCGTGGTGGCAGAAAGACTGCCCCGATCCAAAAGCTTATTGACGACGAACTCGTCAATATCAATGGTATAGAGATAGACCGGGCGAACGGTGCCGTCCTCCATCACGCGGAAGGAGGGGGTCATATTGCCGGTGGCGATGGTATGGAGCATGGTGGCAAGGCAGATGACGGTGGTACTCTTTTTGACCATTGCCCGCATTGCCGATTGACCCTGATAGGCATCGCCGATGACCTCGGGGAGAGGACCGTCGTCCCGAATCGAGCCTGTCAGCACGAAGGGTACATCGTGCTTGACGCAGCCGTACATAATGCCGTCCTGAATATTGTGGTCCGCCACAAACTGCTTGATGGATCCGCTTCTGCGTACCCGATTGATGACATCCAGATGATGATAATGCCCGTTTGGATGGGCTTTTTGCGTATAGATATCCTGACCCAGAGCGGTATGCAGCATTGCACCCTCTAAATCGTGGGTCGCCAGAGCGTTGCCTGCCATCAGCCCGTGAACGTAGCCGTTTTCCACCAGAGCTTGCATGGCACGGCGGGCATCATAGTCGAAGGCAAAGGCGGGACCCATCACCCAAAGGATATTGCCGTGCTCCTTTTCGTGGCGGAGCAGTTCAAAGAGGTTATCATAGTCTCGGGCGTAGGAGGTCTCGCGGCTTCTGCCCTGACGAAAGACGAATTTATCGTCGTTGCCCTCTTCCGCCGGTACGATAAAGCCGTTGGTATGGACGAAGATGCCCTCCTCGCCCCGCTCGGTGCGGCCGAGGATGACCTTATCACCCTTTTTGAGGTTGCGGTTTTCGATGACGGAGAGGACACCCCCCTCACCGATGACGACGCTGGAGTCCATTCGGCTCTCTTCTGCCAGCGTCCATTTACCGTCGATCTTGAAATATTCGGGATACATAGAGGTGCTGTGGTACCCTTCCGGCGCCACGCCATCCATCTCCGCAATCGCGAAGGCGGCATCAGGGGCATTGGTCAGCCCTAATTTTTCAAAATCGGGATGACGATAGGCGGGAATTTTAAAACTCATAGCAAAAAACCTCACTTGTCATATTTTCTTTATCGTAACATAAAAACCTAAATTTTTCAACCGAATTGCCGAATTTCAACGAATGATCGGGAGATTTTCGGCGTGTCAGAGTCGCTCTTCCAGACGGAGAAACTCGCCGGGGGTGGTGCCGGTCTTCTTTTTAAAGGCATCGTAGAAGCCGCTGACGCTTTCAAACCCACATTCCATCGCAATGTCGATCATCTTCAGATCGGTTGTTTTAAGAAGTCGGATGGCTTGCCGAAGCTTTTTTTCGATGCTGTATTGCTTGAAGGAGATGCCGTTTGCCGCCAAAAAACGGCGGGAGAAGGCACTCTCGCTCAGCCCTGCTTTTCGGGCGATCGCCTGCAGGCGCATACCGTCTGCGATGTCCTGATCGATCTCTTCCATCCGCATCAGCAGTTCCAGCTCCTTTTTTCCGATGGAATAGGAAAAATCCGCCTCGCGCTCCGCCTTGATGAAAAACTCGGTCAGCTTGGCAGAGATCAGCTCGTAGCAAAAAGGGCGGTCCTTGCACCATTCCTCATAGACCTCTTTCAGCAAAGGGGAAAGGGGACTGCTTTGAAGGACGTTTTGCCGACTTTTGATTCGATCCAGAAAAAACAAAAAATGATGCAGATCCGAAAAGACGTTGCGGCTGAGGGTAAAGATGGCAAGCTGAAATCCGTTTTTACCGAAAGAGGTAAACTGCCGCCGTTGCCCGATATTTAAAAATACGATATCCCCCGTTCGGATGGTATAGGTGCGATCCTCGATCTCCCATTCCGCCTTGCCTGCCAAAGCAAGACAGATGCGAAATTCAGCATAATAGGTATCCTTTGGTGCGGCGGGAGCATTTTGCTCTTTTTGCATCAGCCGCACGGAAAAATTGTTCTTTTGTGCTGTGATCATCCTGCTTCACCTCCTTGGTAGTATAGCATATTTTTTTAAAAAATGCAAGAAATCGAAATAATTAAACGGATAAAAGGTAGATTATATCACGGATATGCGATACCATATAGTCAAGAAAACGAATTTTGGAGGCTCGCACGATGTATGAAATACTTGTTTTAGGTGCCACCTTTGCTGCTGCGGGGATCGCCCATCAATATCGGGAAAATTGCTTGGTGCTGGAGCGGCGTGCAGAGGCGGGATATGAATTTTTCGGTGCGGGGAAGGATACGCAGATCTATTCCTATTTAAAAGAGTGCCATACCGTCTTTTGCGTCGAGATCGTCTCGGTGGAGCAGACGGACAGCGGCTTTTTATGCGTGACCCACGGAGTAGACGGATTTCGCTCTTATACTGCAAAAAGGGTGGTGGATACCCGCTGTAATGCAGAAATGAGCGAGTCCAAGACCTATAATCTCTTGGTGGATCGGAAGGGGAAACGCGAGGTTTTGCGCCTTCCCGTGACGCTCGATTGCTCCTTTGCTGCGGCAAGAGGCGTTGCCAAAAGGGTCATTGAGGGCTTTTCGGAGGAGCGGTTAGTCTATATGGCGGATGAATTTGACTATCAGGTAAAAAAAGGCTATCCCAAGGAGGAGAACGGAGTATTATATCTGCCCTCTAAGGCATATGGCTCCCCCGACCTTGCATTTGAAGGAGGTGTAAGCGATGCTTCTTTCTGAAATCAGAGAGGGAAAACGGGTGGTTCGTGAATACGAGCCGCAGTTTTTAAAAGAATTTGATGTGATCGTGTGCGGATTGGGGACTGCAGGCTCTCTGACGGCACTGTTTTCTGCAGAAAACGGACTTTCCGTCCTGGGGATCGAGCGTTTCACCTGTGTGGGCGGGACGCATACCGCGGGCGGGATCGGAAAGCATTATTTCGGTTGCCCCGGCGGTCGCTATGAAAGGGTGGACCAAGAGGTTTCGGATTTTACGGCGCGCTATACCTGCAACCCGCAGGAAAGCCGTAAGCTGTTGCTGGAGTGTGCGCTGGAGGAGCAGGGCGCAGAGCTTCTTTATGAAGCGTCTGTCTGCGGGGTTTTCCTGCAGGATAATACCGTGATCGGCGTGCGGGTTCTGACCGACCGTGGGATCCTTGATTATCGGGCAGGCATTGTAATGGACTGTACTGCCGAAGCGTTCGTTGCAGTGATGGCGGGATGCGAGACGGAATGCGGCAGACGGTCGGATGGGCAGATGCAGCCCTATTCCGTCATTTCAATGACCTATGACGGAAAAAAATACGGCTATACCAATATTGATTTCGGGCGGGTGGATCAAACCGATCGTAACGCTCTTTCAAAAGCCATTCTCTTTGCTCGCTCCTATCCCATTCAAGAGGGACATTCGGATAAGGAACTGCTTAAGCAAATGCCGATGATGGGCTTTCGGGAGGGCAGACGGATCTGCGCCGAAGAGAGGGTTTGCATCGAAGAGCTGTTTGCGGATCGGCAGACCGCAACCCCGATGTTTTATTCCTATGCGGATCTGGACAAGCACGGCTGGGATCTTGCCTTTGACGGAGAGGCACTCGGCGATTGGGCCATCGGTGCCAACCTCGGGGCCTATAACGTAACGGTGGCAGTGCCGTATCAAGCGATCCTGCCTAAAGGGTACGAAGGGCTTTTGGTGCCTTGCCGTGCTTTGGGGGTGGATCGGGATATCTCCAGTTGCGTGCGGATGATCCTTGATATGAAAAAGATCGCAGAGGTCGCCGCCGAATGGGCAACCCTTGCCGTAAAGCAGAATAAAAGCTTGCGAGCGGTTTCTTATGAGGATTTGAAAGAAAAGCTTCTCCAAAGCGGTTGCCTTAAGGCGGAGG
Source organism: Eubacteriales bacterium (assembly GCA_045545255.1). Taxonomy (GTDB): domain Bacteria; phylum Bacillota; class Clostridia; order Oscillospirales; family QAKW01; genus QAKW01. Next base: position 973 of record JAZQAQ010000098.1, on the reverse strand, counting down.
ATAACCGCGGCGTGGTGATCGACTATAAAAAGGGGTCGGGTATCCCGCCCCAAAAGGTGGTTTGGTGTACCGATCCTGCCAAATTGGAGGAGGGGTTGAAAACCCTTAGCCCGGGGCAGGCGATCTGGTCGGCAAAAAGGATCGGCGCATCCGCATTGCCGTATCTGCACGCACTTTTGCACGCCGAGGATGAAAATACCGCAAAGCATACGGCGTTTGCCTTGGCAATGCTTGGCAATTGCGAGGGAAATGCAGTTCTCCGTCAGATGGTGGTTGAGCGGGACGGCGTGATGCTGCAGGATTGCCGCAAGAATAATAACCTGCGCGGCTGTATGGCGATCTATTGGCTGGGCAGGCTGGAAGATAAAGCCATCACCGAAGAATTGCTTCGCCTGATCTGCGATCCTCTTGAGCAGCAACGTGCTGTCTATCATAGGGATGCCCTTTTGACCCGTTACAAGATCGCGGATTTTGACGGGGTCTATTTTCAGTTTGTCTCCCACGCGGTGATGGCGCTGATTCGGATCGGAGACGCCCATCCCGACCTGCGTGAGCAGATCGCCGAAGGGTTCCGCATCGCCTTCTCCACTGAGGATTATTATCATCGCATCACCCAAAGACCGAAAGAGAGCAGTGAAGGCAATGCGGCACTGACCGTCAAAAAGCTTGCATTCGCAACAATTGAAAAATGGAATTAAAAAAAGGGGCTGTAAAAATAGTCCGAACCGCAAAGGGCATAAAAAAATAAGGAAAAAATCACCAAGCAGAATGCTCATAAAGCAAAAAGGAAGGAAAATATCAAAAATGATATTTTCCTCCGATTGAAATGCCCTTTGCTACCTCCAAACCTCGCCACTCGGCGTATCACATACGCCTTCGGGTAGCCTGCAACCTTCGGTTGCAGCTCGGTTTGAAGGTTTCAAACAATTTTTCCTATCCCCATCAAAGGGCTGTAAAAAAACTGCGTTTTTTT
>JAZQAQ010000097.1:0-14252 GCA_045545255.1 Eubacteriales bacterium | reverse complement strand
GGTACAAAAGAGAGCATAATGTTACGAAGGGAGATATAAGCATGATTAATGTAGTAAAACGAGACGGAGAAATTGCTGATTTTAATCTTGCAAAGATCAGCGATGCGATTACAAAGGCATTCCATGCAACCAACAAGTCTTATACCGATGAGATTATCAATTTGCTTGCGTTGCGCGTTACGTCCAATTTCCAGGAGAAGGTGAAGGATAATACGGTAACGGTGGAGGATATCCAGGACAGCGTAGAGCATGTGTTGGAGCATACCGGTTACACGGACGTGGCAAAGGCCTACATTTTGTATCGTAAGAATCGCGAAAAGATTCGTAACATGAAGTCTACCATTTTGGACTATAAGGATATTGTTAACAGCTACGTGAAGGAAGAAGACTGGCGTGTAAAAGAGAATTCTACCGTTACCTATTCCGTAGGCGGTTTGATTTTACATAACTCCGGCGCGATTACCGCGAATTATTGGCTGTCCGAGATTTATGACGAGGAAGTGGCAAATGCTCATCGTCAGGCGGATATTCATATTCATGACCTTTCCATGCTGACCGGCTATTGTGCGGGATGGTCTTTAAAGCAGCTTATTCAGGAGGGTCTCGGAGGTATTCCGGGCAAGATTACGTCTGCTCCGGCGAAGCATCTGTCCACCCTTTGTAACCAGATGGTGAATTTCCTCGGCATCATGCAGAATGAGTGGGCGGGAGCGCAGGCATTCTCTTCTTTTGATACCTATCTGGCTCCGTTTGTAAAGATTGATAATCTTTCTTATAAAGAAGTGAAGCAGTGCATTTCCTCCTTCATTTACGGTGTAAATACGCCGAGTCGTTGGGGTACCCAGGCACCGTTCTCCAACATTACGTTAGATTGGACGGTTCCGGCAGACCTTGCAAATCTTCCGTGTATCGTAGGCGGTGTAGAGCAGGATTTCACCTACGGCGATTGTAAGAAGGAAATGGACATGGTCAATAAGGCATTTATCGAGATTATGGTAGAGGGTGATGCCAACGGCCGCGGCTTCCAGTATCCGATTCCGACCTATTCCATTACCAGTGATTTTGACTGGTCCGATACCGAGAATAATCGGTTGTTGTTTGAGATGACTTCGAAGTACGGTACGCCGTATTTCTCCAACTATATTAACAGTGATATGGAACCCAGCGATGTCCGCAGTATGTGCTGCCGTCTGCGTCTGGATCTGCGTGAGCTGCGTAAAAAGTCCGGCGGCTTCTTTGGCTCCGGCGAGAGCACCGGCTCTGTAGGCGTTGTGACCATCAATCTGCCCCGTCTGGCATTCCAGGCATCCTGTGAGCAGGAATTTTATGCCCGTCTGGATAAGCTGATGGATATCTCTGCCCGCTCTCTGCACATTAAGAGAACGGTCATCACCAAGTTCCTCAATGAGGGTCTCTATCCCTATACCAAGCGTTACCTCGGTTCCTTCGATAACCACTTCTCCACCATCGGTCTGGTGGGTATGAACGAGGCCGCGCTGAACGCTTGCTGGCTGAAGAAGAATCTGACCACCGATGAGGGTCAGCAGTTTGCTAAGGACGTATTGAACCATATGCGCGAGCGTCTTTCCGACTATCAGGAGCAGTACGGCGATCTCTATAATCTGGAGGCTACCCCCGCCGAGTCCACCTCCTATCGTCTGGCAAAGCACGATGTCAGCCGTTTCCCCGGCATCATCACCGCCAATATGGACGGCACTCCCTACTACACCAATTCTTCCCATCTGCCCGTTGGCTTTACCGACGATATCTTTACCGCATTGGATATGCAGGACGAGCTGCATACCCTCTATACCTCCGGTACGGTCTTCCACGCCTATATGGGCGAGAAGCTGCCTGATTGGAAGGCGGCAGCCAATCTGGTCAGAAAGATTGCAGAGAACTATCGTCTGCCTTACTATTCGATGTCTCCCACCTATTCCGTCTGCAAGAATCACGGTTATATCACCGGTGAGCAGTATACCTGCCCCCATTGCGGCGAGAATACCGAGGTCTATAGCCGTATCACCGGTTACTACCGCCCCGTCCAGAACTGGAACGACGGTAAGAGTCAGGAATTTAAGGATCGTAAGCTTTACGATCAGAGAATTGCAGCTACCAAGAATCCTGCTTTTCGCGGCGGGTGCTGCTGCGGAGATGCCGAGCCGGAGACGGTCGGCGGTAATAGAGTGATGCTCTTTACCACCAAGACCTGCCCCAACTGCAAGATGGCGATCGCCGTTCTGGATCAGGCAGGTGTCGCTTATGAGAAGCTGGATGCCGAAGCACCTGAAAATCGCGCTTTGGTAGATGCCTATCAGATCAATAAGGCTCCCACTCTGATTGTGGAGACCGATGGCGGTATCGAGAAGCTGACCAACGCTTCCGAGATCCGCGCCTTCACCAAGCGGGTGACTGCCAATGTATGATTCCATCATTATCGGCGGCGGAACCGCCGGTATGACCGCCGCCATCTACCTGCTCCGCGCAGGTAAGACGGTGCTGTTGCTGGAATCTACCGCGCTGGGCGGGCAGATCACCGCCTCCGCCCGAATCGAGAATTTTCCCGGTCTTTACGGGATCAGCGGCGTGGAATATGCCGATAAGCTGGCAGAGCAGGTCTATCAGTTCGGCGGTGAGATCGAGCCGGTAGAGGTGAATCGCGCTTATCGTGAGGGCGATGCCTTCATCGTCACCACCACCGACGAGGATCGCTATGAGGCAAAAAGCCTGATCATCGCCAGTGGTGCCGCCCATCGCCATCTGGGTCTTGAGCGGGAAGAGGAGTTGCCCGGTATCTCCTACTGCGCGGTCTGCGACGGCGCATTCTATAAGAATAAAGACGTGGCTGTAGTGGGCGGCGGAAACGCCGCCGTCCAGTCGGCCCTTTCCTTGGCGGAGCTTTGCAAGAGCGTCACGCTGATCCATCGGCGGGACGGATTTCGGTGCGAGCCGGTGCTGCTGGAGCGGCTGAAAAAACTCTCCAACGTCACCATTCGTACCGGCAGAGTGGTCAATCGCCTGCTGGGCGAGGAGCATCTCAATGGGCTGGAGCTGAAATTTGGTGAGGTCTTGGAGACGATGTCGGTAGACGGACTGTTTATCGCGGTGGGTCAGCAGCCTGCCAATGAGCCTTTTAAGGATTTGGTCAAGCTGGATGAAAGCGGCTATATTGCCGCAGGGGAGGACTGCCTTACCTCTGCACACGGCGTCTTTGCTGCCGGTGATTGCCGTACCAAACCCATCCGTCAGCTTGCAACTGCCGCCGGTGACGGCGCAACCGCAGGACTTGCCGCCTCTGCCTATATTGATAGCTTAAGGGATTAAGTGAAACACGATGAAGAAACTTCTTCATCGTGTTTTTTATTGCCGCTTTACAATTTTATTAAGTGTGATATAATTTAGGAAAAGGTTAAAATTAAAGGAATCATTCTTCTGATCCTCACTTGTTTCACATCCGCCGCCTACAAAACGGCAAACCGTAAGGCATCGGAAGGGTTTAGCTCCTTTGATCGTTCGTATCTGGTTATTACTGCCTCCGGCATTTTCTTTACAATTATGGCAATGCAGGAGATCAAAGGGGATTGGTCCTTATATTTTAAACCCTTTGTTAATCTGCCCTTCGTATTATCGATCCTGATGCTTTGCCTGGCCTGCTCCATCGGTGCAAACCTGTTGGTCAATTATGCGGTGGCAAGAATGTCGGTGGCAAAGGTCTCTTCTTTTGGTGCACTTTCGACCCTTGTGGCGATGGTATCGGGGGTTTTGTTCCTGAAGGAGCCGATGAATCTGTCTATACTGATCGGCTCGGTGCTGATTATCTACGGTGTTTACCAAGTGACGAGAAAGGAAAAAACAGTGCTTGATCTTGCTATTAAAAACGGAATGATTTACGATGGCTTGGGCAATGCTCCCCAAAAGGCTGATATTGGTATCAAGGACGGTAAGATTGTCTGCGTCGGCACCGTTACCGAAGCCGCCCAAAAGGTACTCGATGCCGAAGGTCTTGCGGTAACGCCCGGTTTTATCGATTCCCATAGCCACGCGGATAATGCGGTGGCAGAGTATCCCGAATGGAAAGAGGTGGTGGAGCAGGGAATTACCACTTCCATTACAGGTCAGTGCGGCAGCTCCATCTATCCTTCGGCAGAATCTGCAGGAGCCTTTTTTGCCAAGCTGAAGGAGACTCCGCTGGGTGCCAATATGGTGCTGCTGGTGGGTCACGGTGCTTTGCGCAAGGCGGTGATGGGCAAGGAAAACAGAAAGCCTACCGCCGAGGAACTGGAGCGGATGAAAAAGCTGCTTTCCGATGCGATGGAGCAGGGGGCGAGCGGGCTTTCCTTGGGTCTTGCTTATGTGCCCGGTGCTTATGCCGAAACCGAGGAGCTGATTGAGCTTGCCAAAGTGGCCTCTGCCTATAATGGCATTCTTGCCGCCCATACCCGCAATGAAAACGATCTGGTGATCGATGCGGTAAAAGAATTTATCACCATTGCCCGTGAAGCCAATATCCGCGGCGTGATCTCCCATATGAAGGCGTGCAAAAAGCGAAATTGGGGTAAAGTCAAGACCCTCCTTTCGATGGTAGAGGAAGCCAACGCCGCCGGCGCAGATATTTATATGGACGTCTATCCCTATGTGGCATCTTCCACAAGTCTTTCCTCTGCCTTTGTACCCAAGGAGGCTTTGACCCGTCCCAATGACGAGCTTGCAGCGGCACTGGGCAAGCCCGCTTTGCGGCAGGAATTTGAGGCGAAGATGAAGCCTATCCACGGCGAAAATCTGGATTGGGTATTTGTGACCGCCTGCAAGGATCATCCCGAATATGCCGGAAAGTTTATCTCTGAAATTGCCGAGGAGATGGGCAGAACCCATTATGATACGGTCTATGAACTATTGCATATCGGCGGGCTTTCTTGCACTTCCTGCTTTTTCTCTGTTTGCGAAGAGGATCTGGAAGAGGTGATGAAGCATCCCCGCAGTATGATCGGTACAGATTCTACTGCCGCCAAGGACAGAGCGGTTTATCACCCTCGCGTGCGGGGCACTTTCCCTCGTGTGCTTGCCCGATATGTACGGGAAAGAGGGGTTCTGCCCCTTGAGGCAATGATCTGCAAGATGACCTCCTTTGCTGCCGAAGTTTACGGCTTGAAAACGAAAGGCGTGATTGCGGAAGGATATGATGCGGATCTTTGCGTCTTTGATCCCGAAACCGTCACCGATCGCGCAACCTTTAAAGAGTGTACCCTTGCGAATGAGGGAATGCGCTATGTTCTTATCGGAGGCGAGATCGCGGTGGAAAACGATCTCGTTACCGGTATCAAGGCGGGTCGTTTTTTGCTACATTTAATTTGAATAAAGAGCCCGCAAAAACATTGGTTTTTGCGGGCTCCTTTTTTGCGAAATGGATAAAAATATGTTAAAATATTAAAAACAACAACTTTTGGAGAAGATAAATGATAGAAAAAAGCTATTTCGTGCCTGCAAATCGCAGTCGGACGGAATTTATCGAGCGAAAAAGCCGTTTTATCACCACTCTTCAGCGGGTGGAAACGGTGGAGGAGGCAGAGGCGTTTATCGCCGAGATCAAGGCGGAATACCCTGATGCTACCCATAACTGCGCCGCATATCGTATCAAAGACCCGCTGGTGGAACGCTTTTTTGATGACGGAGAGCCGGGCGGTACGGCGGGAATGCCGATGCTGGATGTATTGAAAAAGCAGGATCTTTTTGATGTGGCGGTGGTGGTTACCCGCTATTTCGGCGGCATCCTTTTGGGCGCGGGCGGTTTGGTGCGCGCCTATTCCAAGGGCGCGGCAGACGGCGTTGCAGAGGCAGGCACTGCGTTGATGGAATTGGGTGCGCGGCTCAAGGTGAATTGCGCCTATTCCCTTTATGACCGTCTGCAACGGATGCCGGAGCTGCAACGGGCAGAAATCCTTAATACAGAGTTTGGTGCCGATGTTTCTGTTGAACTGATGCTGCGGGTATCCGAGGTGGAGCGATTGACCCGTAGCCTTGCAGACCTTTCGGCAGGGAATGCTTCGTTAAAATTGCAGGAAAAGCTTTTCTATCCGTTTAAGATTTAAAAATAGAAGTTCTTAATCGTTTAAAAACGGTTTGTTCACAATTTCTTCATCCATTTTATAATGGGAAGGATTATACTTTAAATAGCGAATAATCACGGAGGTTATGAAAAATGAGCAGGATTTTAGTGGTCGATGATGAGCAGAATATCTGCGAGTTACTGACGCTGTATCTGGTAAAAGAAGGCTATACGGTGGAGACCGCAGGAGATGGAGAAGATGCACTCAAAAAGTTTGCGAGCTTTAATCCCGATCTGATCTTGCTGGATATTATGCTCCCCAAAAAGGACGGTTGGCAGGTCTGCCGTGAGATTCGGCAGAGTTCTAATGTGCCCATCATTATGCTTTCCGCCAAGGGTGAAACCTTTGATAAGGTGCTGGGACTGGAGCTGGGTGCAGACGACTATGTGACCAAGCCCTTTGATTCCAAAGAGGTGATGGCAAGAATCAAGACCGTGCTGCGTCGGGTGGGCAATTCTCCCGATGAGACCCGCCAGGAGGTAGAGTATCATAACCTCTATGTCTCGCTGACCAATTATAAATTGGTCGTGGCGGGCAAGCAGGTGGATACTCCGCCCAAGGAGATCGAGCTTTTGTATCATCTGGCAAAGAATCCCAATCGAGTATTTACCCGTGATCAGCTTTTGGATGAGATCTGGGGCTTTAAATATTTCGGCGATTCCCGTACGGTGGATGTGCATATCAAGCGGATCCGCGAAAAGTTAGAGGGCGTTTCCGATCGCTGGGCGATCCGTACCGTATGGGGGATCGGCTATAAGTTCGAGACGGTGGACTAAGTGCATAAACGGATATTTTTTCGATATTTCAACGCCTGTGCGATGATCATTTTGCTGATCATCTTCGTACTGGGTACAGCGACCACCACGGTTTATACGCTCCGAAGCGTCCGTGAGCAGGATCGCAATATGGAAAAGGCTGCCAATACCGTCGCTTCGATGCTGCAGGGAATGCCCGCCAACTATAATGCCTTCGTTGGCACCATTATGGAGGGCACCATTGCGACCGTTAAGCAGACCATTGAGAGTGATGTTGTGATCGTCAATCAATGGGGACGGGTGGTACAAAGCACCTTTGAAAAAGGGGTGGTTATGGATCTTCCCGATGCGGCGGTGCAGACGGTTATGGAGGGGCAGGTCTATCGTCGGCAGAGCGTTTTTGTGCGCGGGATGGGCAATTCCTACACAGTGGGAGTGCCCATCTATAACGACAATGAAACCTCCGTGATCGGCTGTGTCTTCGTGTCGGCGCGGCAGGTGCGCGTCAATACCGCGATGCGCGGGATTTTGATGGTTTATCTGCTCTGCGGGCTGGGGGTTATGCTGATCGCCTTTGTGGTGCTGTATTTTATTACCCGCCAGATCACCCGCCCTCTCAATGAGATGGCAGTAGCGGCGCGTTCCTATGCCAAGGGGGACTTTTCCAGAAGAATCAGCTTGACGCCCGATGAGGAGTTGAGTGCCCTTGCGATGACCTTCAACCAGATGGCGGATAGCTTGGATCGGCTGGAGAATATGCGGCGGGGCTTTATTGCAGATGTTTCCCACGAATTGAGGACGCCTATGACGACCATCGGCGGATTTATCGACGGGATTCTGGACGGTACCATCCCGCCGGAACTGGAGCAGAAATATTTGCTTTTGGTCTCGGAGGAGGTCAAGCGTCTGACCCGTATGGTCAATAACCTTTTGGACGTGGCGCGGATTCAGTCGGGAGAGATCACCTACCGAATGAACCCCTTTGATCTTACAGAGCTTGCCCATCGGGTGATCTTGAATCTGGAGGATCGTATCCGCGAGGAAGAGATCAAATTGACCCTGCAGCTTCCGGAAGAATCTGTTTATGCGGTCGGAGACCACGACGCGATTCATCGTGTGGTCTATAATCTTATGGATAACGCGGTGAAATTCACCCCGAAGGGCGGGGAGATCACAGTCGGTCTGCATCGTCGGGAGGAAAAACTCTATTTCTCCGTTCGCAATACCGGCGACGGAATCCCCGAGGCAGAGGTTGGCAATATATTTGAGCGGTTTTATAAGACCGATAAGAGTCGCGGGCAGAACCGAAAAGGGGTCGGCTTGGGGCTTTATATGGTGAAAAGTATCATAGATGCCCATGGTGAGGATATTTTTGTGGCATCCAAAGAGGGCGAATTTGCGGAATTTGCCTTTACTTTGAAAGAAACAACAGGAGAGTATTAATGGACGAGTTGAATCAAAATCATCAGCCCGAAGAAGGACGGCAGGAAGGTGCTACTTATCAGAATACGGCCGGCTATACCTATCAGAACCCCAATCCGTAGCAGAATATGGGCGGCAGTCCTTATCAGTCTGCGCCCCGTAAGCGGAGCAATCTGCCGCTGATCATCGCCGCCTGCATCGCGGGCGGAATGATGTTTCTTTGCTGCGTTATGATCGTTGCGGCGATGGTGTTTGGCTTTACCGGCTCGGTGGTGGTGGAGAATGGAAAAAACATCTTCTCCGAGAATTGGCTGCCCGATAAAGAGACGGAAAAAGAGGACGTTAAAGCGGAAACCAAACCGGAAAATGATGCGGATCGGGAAGAGGGAGCGGTCTATAATATGCCCGAGATCACCAAAGAGGAAAAGAAGGGCGAGGCCCTTTCCTTGGTGGATATCAATAAGAAGGTCAAGAATAGCGTTGTGGGGATTTTGATCGCTCAAAAGAGCGGAGATGACCCCGAGTTTTCCGGCTCCGGCTTTATCATCAGTCGGGACGGCTATATTATGACCAATGCGCACGTTGTTGATGATGCGGCGCAGGTCAAGGTCGTACTCAGCGACGGAATTACCGAGTATAAGGCAATTATCGTCGGTCAGGACGACCGCTCCGATCTGGCAATTCTTAAGGTGGAAGCCACCGGTCTGGAGCCTGCAGAGCTGGGCGATAGCGACCAGCTTGAGGTGGGCGAGACGGTGGTCGCCATCGGCAATCCGTACGGTATGGAGCTGGCGGGCAGTGTCACCGATGGAATTGTCTCTGCGATGAACAGAAAAATTGAAATGAACGGCACCTTTATGACCCTCATTCAGACCAATGCCGCCATCAATCCCGGCAACAGCGGCGGTCCGCTGGTGAATGCCTATGGGCAGGTCATTGGCATCACCTCCTCTAAACTGGTGGCGACGGATTATGAAGGAATCGGCTTTGCGATCCCCATCAATCACGTCGTGGATATGTCGGAGGAGCTGATCACCTATGGGTATATCAAGACCCGCGCCTATATCGGTATCCAGGGCAGTGACCTGACCGCGGCCTATGCCAAGTATCATAAACTGCCGCAGGGAGTATATGTCTCCTATGTGGATCCCCAGTGTGATGCAGCTAAAAAAGGACTGAAAGAGGGGGATGTCCTCGTCGGTTTCAACGGCAAGGTGATCAAGTCGATGGCAGAACTGAACGATCTGAAGGATTCCTTCCATCCCGGCGACAGTGTTACCGTTAAGGTCTGGCGCGAGGAAAAAGAATTTGAAATAACCATTACCCTTACAGAAGCTTCTAAAGATTAAAAAACAAGGAGAAAGCATTGGGCATCCATTGCTTTCTCCTTGTTTTTGTTGTAAAATGCAGAAAAAAGGTGTATAATGGTGAAAAAAAGAAGGAGGGGAAACGATGAAGGGCTTTGTTTTTGATTTGGACAACACACTCTTTGACCGCTATGCAACTTTGACGGAGATCATAACGCAGAATTACGACTGCATCAAAAAATACATCAATCCGGGCTATGACCTGCCCCGCGCAATTGCGCACGCATTGCATACAGAGAAGTTGTTTGTGCAGGAGTTTGCCTGGTCGGGGGTCTATCGGCATTTGCTGGAGGAGCATTTCTTTAACGAGGAAAATATACCGACCTGGGATCAGTTTAAAGATTTCGTAATGAAGAACTTCAGAGAGACTGCCGTGGCGTTTCACTTTGCAAAGCCTCTTTTGAAAAAGATTCGTGCCAAGGGTTATAAAGTAGGCTTGCTGACCAATGGCTCTGTTTCCCTGCAATGGGCAAAGCTAAGGAAGATCTGGCTGGAAGATTGCTTCGACGTGGTCGTCTGCGCATCACCCAAGGAAGGTGATAGCGATTACCCCATCGGCAAGCCGGATCCTGCTCCATTTTTGTATATGGCTGAAAAGATGGGAATTGCGCCCGAAGAGCTCTACTATGTGGGGGATAACCCCATCAATGATATTCTGGGTGCGCAGGCTGCAGGATATGTGCCGATCTGGATCCGCGCCCAGAGTCCTTGGTGCCGCCCTAATGATCAGATGCCAAAGCTTTGCTATGATGATGTGCGGGGTTTGGAGGAACTGCTTTAAATAGTGTAAAATTACACTGCGTTTTTTAGATAATATTACCTTGTGCAATCGATATTCGTATGTTAAAATATTAAAAAATGCGAGGAGGAACTGCTATGTTTGGTTCAAAGCTGGAAGTAAGAAAATTTGAGGAATCCATTAAAAAGTATGAGGCGCTGCCTGTGGTGGAGGGAAAGATCCTGCTGTACGGGCATTCTCTCTTTACCCGCTGCTCTCCCATCAGAACCGTGAAGGAAAATCCGGATATCGAGCAGGAACTGCTGATGAACGACGGCACTCAAGCTGTCGTCAACCACGGCTTCGGCACCAGCAGTGCCGATGACCTGCTGTATTATTATTCCAGAATGGTGCGTCCCTATAAGCCCAAGGCATTGGTGCTGGCAACTGCAGCAAACGATTTCGGCTTTGGCTATTTCCCCAAGGACGTTATTGATATTCAGGCCCGTCTTATCGACTGGTTCAAAGCAGATTTCCCCGGTGCGCCCGTCTATTGTATGAATTATCTGCCCAACTGCAAGGAGAATCTTCAGAAGATCTATCTCAATGCACGGGCGCAGTACAACGAGCTTTTAGAGGAGTACTGCAAGAAAAACGATTGCACCTATATTGCTATGGAAAAAATTCCGTTCCTCTATTCCAAGGCAGGGGATACCGATGCCTATAATCTGAATCCCGAAGACATCGGGGACTACAGTAAGATCAAGAAGATCCACTATGTAGGTGATCAGGTGCACTTCAACCCCGCCGGTTATCAAAGATTTATCGCCTGGTTCCGTGATTTTCTGGATCAGGAGGGGTTACTGTAATGTTCGGTTCCCGTTTAGAAGTAAAACGCTTTGAAAACGATATTGTAAAATATGAGGAACGTCCCGTGGAAACAGGCAAGATCTTGTTCTACGGCTCCTCTACCTTCACCCGTTGCTCCTTCATTTACTGCGACCGTCATCCCGAAAAAGGGCATCCCCTTTTGGAAGAGGCGGTGCGGATGAAGGATGGCTCCCAAGCCATCGTCAACCACGGCTTCGGTACCAGCAGTGCCGACGATCTTTTGTATTACTATGACCGTATGGTGCGGCCCTACGCGCCTCGTGCCTTGGTGATCTACACCGGCGGAAACGATATGGCCTTCGGCTATCAGCCGGAAGAGAGTATGAACATCCTCGCCACTATGATCGATTGGTTTCAGGCAGATTTCCCCGGTGCGCCGGTTTATTGTATGAGTCAGGTGCCGCAGTTTAAAAAGGTTGGATTGAAGGATCGCGGCTGTCACTTACGCGATGAGCTCAATATGTTGTTAGAGGATTATTGTGCCAAAAAAGAAGGGGTCAAGATGATCCGTATGGTGGATTGCCCCGTCTATTTCGAAAAGCCGGAGGATATCGGTGATTACGATAAGGCGTGGGAAGCGGTCTTTGATGCCGATCAAGGGCATTTGAATGCTATTGGTTACAGCAGATTTATGGATTTTTTCCGTGATTATTTAGAAAAGGAAGGTTTGTTATAATGTTTGGATCAAGATTGGAAGTCAGAAGATTTGATGATGAAATTGCAAAGTACCTGGAACGTCCCGTAGAGACCGGTAAGATTCTCTTTTACGGGGACTCCTTTTTTACCCGCAGTTCATTTACCTACTGCGACCGTCATCCCGAAAAGGGTCATCCTCTTTTTGAAGAGGAACTTTTGGCGGCAGACGGCTCCAAGGCAGTCATCAACCATGGCTTCGGCACCAGCAGTGCCGATGACCTTTTGTACTATTACGACCGTCTGGTGCGCCCTTATGCTCCCCGTGCGCTGATCATCTCCACCGGCAGTAACGATATCGGCTTTGGCTATAGCCCTGTCGAGTCAATGAACGTTACCGCAACCATGATCGATTGGTTCCGAGCAGAGTTTCCCGATGCGCCTGTCTACGTTTTCAAGAAAATGCCGGGCATTAAGAATAAGGGTGTGATCAACCACGCTACCCGCTTCCGTAAAGAGTATAATGAGTGTTTGGAAGATTACTGTGCCCGCAAAGAAGGGGTTCATATCGTGGATCTGTATCAGGCTCCCTTCTATTTCGAAAAGCCTGAGGATATCGGCGATCCCGAACTGGTTCGTGAGGATATCTACGATACCGACCGGGTTCATTTCAATGCGATGGGCTATAGAATGTTTATCGACTATCTGCGTGATCTGTTGAAGAAGGAAGGCCTTTTATAATGTTTGGTGTGCGGTTAAACCTTGATAAATATGCGGAGCAGATCGGATGGCTCGAGGAGCGTCCCGTGCAAACGGGCAAGATCCTCTTCTACGGAGATTCCTTCTTTGCCCATAGCTCCTTTACTTATCGCCGCCGCAAGCCCGAAAACCCCAAGCCTATTTTGGAGGAAGAGGTGCGGATGAAGGATGGCACGCAGGCGATCCTTAACCACGGCTTCGGCGGTGCCGCCACCGACGAATTGCTGTACTATTACAATCGTCTGGTGCGCCCGTATAAGCCCCGTGCTTTGGTGGTGCATATCGGCAGTAACGATTTGGGCTATGGCTACAGCGTTGCCGAGACGATGGATCGTATCGGTCTTTTGGTGGATTGGTTCCAACACGATTTTCCCAACGCTCCCGTTTATCTGATGAACCGCACTCCCGGCACTGCAAACATCGGGCTGATTAACGATAAAACCCGCCGTCGGGATGAGTATAATCAGTTGATGGAGTGGTATTGCTCTTCGAAACTCGGTGTCAAGCTGATTCGGATGAATGAGTTTCCGTTCCTCTTTGCAGACCCTGCCGATATTGGTGATTACGATAAAATTCGTACCGATCTTCACGATCCCGATGGCAAGCATCTTAACGCCGAAGGCTACGAAATGCTGATGGATTGGTATCGCACATTTTTGGAGAAAGAAGGTCTTTTAAAGTGAAAAAAATAAGTGCATTTTTAAAAAGAAAAGATATTGAGTTTTCGTGGAATCGGTATTTCATCGATGCGCTCGGCGCGATGGCACAGGGGCTTTTCTGCTCCCTGCTCATCGGTACCATTATTGATACCGTCGGTGATCTCACCGGCTGGGGCTTTTTGGTGGAGATCGGCAAGTATGCCTCTGCGATGTCCGGCCCTGCTATGGCGATTGCCATTGGTTACGCGCTGAAAGCACCGAATTTGGTACTGTTTTCCCTTGCCGCAGTGGGTAGTGCTGCCAACGGCTTGGGCGGTGCAGGCGGTCCTCTTGCAGTACTGGTCATTGCTATCGTGGCTGCAGAGTGCGGTAAACTGGTCTCCAAGGAGACGAAAGTGGACATCCTGGTTACTCCGCTGGTTACCATCCTTGTGGGCGTTGTTCTTTCTGCAGGGATTGCACCTTATATCGGCAAAGCGGCAAGCGCATTCGGCGGGCTGATTATGCGCGCCACCGAGCTGCAGCCCTTGCTGATGGGCATTGTAGTATCCGTGCTGGTGGGTATTGCCTTGACGCTGCCTATCTCCAGTGCTGCCATCTGCGCCGCCTTGGGTCTTACCGGGCTTGCAGGCGGTGCTGCCGTTGCAGGTTGCTGCGCCCAGATGGTCGGCTTTGCAGTGATGAGCTTCAAGGAGAATCGTTGGGGCGGACTGGTATCTCAAGGCTTGGGTACCTCTATGCTGCAGATGGGCAATATCGTGCGAAATCCCCGTATCTGGATTCCCCCCATTTTGGCATCTGCCATCACGGGACCTTTGGCCACCTGTCTTTTCAAGCTGGAGATGAACGGTCCTGCGGTCTCCTCCGGTATGGGTACCTGTGGTTTGGTGGGCCAGATCGGCGTTTATACCGGCTGGGTGGAGAGCGGCAACCCCATCACCGCT
>JAZQAQ010000096.1:0-8017 GCA_045545255.1 Eubacteriales bacterium | reverse complement strand
ACCGTACCTATGTACGCCGACGAGAACGGATCCGCGAAATCTGCTCTCTTTTTTGAGAGTCCCTCGGCGTCATTTTTCTTTTTTTATGCTCATCAGGAAGAGGGGCAGTCGGGCAACCCGACTGATCCGCCAAGGCTCTTTCACGATCCGATAAAGCCATTCCAGCCGCAGATTGATCATCCAGCGGGGCGCACGCTTGACCTGATGCGCCAGCACGTCCAAAGTCCCGCCGAGGCCCAGCATCGTGCCGACCTTCAGCTCGTTTTTATGCTCTGCCATCCAAAGCTCCTGCTTGGGAGCACCCAAGCAGACCAGCAGCATATCCACATCCAGCGCGTTGATCCTCTCGATCAAAGCAGGCTCATCCTCCGGCTTGAAATAGCCATCCTGAACGCCCACCACTTGAATACCGGGCATTTCCTGCTCCAGGCAAGCCTTTGCCGTCTCCGCCACGCCGGGACGGGCACCCAGGAAATAGACCCGCTTGCCCTCCTTGGCGGCACGCTCCAAAAGATGGGTCGCCAGCTCCACGCCCGCAACCTTTTCTTTCATCGGCGTACCCAGCCGCTTGGCGGCAAGCAGAATACCCACGCCGTCCGGCACCACATAGTCTGCCTGATGCAACGCTTTGCGTACCTCCTCCTGCTGCTCAAACATCTGCA
Organism: Eubacteriales bacterium; assembly: GCA_045545255.1. Taxonomy (GTDB): domain Bacteria; phylum Bacillota; class Clostridia; order Oscillospirales; family QAKW01; genus QAKW01. The sequence continues at coordinate 7,355 of JAZQAQ010000096.1, read as the reverse complement.
GGATCTCGGCATTGGGGGTCACGACCATCTTGCTTTCGCGCGCGGCAAAAAAGCCGTAAACATCGTTTACCGCCTCTTCCATTGTTACGTTTTGAACGGGAATCCCCAATACGGATACGGTCATTCTGGTCTCCTTACTTTCTGAATATTTAAAGTATACCACACATCTTGAAACGATTGCAATAAAAACTTGCGTATCTTCTATAAATTTGTTAGAATAAAGATACCGATATGAAATGAGGTGATAAGATGACAGTACAAAGAAAGGACTTTTCCTTCCTCTCTCCCGCCGATGGAATTTCTCTGGAGGGAACGTACATTTATCCCGAAAACCCCAAGGGAATCGTGCAGTTTGTACACGGGATGGCAGAGCATAAAGCCCGCTATTTCGGCGCAATGGAGGTGCTGGCGCAGGCAGGCTTTGCCACTGTCATTCATACCCATCGGGGTCACGGAAACTGCCCCATCCTCGGTCATTTCGGAAAAGGCGGCGCAGAAGGAATGATCGCCGATACCCGCAAAGTGGCAGAGCTTGCAATGGAAGAATTTCCCCGACTGCCCATCTTCCTTTTCGGGCATAGTATGGGAAGCTTGGTCGCCCGCTGCTGTCTCAAGCGATACGATGACTTATGGAACGGATTTTTCGTCTGCGGGACTCCATTTGCTCCCCCTGCCCTCATCGGCTTGGCGCAAGTCTTTATCGCAGCCAAGATCAAGCTGCACGGGGATGAATACCGCTCCTCCACCGTCAATAAGATGGTGACGGGTGCATTCAACAAAGGGATCAAGTCCCCCGCCTCCCCCAATCAATGGATTTCCTTCAACGAAGAGAACGTTGCCGCCTACGACGCCGACCCTCTTTGCGGCTTTTGCTTCACCTTGAGTGGCTTTAAAGGACTGATGGCACTGATGGCGGAAACCTATTCCGTAAAGGGCTGGGTACGAAAAAATCCCGCCTGCCCTGTTCACTTTATTTCGGGAGCGGAGGATCCCTGCCATACGGGTGAGACGAACTTTATGAAAGCGGTGGCAGCGGTGGAGGCGCAGGGCTATAAGGTTACATATCGATTATTCCCCGCAATGCGCCACGAAATACTGCTGGAGCAGAAAAAAGAGACCGTTTTTGAATACATTCTGGATATTTTGGAGAAAGATATACAATGAGTTTATTAGATAGCCGCCTGCAAGCGGTACTTTCCTTGGTCCCCGAGGGAAGTATCCTGCTGGATATCGGCACCGATCACTGTAAGCTCCCCGCCGAGGGACTGCTTTGCGGCAGGCTGGCGGGAGCATATGCCGCCGATGTGCGGGAAGGACCGCTGGCGGCGGCAAAAAAGCAACTGAATGCTTTAGGGCTGGCAAACCGCATCCCTCTTTTCCTCTCCGACGGACTGAAAAGCATCCCCGCAGAGGTTTTAAAAGAGGTCACCGCCGTCTCGGTAGCGGGAATGGGAGGCGAATTGATGGAGATGATTATGAAGGAATCCCCCATTGAACCGCCTCTTTGGATTTTGCAGCCGATGAGTGCCATTTACGAGCTTTTGGACAGTCTGGCGGCAAAGGGCTATGCGATCCTCGACGGTGCCTTGGCGCAAGACGGCGAAAAATTCTATCGCATCTTTGCGGTGCAAAAAAGAGGTGCTCCCTATCCTGCAGACTATTTCGGGATGCACCGCAACGACCCGCTATACACCTCCTATCTTCAAAAGGAGGAGAACCGGCTGGAGGTCGCGCTCCGCGGACTTCGATCCGCCAATATTCCCGATGAGACCCGCATCGCAGAGGCGGAAAAACTACTGGAAATCATCAGAAAGGCAATGCAATGACGGTAAGAGACATTTACGAATTTTTAAATACCTACTGCCCCTATGAGCTGGCAGAGGAATGGGATAACCCCGGTCTGAACGTGGGGCGGATGGACGCCTCGGTGGAGCGGGTATTGCTGGCGCTGGACGCCACCGACGCCGCCATCGCCGCCGCAAAAGCGGCAGATTGCGAGCTGCTCATCACCCATCATCCGCTGATCTTTTCCCCGGAAAAGCAGGTCACAAGCGAGACCGATACCGGACGTCATATTTTAAGTCTGGCGGAAAAGGGCATCGCTCATATCGCCTGCCACACCAACTTGGATGCCGCCGAGGGCGGAGTCAATACCTGTCTTGCCGCCTGCTGCGGGATGGAAGAGACTCAAGTCTTTTCCGGGCTCGGACGGTACGGCGCAGTAGAGACCACCGCCTCCGCGCTGATCGCGCGGCTGAAAAAAGAGCTGCCCTCCGACCTGTGCCTCGGCGTTCTCTGCCACGAGGACATCCGTAAAATTGCCGTTGTGGGCGGTAGCGGCGGCAGTCTTTTAGAGGAGGCGATCGCACTGGGCTGCGATACCTTTATCACCGGTGAATTTAAGCATAACCACGCCCTTCTCGCCCGTGAGCAAGGGGTCAACCTGCTGATGTTCGGGCATTATGAGACGGAGTATATCGCCCTCGCTCCTTTGGCGCAGTCTTTGCAAAAAGCCTTCCCCGCCCTCAAGGTGGAGGTGCTCGGGCAAAACGCCCCGATGGAGAGCTTTTAATTATGGCACTGGACGCTTGCTTTTTAACTTATTTGACCCGTCAGCTGCAAGAGACTCTGGCGGGGGCTCGGGTGGAGAAAGTCTACCAGCCCGGCAAAGATGAGATCCTGCTCCATCTGCGGGCACCCGCCTTGCGCAAAAAGCTGCTCTTTTGCTGTACCCCCAACTGCGCCCGCATCACCCTCACAGAGAAGGATGCGGAAAACCCCGCGCAACCGCCGCTTTTTTGTATGGTACTGCGCAAGCATTTGATCGGCGCAAAGGTGGAGCGGGTGTTTATGCCCCAATTTGAGCGTGCCGTTTTTATCGAATTTTTGGGCAAGAACGACTTTTTTGAGCCGGTCAAGAAATACCTTGTTTTTGAGCTTTTGGGTCGCTCCTCCAATCTGGTACTGATGGACGAGAGCAATAAGATCATCGAATGCATTCGCCGCGTGGATATCACCGCCGGCAGGCAGATGCTGCCCGGCTTAAAATACGAGCCGGTGGTCCCTCAGGATAAAAAAGCCTTTGAGAATGCCACCGCCGAGGATCTTCCCGCCCTCACCGCATCCGATAAGCCTCTCTGGAATGCGATTATGGATCATTACAGCGGCATCTCCCCCATCGTGGCGCGGGAACTGGCGTTTCGCAGTGCAGGCAGAATCGACGCCCCCGCCAACGGGCTGACCCCCAACCAACGGGCGGCTCTGGAAAAAGCCCTCACCGAGACCGCAGAGCGGCTGGCAGAAAACCTCTGCACCCCCACCGCGGTACGGGAAAAGGAAAGTGGGAAATGGATCGATTTTTCCTTCTTCCCCATCGGTCAATACGGTCCCTCCGCCGAAACCATCTCCTACCCCACCCCGGTGGCACTGATTGAGGATTATTTTGAAAAGAGTGCCGAGGACGTCCGTCTCAAGCAAAAGACGCGGGATGTGGAGCAGCTTCTCACCCGCACCTCCGCCCGCATCGAGCGTACGATGCGGGTACGGCAAAAGGAGCTGGAGGAGGGCAAAAAAGCTGACCATTACCGCATCTGCGGCGAGCTCTTGCAAAGCAATCTCCATAAAGCAAAGACGGGGATGACCGAGGTGACGGTGGAAAACTATTACGATAACTGCGCCCCCTTCAAGATCCCCTTGCGCCCGGATAAATCCCCCCAACAGAACGCACAACTATACTTCAAAAAGTATAATAAGGCAAAGACCTCTGCCCGCGTTGTGGCAGAGCTGATCCGAAAGGATCAGGAGGATCTCTCCTATCTGGACAGCGTCTTTCTCGCCCTCTGCGACTGCGAGACCTCTGCAGATGTGGATATGATCCGCGAAGAGCTGATCCGCACCGGCTTCAGTAAAAACCGCCGCAAGAATAACGGACGCTCTTCCGCCCCCTCCAAGCCGAGAAAGTTCATCTCCTCCTCGGGGCTGACCATTCTGGTGGGACGCAATAACGTCCAGAACGACCAGCTCACCGTCAAGCTTTCCCGCAAGGACGACCTCTGGCTGCATACCAAAAATATCCATAGCTCCCACGTGCTGATCCAGAGCGGCGGCAAGGAGATCGACGATCAGTCCATCTTAGAAGCCGCCTCCATCTGCGCCTTCTACAGTAAGGGCAAAGAAGCCCCCAAGGTGGAGGTGGACTACTGCCCGGTCTCCCACGTCAAAAAGCCCACCGGCGCCCGCCCCGGGATGGTGGTCTATGAAAACTATTGGTCCGTCCTGGTAGAACCCAAACTCCCGGTCCCCGAAATCAAATAAAAAAGACCCCATGGGGTCTTTTTTATTTGCAATGATGTAATACCACCCTACCAAGGTCATCCACCCGACGAACAATTCCTGTTGCTTTCATATATACATTTCTCCTTAAATTACAAATTGTGTTGTTATTATCTGTATTTTGAGGAGATTTATACTTAATAGATTTACTTTTGGGAGTAAATGTGATATAATAAAAATAATAATTATTTTTACAAAAAGAAGGAGATGTTGATATGAGAAAGTATACATTAAGAATCACCTCTATATGTCTTGTGTTGGTATTGCTGCTTTCGACATTTCCTTTGACAGCTTTTGCCGCAACCACCAAATACGAAACCGCAAAAGATAATGTTCCTGTATGGAGCGAAGCGTCCTCTAAGTCAACAAAAGTATATAGGATAGAAGATGAAGGCACTATAGTCGAAGTGACATCAAGCAAGACAAATAGTGCAGGAAATCTGTGGTATAAACTTACTGACGGAAACTGGATTTTTAGCGGCAATGTAAAAAAACATTCTCATATGGGTATTATGTGTGGAAGATCCACCTACAGCTATGCTCAAAAAAATTCTTCTTCACATACTGTGACAGAGAAGGTGCCCGATCTGTGCTTGTGCGGTCATATTATGGGATATGAGACATATGTTCGTGATGAAAATCATTCCTTCAATTCAAACAACACCTGCACAAAGTGTGGATATAAGAAACCTCATACTCACAAAGCGGTTGCATGTGGAGAAACAAAATACAGCTATACCCAAAATAATGACAATTTACATACCGTGGCTGAGAAAACACCTGATTTATGTTCTTGTGGATATGTGATGGGTTATGCCATGCGCCTACGTGATGAAGCTCACTCCTTTAATTCGAACAACACCTGTACCAAGTGTGGCTACAAAAAGGTGCATAAGCACGAAGCGGTTGCATGTGGACAAGCCACCTACAGTTATGCCCCAAAAAATGCATCGGTGCATACCGTAACAACCAAGATGCCTGACTTGTGCTCTTGCGGACACGTGATGGGATGCCAGACAACCACGGGCGACGAAACACACTCTTTTAACTCAAACAACACCTGTACCAAGTGTGGTTACAAAAAGGTGCATAAGCACGAGGCGGTTGCATGTGGACAAGCTACCTACAGTTATGCTCAAAAGAATGCATCGGCGCATACCGTGACAACCAAGATGCCTGACTTGTGCTCTTGCGGACACGTGATGGGATACCAGACAACCACAGGCGATGAGTCACATTCTTTTGATTCGAATAACACCTGTACCAAGTGCAGTTACAAGAAAGTGCATACGCACAAGTTGGATCATCTTGAAAGTGCGGGCAGTGAATACTTTACGAAAGACGAATATTCGCACGTTTTTGAAGAGCAACTTTTAGAGTTGTGTTCTTGCGGAAGTGCACTAAACAAAAAGCTGGTTCAAACGACCCAACGCCACGAATTTGACTCAAGTGGTAAATGTGTCTGTGGTTATACAAAAGAAACACCGACACATACACACAAGGGTATCGTGTGTGGTGATCCTTTCTATAGTTATACCGCAAAAGATCGAGAAGTTCATTACGTATTAGAAAAAACGCCTAATATATGTGAATGTGGAACGGTCGTCAACTTTGAGACGTTAATATTAAAAGAAGAGTCGCATCGCTTCGAGAATGATATTTGCAAAGACTGTAATGTTGAAAAAAGTTACGGTATTTTAGATGTTGAAGCGTCTCAAATTATTGAACAAGCGGTACAAGGCAACTACAGCGATGATGTTACATTGGCTGGCATTGTTAGTGAAATTTTAGTGGGCGAAATCCCTGTTGTTGGAACCATCGCCGATGTTCGAGATGTTGTAGCTGATATTCAAAATGATGCGGGTTTTTGGGCTACAGCAATTGATGCTGCAGCGTTGATTCCAGTCGCTGGCGGAATTATAAAATATGCCGATGATGCATCAGATGCTAGTAAGGCGCTTAAAAGCGCTCGTAATAGTGCTGTTCGTAAGGCATGGAAAAACGAATTAAATGATGTGATGACTGGCGGAAGTGGTATATCTAGGAACTGGACAGACGCCGAAATTAGTGAACTATTGTTGAAGGGGAAAGTTAGTGGGTATCAAGGACATCATATGAAAAGTGTAAAAGGCTATTCAACTTTAGCAGGAGATCCCAACAATATTCAATTTCTTACTCACCAAGAGCATCTTAGAGCACATAATGGAAATTTCAAAAATATTACACATGGTAGGTTTTTGCCTTAAAGGAGGAGATGAAGATATGCTAATTTTTTCAAAAATAGATGCATTGAAAGAAGAATATAAGTCTGATTGCAGGATAAGACAAAACGGAACTGTTTTGCTTGGCTCCGATAAGACTTTGCCTCTTTATTCTCGGCACATACTGTTTAAACCACTAACTCAAGGTTTAATTGATGATTTTTTAATTAGTGATTATAAATACAATGTGCCAGCACAGTATATAACCTTTTTAAAATACAGTAATGGTATGAGTTTGTTCACTACCAAAAGAAAAATTGCAGGTTTTAGAATTGCAAGACCAACCCTTACCGTATATGGAATTCCCCGAACACAGCCATACAGAAGAGAACCGGAAATGGAGGAACCTTTCGATATACGCATTGAAGATTTGGGAAGACATGATGATATTGCTGAAAATTGGTTGAAATGCGGTTCATACACGAAAGACTCTGATTTTAATGTAACATATGATATATTTATTGACACTGCATCAAATCGTGTTTATTCGTGCGTTAGAAACGATAATAAAATCGTATGTGACTGGAATGACTTAGATACGTGTCTTTGTTATTTGTTTGAGGTTTTAAAGAATACAAAATTAGAGTATTAAGTAGAAAAGGGCAACACAGGGTTAGGTTAGCGGAGGTTAAAGAGGTATTGTTTAATAAGCTGTATAATACACCAATCTAATGTCTCATTTGAAAGATCTATACAGACAATTCTAAAAAATGTATACTATTCTACAAGTGACCGGAGGAAGTACTGACACATAAGAGAGTA
>JAZQAQ010000095.1:0-4616 GCA_045545255.1 Eubacteriales bacterium | reverse complement strand
TACAGATATTTGCTTACATGGAAAAAGCGCTGATAATGAGTGTGGGAAACTGAGGGTAGCGTTCTTTCTCCGCCAAAATAAAAGACACCCCATCGGGGTGTCTTTTATTTTGCGTCGAAATTGGGCTTTTCCTCGCGGCAGTTGCCGCGAGGGTCGCGAAACGAGAATTGATTTGATTGACTATTCGTGGTGCGAGGCTTCTTCACCAAAGAAGTCTCGCAGGGCAACCAGATATTTTTCCGGCTCCACAAGAAAGGAAAGCCCGTGGCCTGCATTGGGGATGGTGACAAGCATTTTTTTACACCGGCAGGCCTCGTAATTGATTCGGCTCATCTCGCAAGGGACATAATCGTCGGTTTCTCCGTGGAAGAAGATGACGGGGACGGTGCAGTTTTTGAGTGCTTCTTCGGGGGAGGTTTCCTCTAAATTAAAATGTCCGAAAAGACGGGCACCGAGCTTGACGAAGAAATATCCCGCAGACACGGGGAGTCCTATCTGCTTTATGACCTTTTTAATAATGTCTTTGGGGCTATTATAGCCGCAGTCTGCAAGTACGCCGATCACATTTTTAGGAAGCGGATTTCCCGCCGCCATCAGGACGGTGGAGGCACCCATCGAGATGCCGGTCAAAATGATTTTGACATCGTTTCCGAAATGGGTGAGCATAAAGTCCAGCCAAGAAAGGCAATCTTTGCGTTCTTTAATACCGAAGGTAATGACATTTCCTTCGCTTTTTTTACTGCAGCGTTGGTCTACGATGAGGGCACTTCTTTGAAGCTTGAAGCAACGCTGAACCCCGCCTGCAAGATCGCGCTGCGCACTTCCGCGATAGCCGTGGAACATCAGCTCGATGGGGGCACCTTTTTGGTATTCATAGTATTTTCCGTAAAGCTTCAACCCATCAAAGGAAGTGATTGAAAATTCTTCGCAGGGCATAGCCTTCGTTTCTTTTGCATAGTTTTCGATACATTCTTTGAAAGGTTGGTAGACTTCGCCTTTTGGGATCTCAACCTCTTCGAACTTTTTGGGGTCTCGGTTCGGAACAAAAAATGCCATACGAAAGCAAACGTATGTAATGGTGAAAAATGCCGTCACAAGGAATACGGCTACGCCGAGTATTATCCATAAATATTCCATAAAATCATCTCCGCGGATATTATAGCACCAAAGTGTGGCAGGTTACAAGACTCTTCTATTAAGATATATTTTTTGATGGCTTGGATTTTGAGTCTTATGTGCGGATAGTTTGAGGAAAGACTCCTTGATTTTAATGTTGTATTATGTTATGATGACTTGGATTCTATTCCGAATTTGGATGAATTTGAAAACTTGAACGAGCAAATATGTGCTATTCGTACGATAATAGAAGGGAGCAATGAAAATGGTTAAATTAGCCGTTTTTGATTTGGATAATACTCTCGCAAAGATTGGTAAAGGGATCTCTTATGGGGACATCGAACTTTTGAGAGAATTGGAGCAAAAGGGGGTACGGATCGCCATATGCTCCGGGAAGCCCGCGTATTACCTTTGTGGATTTCTGCGTCAGGTAGAATTGCGAGAGCCGATTCTGATCGGCGAAAACGGGGCGACCTTGCAATTTGGGGTCGATCTGCCGCCTCGTGAAAGTAGAATCTTGCCTCATTCTGATCAAGCGAAGCGAACGATCGCTTTTTTGAAAACAGTATTTGATGCAGCGTTGCCGGACCTTTGGTATCAGCCTAATCAAGTGGGATTAACACCTTTTCCCGCCAAAAGCGAAGAGTTTGATGAGATCGAAGTTTTACTCCATAAACATAGTTCGGAAATCCGCGATGTGACGATTTATCGTCATATCGACTCATTTGACATTATCCCGAATGGAATTAATAAATATGCGGGAGTGGCATATTTGGGAGAGCTTTTGGGAATCTCGCGCGAAGAGACGGTGGCAGTGGGTGACGGAGTCAATGATTATCCGATGTTTGACTATGCGGGGCACGCGGTAGGGGTTCGGGTTGCCGACGAGTCGAAGGTGGATCGGAACTTTGAGTCTATCACCGAAGCGCTGGAATATCTTTTGAAAATCGTATGATTTAAAAATTAAACCCATCGATAACCTTATCGGTGGGTTTTTAATATTTTTGAAACATTTCTTTAAAAAATTCAAAACATCCACTCGGTATAATGCGGTCACAACATCAAAAAAGGAGAAAGAAATTATGTCTAAGTTTGCAGAAACCAATGAAAAGATCGCGGAGAAGGTAGTCGAGGGCTACAAAAAGATTGAAGACGGCGTTGTGGACGGTTATAAAAAGATCGAGAATGGCGTCGTGGGCGGTTTTACCAAGATGAACGATAAGATCATTGAGAAGGTTTTTTCCAAAGAGGGCGAGACGGTGGAGGAGACCAAGAAAAGACTTTCCGGTGAGGAATAAGCGATAAAGGAGTGGAAGAGATGAACAGAAACGATCAGGAATTTCTTGTGCAAAAAATTCGCACGCAATATACCGAAAAGGAACACAGCAGATTGGATAAGCTGATCAAAATGTCAAATCTATTTGAAATCTCTCTGGACGAGTTGGTCTTTTCAAAAGAGCGTGAGTATATCCACGGAAGCCGTGTTTTGTATTTATAATAGCTCGAAGTGCTTTCGTGTGCTTTTTAGAATGCCCTCGCGGCGCAGCTTGCTGATCTCGGCGGAAAGTCCGCTGCGATCCACTTCTAAATAATCGGCTAATTCCTGACGGTCAAAAGGAATCTCAAAACGATTACTGCCTACCGCCTTGGCGTAGTGCATCAGGTATGCCATCAGCTTTTCGCGGGTGGTACGCTTGGCAGTGATCTCAATTTTTTGATGGAACAGCAGGGTCTTGGTGGCGAGATCCTTCATCAAATTAAAAATCAGCTGACGGTGAAAGCCGCAGTTATTGGCGCAGGTATGGAGGATATGGCTGCAGTCGATGAGCATAATTTCGGTGGGCTCATTGGCAATAACGCTGACGGGCAGAGCACGAACCTCCGCGCAGGCAAAGGCTTCTGCAAAGAGTTGGGAGGGTCCGATGTTGCTGAGGATGCTGCGGTTGCCGTAGTAGTCGTAACGAATGATCTGGGCAGAGCCCGAAAGGACGATGCCGATAAACCTTGCCGGTTTTCCCTCTGCGAATATGGTATACTTTTTATCAAAGGTTTCCACCTTGGCATCCAAGCAGGTGAGCATACGAAGCAGATCCTGCTCCTCGATACCGATGAATAAAGGGCATTTTTTAAAAATTTCCAGATATTTTTTCATCTTTTTCTCCGTTTTGTTGAAAATTCAACAGAATTAACGGGTCCATTGTACTATAATGAGCTCATAAAATCAAGGAGGAAACGAAGAATGCTTCGAAAAATTATAAAGATCGACGAAAAGAAATGCAATGGATGCGGGGCTTGCGCCGCTGCCTGCCACGAGGGTGCCATTGAGATGGTGGACGGCGTGGCAAAATTGACTCGTGAAGATTACTGCGACGGGCTGGGCGACTGCTTGCCCGCTTGCCCTACCGGTGCCATTACCTTTGAGGAGCGGGAAGCACCCGCTTATGACGAGGATGCGGTGCGTCAGGCAAAAATGCAGAAATTCGGGGTCAAGCTCCCTTGCGGGTGCCCGGGTACGCAATCCAAAACCATTCGGCGGGAGACATCAACGGCACTGAACGAAAAGATCGGATCTGCACCCAGTCAGCTTGCCCAGTGGCCCTGCCAGATCAAGTTGGTTCCCGTCAACGCTCCGTATTTTGAGGATGCCAATCTGCTGATCGCTGCGGACTGTACCGCCTTTGCCTACGGCAACTTTCATCAGGAATTTATCCGCAACCACATCACGCTCATCGGTTGCCCTAAATTGGACGAAGGAGACTATGCGGAAAAGCTGACCGCGATCATTGCAAACAACAATATTAAAAGTGTCAAGATCGTTCGGATGGAGGTTCCTTGCTGCGGCGGGATCGAGAATGCGGTCAAACGAGCGTTGCAAGCAAGCGGAAAGTTTATTCCCTGGCAGGTGGTTACTATCTCTACAGAGGGAAAAATTCTCGAATAATCATTAATATTACATTGAAAACTTCGTAAAATTATGGTATAGTTCTTTTGAGGTGAAAAAAGATGCAGATTACAAAAGATATTAAATACATTGGCGTCAACGACCATCAAATTGATCTATTTGAGGGGCAATATGAGGTTCCGAACGGAATGGCATATAATTCCTACGTCATTCTGGACGATAAGATCGCAGTGATGGATACGGTGGATGCTAATTTTACCCACGAATGGCTGGATAATTTACAGAATGCATTGGACGGCAGAAAGCCGGACTATCTGATCGTGCAACATATGGAGCCGGATCATTCTGCAAATATTATAACCTTTACGAAAGCCTATCCCGAGGCAAAGATCGTGGCGTCCGCCAAGGCGTTTGTGATGATGAAAAACTTCTTCGGGACGGATTTTGCCGAAAAGCAGGTTGTGGTAGGGGAAGGCGATACCCTTTCTTTGGGTGCTCATACCCTGACCTTTGTTACTGCACCGATGGTTCATTGGCCTGAGGTTATCGTGACCTATGACGCCAAGGATAAGGTGCTCTTTTCTGCAGACGGATTCGG
>JAZQAQ010000094.1:0-3232 GCA_045545255.1 Eubacteriales bacterium | reverse complement strand
GTGCGCAGATTTCCGGCGAGCAGGCAGACTATATCCTCAAGCAGATGCAGAGCGTAGATCCTCTTCGGGTTGAAACGATGAGTGAGGAAGAGGCACTGTCAAAGGGGCTTTTGGAATATATCGGGCAGGTGACGGATAAACGCTATCTTTCCCGCGTGCTGGCAGAGCAGCTGCCGCTGGGTGAACTGAAGCCGGAGGCGAAGGAACTTTCCATCGTCTATACCCCCTTCCACGGCGCAGGCTATAAGCTGGTCCCCGAGATCTTTAAGGCGCTGGGTGCCAATGTTTATTATGTTGAGGAGCAGATGGTGCCGGATGGAGATTTCCCCACCGTTGCTTACCCCAATCCCGAGGAGAAGGACGGCTTTAAGCTGGGTCTGGAACTTGCTAAAAAGGTGGGCGCAGACCTTGTGATCGCCACCGACCCCGATGCGGATCGTGTGGGCGTTGCCGCTTTGATCGGCGATCAGGTTACCCTCTTTACCGGTAATCAGATGGCTGCCCTTTTGATCGACTTTATCATTCGGGTGCAAAAGGAGCAGGGCACGATGCCCGCCAACCCCGCAGTGGTATCCACCATCGTATCCTCCAAATTGCCCGCGAAGATCTGCGCCGAAAACGGTGTGGCATATTTCGAGGTGCTGACCGGCTTTAAGTATATCGGCGAGATGATCGAGCGTTTTAAGGCGGAAGGCTCTCATAACTTCCTTCTGGGCTTTGAGGAAAGTTATGGTTATCTGAAGGGCGATTATGCCAGAGATAAGGACTCTTTGGTTGCATCTATGCTGATCGCCCAGATGGCAATGTATTATAAGAATAAGAATAAAAATCTGGTGCAGGCACTGGAAATCCTCTTTAAGACCTATGGCTATTTCGAGGAAAAGACCGCCAGCTTCACTATTCAAGCCGTGATTCCCCAGCAGCGGATGGATGAGATTATGAAGGGTCTGCGCGGCAATGTCCCCACCTCCATCGAAGGGAAAAAGCTGGTAGAGTTCCGCGATTATAAAGCGCACGTTATCAAGGATCTTTTGACCGGCAAGGAAAGTACTACCGAGCTGCCCACCTCCGATGTGCTGTACTATATTTTTGAGGATGGGACTCACGCTGTGATCCGTCCCTCCGGCACCGAACCCAAGGTTAAGGTCTATATCCTGGCCGGCGGCGAAAATCGCTTTGATTGCCATAATAAAGTGGAAGTCTATAGCGAGATCTTCGGTAATTTATTAAAATAAATCAAAAAAGGGGCTGTAAAAAACTTGTGTTTTTACAGCCCCTTTTTGCGCCTGAATGCTTGACCTTTTGATAAATATTGGTTAGAATATAATGTGGAATTAAATCAAATGGAGGAACCCAATGCTTGAACTTAAGAATATTTCCTATGTTGTCGAAAGCGAAGGCGGCACCAAGGAAATTTTAAAGAATATTAATTTGACTGTTGATGAGCGTTTTGTGGCTATCACCGGACCAAACGGTGGCGGTAAGTCCTCTTTGGCAAAGATCATTGCGGGAATTTATACCCCTACCTCCGGTCAGATTTTACTGGATGGAGAAGATATCACCGATCTTTCCATCACCGAGCGTGCAAAGAAGGGAATCAGCTTTGCCTTTCAGCAGCCGGTACGCTTTAAGGGAATCACCGTCAAGGATCTGATCACCCTTGCGGCGGGCAAACCCATCGGGGTCAGTGAGGCGTGCGCTTATCTTTCCGAGGTGGGACTTTGCGCCAGAGATTATATCAATCGTGAGATCAACGCCAGTCTTTCCGGCGGTGAGGTCAAACGCATCGAGATTGCGACGGTCTTGGCACGCGGTACGCAGGTCTCTGTTTTTGATGAGCCGGAGGCGGGAATTGATCTTTGGAGCTTTTCTAATTTGATTCAGGTCTTTGAAAAGATGCACGAAAAGATCAATGGCTCCATTCTCATTATTTCTCATCAGGAACGTATTTTAAATATTGCCGATAAGATCGTTGTTATCGCAGACGGCACAGTTCGTGCTGTGGGAGATAAGAACGCCATTTTGCCGGAGCTGCTGCAGGGCAGTGAGCCCTGCAAGATGCTGGCGGACAAGCTGTAAGGGAGGTGCTGTCTCGTGGATCAGATTCAAAAAACATTATTAGAGCAGGTGGCAGACCTTCACGAAGTCCCCACCGGTGCATATAATATCCGTGCCAACGGTGCGTCTGCAGGACGGAATACCACCGCCAATATTGATATCATTACCAAGGAAGATTCCGATGGTATCGATATCATCATCAAGCCTTATACCAAGAATGAGAGTATGCATATTCCCGTCATCCTCAGCGAAAGCGGTGTGCAGGATATGGTGTATAATGATTTCTATATCGGCGAAGGTGCCGACGTTACCATCGTCGCAGGCTGCGGCATTCATAACGCGGGGGACAAGGAATCCCGTCACGACGGGATCCATACCTTCCACGTGGGCAAAAATGCCAGGGTCAAGTATGTGGAAAAGCACTACGGCCAAGGCGACGGCAACGGCAAGAATATTATGAATCCCACCACTGTAGTAGAAGTGGAAGAGGGCGGCTATCTGGAGATGGAAACGGTTCAGATCAAGGGCGTGGACTCCACCAAGCGGGTCACTACCGCTAAATTGGCGGATGGTGCCACCCTGATCGTTCACGAAAAGATTATGACCCACGGTGAGCAGCTGGCAGAGACGGATTTCACCATCGATCTGGATGGCGAGGGTTGCCATACCAATCTGGTCTCCCGCTCGGTTGCCAAGGGAAATTCCAAGCAGATCTTCCGCTCCAATATCCGCGGTAATAATCGCTGTACCGGTCATTCGGAGTGTGATGCCATTATTATGGATAACGCAACTGTGGCGGCAATTCCCGAGGTAGTGGCAGCTCATCTGGACGCCAGCCTTATCCACGAAGCCGCCATCGGTAAGATCGCAGGTGAGCAGCTCATTAAGCTGATGACCTTAGGCTTGACCGAGCAGGAGGCTGAGGAGCAGATCGTCAATGGGTTCTTGAAATGATCGAAACCACTTTATGTTATCTGGAAAAGGACGGCTGTTACCTGATGCTCCATCGCATCAAAAAGGAAAGGGACGTCAATAAGGATAAATGGATCGGCGTGGGCGGTAAGCTGGAGCCGGGAGAGAGCCCGGAAGAATGTGCCTGCCGAGAGATCCTGGAGGAGACCGGGCTGACGGCAAAGGAACTGGAGTATCGCGGAATCGTGGATTTTCGTTGCAC
>JAZQAQ010000093.1:0-8592 GCA_045545255.1 Eubacteriales bacterium | reverse complement strand
GCAGGTGTATTTTACTTTAAATAACCCAAATCCGATTTTAGGGGAGCGGATTTTTAAGGATCAGCCCAAAGGTTTACCGTGGTTATCGACGAATTGACGCATATATTTACCGGCGAAGTGCAGAAACTCTTCGAGGCAGTTGCCGTAGCGAGCGAGTACGAGCTCGCAATTATAATTACCGGTATAGCCGATTTCGTCCAGCGCATCAAATACTGCGCACCAATTGATCTTACCGGTGCCCGGAAGGCGATGATCATCCCAATGACCGGAATTATCGTGCAGATGCAGCAGGGTTACATTTTTGCCCAAGACGCGGATATATTCCTCCGGGGGAAGGACCCAGAAGGAGCCTGCTTCGTGGGTGTGGCCGGTGTCTACACACATTGTCTTATATTGGGTGTCCATCCGCTCAAACTGCCCGATAAATTCATTATGGTCGGCGAAAAAATCGCGGATACGCGCGCCCTTGACGCGCGCCGCTCCGAAGGTTTCCAGCGCGATATTTACCTTGTATTTCTCGGCATACGGGATGATATTACGGAACATCTCGTCCGAGACGCTCCGCATTACTTCGGGGGGCTGCTTACCCCAGCGGGTAGTATTAATAAAATGAACGACGCAGGAGGGGGCACCAAGCAGGGCAGTAGCTTTCAGGTCTTTTTCGGTGACCTTATGGGTCCACTCACGGCTGGATTCATCAATGGGGTCATAGGTCTCACATCTGCCGTGGGTCTGCCCGATCTCCAGATCGTACTTTTGAGCGGTCTTTCGAACGGTATAAAAATGCTCCTCAAAGGCTTCGTCGGATGCGGCGTAGATCCCGCTTTCCAAGGGATATTTGTTCAGAGAATAATCAATGGCATCAAAGCCGCTTCTTTTGCAGATCTCAAACGCGCGATCCAAGCCGTAGATTTGAATTGCCGCATTGATATTGATACTTAATTTCTTCATAAGAGATGGACTCCTTTGAAAGCGTTTATTATAAATTTTAGAATACTGAATCGACAGATACCATACAACTGTATTTTACCATAAAAAATGACAATGTAAATAGAATTCATCGATTTATAAAGTTGAGAAAAATTCAAGGCGGCCGCGAAAAAACGGCTGCCTTTTATTCTATTTATTGAAAATGCTTTTTCACGGTGCAAAAAATGGCGATTTGAAATTCTAAAAGAAATTTTTTGCTGTTTCTTGCGAAAATCGGTCAAAAGAGTGTTCTATTAACAAAGGGGCAAGAAAGCACGACGCTTTACGATTATGAGCGAAGAGCTTAAATGCCGCATTATTATGAAAAAGAGGTTTGAGAATTGAAAATGAAGTTTTCTGAAAATGCTGTGTTATTTGACATCGAAGGAGTCCCTGTGATCGGCAACTTTGATAACGGAAGCATCATCGGGCTGACATCCGAAGGACTTGAATTCTGCCGCAAGGTTCGCAGTGACGGGGTATCCGAGGATGAGATCTCTGTGTCTCAAAAAGAGCTGTTTGATGCACTGAAGGCGGCGCATTTCTTTGAGGACGGGCAGTCTGCAAAAGAGGAGCATACAATGTCGGCATACTTGCATCTGACGCAGAGATGCAATCTGCATTGCATCGGGTGCTATTCACTGGATTGCCAGCGAAACCGTCTTGCAGACCCCTCTTTGGAGGAGGTAAAGCGTGCCCTTGATCAGCTCTCCGAAAACGGCTGTAAGCTGGTGGTATTATCCGGCGGCGAGCCCTTTTTGAGAAAGGATCTCGGTGAGATCGTTCGGTATGCCAAGGGAAAGGCGGGAATCGCCGGTATCCAGATCATTACCAACGGTACCAAGGTGACTTCGGAAATGCTGAAAGCGGTCAAGCCTTATGTGAATGGGATCGCGGTTTCTATCGACGGGTATGACGAAGAGCATCCCACTTTTATTCGCGACAACGGGATTTTTAATTCCGTTGTGGGAGCGGTGGAGCTTTGCCGCAACAGTGGCATTCAGACCAGCATCCTGCCGACGATCCACGCCAAAAACTATGACCGTATTCCTGACTACGTGACCCTTTCAAAGAAGCTGGGTGTGCAGATCAATTTCAGTCTGCTTACCTGCTCGCCTATGGATGAGGTCCTCGGACGCTGGCTTCCCGATGCCGAGCAGCTCAGGACCATTGCAAAGGAGATTCTGGAGGTCGGAATCGACGGCACGGTGGCGGTGAATGATATGCCCATCGGCGGCGGAATTGATGCCAGAAAGTCCTGCGAGATCGGAAATAAGATCGTCAGCGTGGGCGCAGACGGTACGGTGTATCCCTGCCATATGCTCCACGATCCTGACCTTGCTATGGGTAATATCTTTAAGACGGATCTGGCAGAGATCCTCAATAGTGAGACGGCGAAGCATTGCAGAAGCCTGCACGTGGATCAGTTTGATACCTGCAAGGACTGCAAGCATCGTTATCTTTGCGGCGGCGGATGCCGCGCGCGCAGCTATTATGTACATAAGAATCTGACTTCTCACGATTTTTATTGTCCGATGACCGAAACCTACTTTGATTGGATCAGTCGCAATATCCATTATATGTATAGCCAAAAAAGTATGGAAAGGAGGACGACGGATGCTGTTTAATCTCGGAAAGGGAGCTGCACCCGGCTGTTTCAGCTTTGGGTTGGGCGGCTTCAGCGTAAGCTACGGCTGGAATGTTACTAAAAAGTTTTCCCTTTAATCCACAATAGACGGGAAAGCCGGAAGGAGGTGAAATGCAGATGTTATTCAACTGCTCTAAGACCAAGTCCTGCGGGTGCTTGTCCATTGGTATCGGTTTGTGTTTTGAGGCCGGATACTCGGGGCGCCGCTGGAGTCTTTAATCGTACTTTTCATCAATACGAAAGGAGGAAACGGTTGTATGTTGTTTAATGCGTGCAAAACCGCGAAGCCCGGTTGCCTGAGCATTGGCTTTATCGCTTGCCTCAGCTTTGGCTACAACGGCAAGAATTTCAGCCTTTGATGACGGATAAGGCGTAGTACATAATCGCACCGGGAGGAGGTGACGTAAATGCTGTTTAATTTTTTGAAGGCTAAAAACGGATGCCTGGCCTTTGGATGGAGAGGCGCTTGCGCCAGCTATGGGCTTTCCATCTGCAAGGGTCTGGAACTGTAAGCACGACGCTTTGACCGCCTCCCCGATAGCGGGGAGGCGGTTTGGGGGCATCGGGGCTTCGAAACTTGCGAAAGGAACGAATATCTTATGACAAGTAATTGTGCCATTGAGCTGGTCAATGTAACCAAGAGTTACGGCAGCAAAGATGTGGTGTTTTCTAACGTGGATCTGACTCTTCCGATGGGTCAGGTTATCGGTCTCATCGGAGAAAACGGTTCCGGTAAGACCACTTTTATTAAGCTGATCAGCGGGATGACCTGCCAGGATAGCGGTGAGCTTTATGTCCTCGGGCAACCCCTGTGCGATGAAAAATCAACGGTGGCGTTGCGTAGATACGTTAGTATTATGGGTGATGCCAACCGCGCGTTATACTGGAATATGTCCGGGATGGACAACATTGAATACTTCTGGACGCTCAAGACGGGCAAGTCTGCAAAGGAGATGCCCCAAAGTGTATTGGACAGCATTGAGCGTTTTAATATGAGCTCCTTCATTCATAAGAGGGTAGAGACCTACTCCAAGGGAATGAAACAGCGGCTTTTACTTCTTATTTGCCTGCTTGACGAGCCATCCATTCTTTTTATGGACGAGCCGTTGAACGGGCTGGACTTTGAAAATGCTTTTATTTTAAAGCAGATCATCAATAGCTTTGTGAAAAAGCAAAACGGCTCGGTGATCATCACCAGCCACGATAAGAATTTTATCAACGAGGTTTGCGATTCCCAGTATATGATTCGGGATAAGCAGATCACGAAATGCGAATCCTTTAATCCCTCAAACAAGGAAATCACCCTGTTTGTCAAGTTTGCCTTCGGGGACGACAAACAAGATTACATAAACCAATTCCGGCACGCCGGCAGCCCTGTGGACGAGAATATCCTGAAGATCACGGCAGATATCAACGACGCCGACTTCTACGGGAGGCTTTCTGCTGATCTTCGGGCGGGACGGCTGGAGATTCTGGAGGTGAGATGATGACGGCGATGACGATAAAGCGGGATATGAATCTTTTCGGCGCCGAAATGCGACGCTCTCTGAAGCTGATGAGAACCTACCCCCTCGATACGGTGAACAACATCATTTCTTTTATGATTATGTCGGTGATATTTATGGTGGGTGTAAATGCGGTGGGGGACAGCACGCAAGTATTTGGCGTGATCTTCTTTCCGGTAATGCTGAACCTTTTGGGCGGTCCCAGCGCCAGCATTCGCGGTGATATTGAGTTGGGCGTATTTGAACAGGTATACATCAGCCGATACTCCTTGATCAAAACCGCCGTCATTCGTACCCTTGTGTCGGGTCTTACTTCGGTGGTCGGCTCTGCATTGATTGCAACGGTGATGCATCTTTTCTTTTTGAAGCTGGATGTGAGTCTTTGGGAGATCATACTGCTGTTTGCCTTTTTCGGTGCGCAAAGTATTGCGGTAGGCGTGCTGATGGCCGCCATTACACTATGCTTTCGCAAGGTGGATACCTTGCTGAACTTTTTCAACATTCTGATTATGATCGAGCTGGTGCTTCCTTTGGGCGGTATCACCTCGGTCTGGGGGTATATCCCTATGGCTACGGTGCCCTTTTACGGCGTGGTTGTGCTGTATCAACAGTTTTTGGGCGGTTTTTCCTTGCAGGAAATGCTTCCCACCCTCATCGCTACGCTTTTAAACACGCTCTTACTGGCGATTGCGGCTCATTTCATCTACAACAAGAGCATCATTTCCGCCAAGAAGAAAGGAACACTGGGGCAGTATTGATAAGGGATCGACGAGTTCTTAAACGTGGCAAAGGCGAGAATGCACCCCTAAAAATCAGGTTTTAAGGAGAATAAAATGACGAATCAAATCTTAACAGTCGAAGGGCTGAGCAAAAGCTACGGTAAGCATAAGGCACTCAAGGATGTATCCTTCGTCGTGCGCCCCGGGGAGATCATCGGTCTTCTGGGGCATAACGGTGCAGGGAAGAGCACGCTGATCAAGTGCCTGATGGGATCAATTCAAAGCTATACCGGCAATGTTCGTGTCTTTGGCATCAATATCCGTTCGGATCATCACGTGATCCGCGACCATATGGGATTTTTGCTCGAACCATCCTTCTGCGATTACCTGCCCGCAAGAACCAACTTGAATCTCCTCAATGATCTCGCCTCTGAGCCGGATAAGAAAAATGTGGATAAGGTGCTGGAAATCGTGGCACTGAAGAAGTTTGCCAAGAAGAAGGTGGGGGAGTTTTCCTTCGGTATGCGCCAACGGCTCGGTCTGGCGCAGGTACTGCTGGCACAGCCCAGAATTATCGTATTGGACGAGCCTACGGTCGGTCTTGATCCGATGGGGGTCGAGATCATCAAGAATATTATGCTGGAATGCAGTCGCAAGGGGATTGCAGTGCTGTTTTCCAGTCATCAGCTCAGTGATGTGTTGGATATCTGCCATCGCACCATCGTGATGAAAGAGGGGAGCATCGTCCACGACGGCCCCGCGACGGAGCTGAATAAGAAGTTCTATCAGCTTCAGCTTTCCGCCGATGCTCGGGAGTATATTGCAGCATTGCAAGAATTCGATCCCGATTTGACGGTTGACGAGAGCACCGTCCGTTTTGCAAACGCAGAAGCGGTGGGGCCGGTGCTGAATTATCTGCAGCAAAAGGGCCTGCAGGTGGTGGATATGGAATCCGCTACCAGTATGACCGAGCTGATGAAGCTGATGTAGTTAGGGAACCTGTCACCGGTTCGCTTATAAAAGGAGTGTATGTTTATGCTTAAATTGTTGTCGGTACAACTGAAAAAACTGTTTTTAAGGACGGATGTGATCTGTATTCTCGGAGTATTTGCATTGCTTCCCTTTGGGATCGCACTATTGATCTCTATGGAGAGCGGCATCGTGCAGATCGGAGAGTCGGTGTTTTCGGCGATGGGCTACAGTTCGGTTGTGGTCGGTCTGCTCAATAGCCTGCTGCTGATCAGCGTGACGGTTGCCTTGACGGTGACCTCGGTGGTCTCAAAAGAGATCGATACGGGGCTTGACAGTATGTACATCACAAAGGTTAAAGCGCGCGGTAAGCTGCTTCTTTCCAAGTCAATGGCACTGGATGTGATGATTTTACTTATCTTTGGGTTGCTCATTGTGTCGTCTCTGCTCGGGTGGCTGTTTTTTCTGAAAGGCACCGAGTTTGGGTCGGATTTTATCTGGTCCTCCGATTCGGATGAGAATTTTACGCTGGTTTATACCTTTATCGGTTCTCTTTTTGAAACGCTTGTTATGGCGAGGGTCTACACGATGTTTTCCTTAATGTTCAAATACGGAAAGGCTATCGTTTTTAACTTTGTGACCATCGTTGTGCTCAAGCTGCTGGCAAACATTGAGGCATTACAGCTCTGGATCCCCTCCTATATCGGCAGCGGAATGCATCTTGCAGAGTATACGGGCGGGACGCTTATGCGATACGGCGTCTTTGGCATCGGACTGATGTTTGCATATATTCTGGCTCTCAGTCTGGTGAATTACTGGATCTATCATAAAATGGATCTTTCCAGATAAGGAGATGCGTATGATCAAAATGAAGAATAAGGCAGTGAGCTTTAATGAAAAAAGTTTTGAAAAGGTATTATCTACCGCTTGCTATATCTCGCTACCGCTGATCTTTCTTTTTGCTTTGACCATCGGGTTGTCGATGATCACTACCGGTGGGATCAATACCAATGTGAATGAGATGGGGGATTTCCGATCGGTGTTTTTCTCCTTCTCATTGCCGATGCTTCTGGCACTGGCGGCAGCACCTCTGTTTTTTAAGATGTGTATTCAAAAGCGCAGTGCGGCGGAACTGGGGCTTGCGATCCCCAAAAGTCCGCTCAATCTCGTCGCCTGCGGTTTGATGAGCGCAGGGACGGCAGGGCTCGCTTTTATACTTTCGGTAACGAAGGAGCCGGAGCTTTCGCCTTGGACGATCTGGGCACATTTCTTCTTCGTGGCAGTTTCGGAAGAAATAATGCTCCGAAGTATCATTATGGATGAACTTCGTTTTTTTACCGCCAAAAGGTGGATCTTATGCTTACTGAACGGCGTGATTTTCGCTTTCGTTTATCATTCCAATGACGGTTTCTTGCCCAACCTATTGATCCGCGTGCCTTTGGGGTTTGCGCTGGGGATGGTGCGGGAGAAAAGTGACAGTGTTTATCCTGCCATTGCGCTGCACTGGCTGTATAATATGTTCGTAACAACAATGTGATTTAAAGAAAGGAAACGTATGATGAAAAAGTTTTTTGACAAGAGTTTTTGGTTTTTGGGTGCCGGTGTTTTGGCTCTGACGGTGGAAATTTTAATCCTGAACAGCTGCTTGGAACAGCTGAACGTCCTTAGTTATTTGCTGTTTATCGGTATTATTCCGGCAGTGATTCTGTGTGTGTGCGCGCTTTTATACAGTGCGACCGCCAAAACTTCGGTAAAGGCGTCGTATGTGGCTGCTATCGTGATGGCGTTGCTCTTTGCGGGTGTTATGTTGCTGTACTGCAGTGCGGTGGCTACGCCGGAGTTGATGGATACGATCCTTACAAATTCGATGACCTCTGAAAATGTGAAGGTATCGATGACCACGGCGTCTGCGGGAGATAACATTCAGAGCGTTTTGATCTTTGTGGCATTTTCGGGTGTCGGTGCCTTTATCGGAAACCGCATCAGAAAGAAGAGATCACCTGCAGAGGTGCTTATTGACGATGAATACGATGCCTAACTGAAGATTCCGCCCTTTTTACAATCGAGGGGCGGTTTCTTTATGCGTTTTATTGACAATGGGGCGAATAATTGTTATACTTTAGGCAATTAATAAATACAAAGAGGTGCTTTTTTATGGCAAAGACTGTTCAGGAGATCCTTGCGCTGATCAAGGAAAACAACATCAAAATGGTGGACTTCAAGATGGTGGACATCAACGGTCAATACCGCCACGTGACCATTCCTGCGGAAAACTTCTCCGAGGATACGATGAAGAGCGGCATCGGCTTTGATGCTTCGAACTACGGTTATGCGGTGGTGGAGAAGAGCGATATGGTCTTTATCCCCGATCCCGATACTGCGGTCATTGATCCTTTCTGCGAGATTCCCACTCTTTCTATGACGGGTAACGCAATGATCATTGATACCCCCGAAAATCGTCCTCTTGCGCAGTATCCCCGCAACATCATCAAGGCTGCGGTGGAATATATGAAGAAGAGCGGCGTTGCGGATGAGATGAAGATCCTGCCGGAGTTTGAGTTCTATCTTTTTGACGACGTAACCTGGAGTGTTGAGGGCAGATATATCGGTGCGACTGTGGATGCAAAGCAGTCTTATTGGAACTCCGATTCCGAAGGACTGGGTGTCGTTGTGCCCAAGCAGAAGAACTACCACATTGCAAAGCCTTTTGACGTTTCTTATGAGTGCCGCAGCGAGATGTGTCTCCATATGAAGGATGCGGGCATTGAGATCAACTACCATC
>JAZQAQ010000092.1:0-5923 GCA_045545255.1 Eubacteriales bacterium | reverse complement strand
CAATGCAAAATGTATTTTCGAGGCGAAATATGTCGTTCGTCAGGATGATGCCGACAAAAAGCGCGTAGAGCTTCATTTGCATACCAATATGTCTACGATGGATGCTGTAAACACCATTGAAGATTATGTTCGTCGCGCTGCCTATTGGGGGCATAAGGCGATCGCCATTACCGATCACGGTAATTTGCAGAACTATCCCGGCGCGCAAGCGGCAGCCAGCGAATGCGGGCTTAAAATGATCTATGGTGTAGAGGGTTATCTGGTAGATGATACTGTGCCCGGATTTGATCCTGAGGGATCCTATAAGCTGAAAACAACGCCCAGATATCATATCATTATTCTGGTTAAGAATAAGATCGGGTTAAAGCATCTTTATGAATTGATTTCTAATTCCAATATTAAGCATTTTCATCGCAGACCTTTGATGTATCGCACGGAAATCGAAGCGTTGCGGGAAGGCTTGATTATTGGCAGCGCGTGTGAAGCGGGAGAGCTTTTCAGAGCGATCGTTGACAAAAGTCCCGAAGAGGAAATTCGTAAGATTGCATCTTTTTATGATTATCTTGAGGTCCAGCCCATCGGAAATAACGCATATATGCTGCGTAATGGGATGGCTTCGAGCGAAGAAGAACTGCAGTCCTTTAATAAGAAGATCATTCGCTTGGGTGAAGAACTGGATAAAATGGTCGTTGCAACCTGCGACGTTCATTTCCTCGATCCCAGAGATGAGGTTTTCCGCCGTATCCTGATGGCCGGTAACGGCTTTGAGGATGCGGATAACCAGCCGCCGCTCTATTTCCGTACGACCAATGAAATGCTGGCTGAATTTGAATACATTCCGTTTGATAAGGCGCATCAGATCGTCGTGGAAAACCCCAATAAAATTGCAGATATGGTCGAAGAGTTAATTCCGATTCCCGTAGGAATGCACGCCCCCGAAATGGAGGGGGCGGAAGAGGAATTGCGCTCTATCGCTTGGAAGACAGCGCATGATATTTACGGTGATCCGCTTCCCAAGCTGGTAGAGGAGCGGTTGGATCGTGAGTTGACCTCAATCATCGGCAATGGGTATTCAGTAATGTATATGATTTCCCAGAAGCTGGTGATGAAGTCCAATGAGGCAGGATATTCCGTCGGCTCACGTGGATCGGTTGGTTCATCCTTTGCCGCATCTATGATCGGTATTTCCGAGGTTAATCCGCTACCGCCTCATTATATCTGCCCCCACTGTAAGCACAGTGAGTTTTTTACAGACGGTTCGGTCGGTTCCGGTTTTGACTTGGTGGATAAGGATTGTCCCAAGTGCGGCAGACCGATGAAAACGGACGGTCACGATATTCCTTTTGAGACCTTCCTTGGATTTAAGGGTGATAAGGTGCCTGATATTGACCTGAACTTCTCCGGTGAATATCAGACAACTGCTCATAAATACGTTGAGGAGCTCTTTGGTGAGGGCTATGTCTTTAAGGCGGGTACGATTGGTACTTTGGCTGATAAGACTGCATACGGATATGTTAAAAAATATCTGGAAAGCAAGGAAATGAAGCTGAATAAAGCGGAGGAGCAACGTATGGTGGACGGCTGCGTCGGCATTAAGCGTACAACGGGTCAGCATCCCGCCGGAATGGTTGTTATTCCGAAGAAATACAGTGTATACGATTTCTGTCCCATCCAGCATCCTGCAGATGATCAGGATTCGGATATCTTGACAACCCACTTTGATTTCCATTCCTTGCACGATACTATCTTGAAACTGGATATACTGGGTCACGATGTGCCGACCCTCCTGAAGCATCTGGAGGATCTGACGCCGCTTCGGTTTGTGGATATTCCGATGAATGATCCCGGTGTTTACAGTCTCCTTACCAGTCCTAAAGCACTTGGTGTGACGCCCGAGGAGATTGATTGCGAAACAGGTACACTTGCTTTGCCCGAGATGGGCACCAAATTTGTACGTCAGATGATGATGGAGGCTCGACCGAAGAACTTTTCAGAGCTTTTGCAGATCTCCGGTCTTTCCCACGGTACCGACGTATGGATCGGAAATGCACAAGATTTGATCAAGGAAGGTAAGTGCGAGATCAAAGATGTTATCGGTACCCGCGATAATATTATGGTCTATCTGATTCATAAAGGTTTGGAGCCGAGTATGGCCTTCAAAATTATGGAAATTGTACGTAAGGGTAAGGCAAAAAAGCAGCTGACGGACGAGATGATCGAAGCAATGAAGAGCCACGATCTGCCGGATTGGTATTTAGATAGCTGTCTGAAAATTAAGTATATGTTCCCCAAAGCACACGCTGCAGCTTATGTTATGGGTGCGATGCGTCTGGGGTACTATAAAATTCACTATCCAAAGGAGTTTTATTGCGCAACCTTTACGGTAAGACCCGAAGGCTTTAATGCTGTTGATGTCGTGAAGGGGATTGATCATCTGCGCGGGGTAATTCGCGGTCTGGAAGGACTTGGAAAAGCAAAAACCGCAAAGGATGATGAAACCATCAATACCTATCAGGTCGTTATTGAGGCGATGGCACGCGGAATTAAGTTTTTACCTGTCCATCTTTATAAATCCCAGGCTAAATCCTTCACGATCGAAGAAGAAGGGATTCGGATGCCCTTCAGCGTTTTGAGCGGTGTTGGTGAAAACGCAGCGATGAATATTGTGAAGGCGCGAGATGAAGGCGAGGTATTTTCTCAGGAAGAATTTCGTGTACGCGCCGGTATTTCCACTACGGTGTGTGAACTTTTGAATCGTGAAGGTGTCTTCGGTGACGTACCCGTCAGTGCTCAGTTGAGTTTGTTTGATTTTTGAGGTGTATTATGAATTCTCTGCTTGTTTTTTTGGAAAAATCTCATATCCCTTTCAGTAAAAATGCTACTCTTGCGGAGCTGACCACCTTTAAAGTGGGTGGCCCTGCCGATATTGTCGTTTATCCGGAGAGTACAGAGCAGTGCACCGCTTTGATTCGGTTTGCGAAAGAGCAGGGGAGAACACTGATTTTTCTCGGTAACGGCTCCAATATGCTCGGGAGCGATATGGGATGCAGAGATTGGATCATTAAAACAGAGCGTCTTTCGGAGTTATCCTTGGATGAAAACGGCATAATGAAAGTTGGTGCAGGCATTCGAACTGTAAAGGCATCTTCCTTTGCGGCGAAAAGTGGGTATACCGGTCTGGAATTTGCTCACGGGA
The DNA here is from genome assembly GCA_045545255.1 of Eubacteriales bacterium. Taxonomy (GTDB): domain Bacteria; phylum Bacillota; class Clostridia; order Oscillospirales; family QAKW01; genus QAKW01. The sequence goes on along the minus strand of JAZQAQ010000092.1, from coordinate 2,727 downwards.
TCCCCGGCTCTATTGGCGGTGCGGTATTTATGAACGCCGGTGCATATGGCGGATCGATGGACCAGGTCGTTATTCGTACGCATTATCTTGATGAAAACGGTGTGCCTCATACGCTTGAGAAGAAAGACCACGCTTACGGGTATCGCGAAAGCTTTTTTATGAAGCATCCCAATTACTTGATTTTGAGCACAGAGCTTCAATTGAAAAAGGGAAATACAGATGAGATTCTTGCGGTAATTGATGATCTGCAGCAAAGACGGCGTGATAAGCAACCTCTGGAATATCCCAGTGCAGGAAGTACTTTTAAACGACCGGAGGGTTACTTCGCGGGAAAGTTAATCGAAGATGCAGGATTGAAAGGTTGCCGCATCGGTGGAGCTGAAGTCAGCGAAAAGCATGCCGGCTTTATTATTAATCGTGATCACGCCACCGGTACGGATGTGCGTCAGTTGATCGCTTATGTGCAAAAGACAGTTAAAGATCAGTTTGGTGTTGATTTGGAATGTGAGGTTCGCTGCCTCGGAGAAGAGTAAAGATTGGAGAGTAGGAGCAGGTGTCGTTTTGCTTTGATGTAAAAGAAGAACTTTGCAGAATTGAAGATAAAAAAGATGTCTGTAAATTAGCGGAGTTTTACGGGATGGTACTGTTTGCTCAGTCGGTTTCTAAAGACTGCTTGAAGGTATCTACAGAAAATGTTTTGGTAATTAATCGTTTGCAGACCCTCTCTGCAAGTCTGCTTGGCAGTTTCTTTGAAATGTCTGAAGCCGGTGTTACCTATAACGCCATCTTAAAAGGTGAGCCGTTAACCAAACTCTTTTCTTTGCTTCATATGGAGGACTTGCGCGTCAATGAAAAGTTGTTTGCGGATAAAGAGTCCTTTATCGCCTTTCTGCGCGGTGCAGTTTTGACCGGCGGTTATTTCAGCGACCCTGTCAGTGGCTATCATTTTGAGGTAGTAACTTCTGATTATTCAACCGCAAAATCGATGCAAGAGGTATTGAATAAGCGTCGTATCCCTTGCAGAATGGTGGTGAGACGGTCAAACTATGTTGTTTACCTGAAGGATAGCCAGCAGATTTATGATTTGCTTTACATATTAGGTGCTCGATCTGCAGCCTTCGATCTGATGAATATTAAAATTGAGAAGGAAACCAACAACAATAATAATCGTGTTGATAACTGCGCAGCTTATAATATGGATAAAGCGCTGAATAAAGCGGTAGAGCAGATTCGCGCTATTGAATATATCAAAGAAAAGGTCGGTCTTGCAGCTTTGCCGGATGATTTACTCTACGTGGCTGTTTTGCGGCAGGAGAATCCGACCAGTAATCTGACAGAACTGGCCAATCTATGCGACGGTCGGTTGAGTAAGCCAAGCTTAAGTCGAAAGTTGAATAAAATTATCGACTTCGCGAAAAATATTAAAGGATAGTACTATGAGGGATTTTGTTCATCTTCACCTGCATACCGAATATAGCCTTCTTGACGGTGCCTGCCGCATCAGCGAAGTAGTTGCCCGTGCGAAGGCTTTAGGTCAGTCTGCCTTGGCGATTACCGATCACGGTGTGATGTATGGTGCGGTGGACTTTTATAAGGAGTGTCGTGCTGCAGGGATTAAACCGATTATCGGGTGTGAGATCTATATGGCACCCCATAGACGCAAGGACAAGCAGTATGATATCGACGGGAAGTATTACCATCTTATTTTATTGGTCAAAAATAAGGTTGGCTACCATAATCTCTTGAAGATCGTATCTAAAGGCTTCACCGAAGGATTTTATTTTAAGCCGCGAGCGGATTTTGAGTTATTGGAGCAATACAGCGAAGGGCTGATCTGCCTTTCCGGTTGTATTGGGGGATCGGTGCAGCAAAAGCTTTTGCACGATGATTACGACGGTGCAAAGTCGGAAGCACTGCGGTATCGGAGCATTTTCGGGGAAGATTATTATCTCGAATTGCAAAATCACGGGTATAAGGAAGATGCAGTTATCCTTCCGGGATTGATGCGTATTCACGAAGAGACCGGGATTCCTGTAGTGGCGACGAACGATGTTCATTATATCAATAAAGAGGATTCCTTTACCCAAAAGGTTTTGATGTGCATTCAGATGAATAAAACTCTGAATGACGAGGATGCTCCCGGTTTTGATACCGATGAGTTTTACCTTAAAAGCGGGGAAGAGATGGCTTCGCTTTTTGATCGTTATCCGAACGCATTGGAAAACACCTTGAAAATTGCTGATGCGTGCAATTACGATTTTGAATTTGGTCAGTTTCATCTGCCAAAATTTCAGCTTCCCGAAGGCGTCACCGATAGTTTTTCTTATCTTTATGACCGCTGTTATCTCGGCTTAAACCAACGATACAGTAATGTCAATGAAGCACTAAAAGATCGCTTGGATTACGAGTTGAACACTATCCGCGATATGGGATATGTGGATTATTTTTTGATCGTCAGTGATTTTATTGCCTATGCCAAAAATAACGATATTCCGGTAGGACCCGGGCGTGGAAGTGCCGCAGGATCGCTGGTTTCTTATTGCTTAAAAATAACCGACATTGATCCTATAGAATATGATCTGCTTTTTGAGCGTTTTCTCAATCCCGAGCGTGTTACAATGCCGGATATTGATATTGATTTCTGCTATGAAAATCGCAGTCGCGTCATTGATTATGTCATTGATAAATATGGTGCAAATAATGTGGCCCAGATCGTCACCTTCGGTA
>JAZQAQ010000091.1:0-17524 GCA_045545255.1 Eubacteriales bacterium | reverse complement strand
TCAACACCCAGCACCGGCTCCAGCCGACGCACCCGCTCCAAAGCGGTCAGCCAGCCGATACCGCCGCCTACTGCAGCAGTACAGCGGAACACCGCGTGATGCTCCTTTGCCAGTGCCAACAGTTCCTCATAATAGGTGGCGACCAGATACTTATTGGCGGTCACCACGTTTTTCCCTGCTTTGAGTGCCGCGGAGACAAACTCATACGCAGGATGCAGTCCGCCCATTACTTCAATGACCGTATCCACCTCGGGATCTTCCCAAAGATCCTCCGCACGATGGGTCAACTGGGGAATTCCAATCTCCCGCAGATCCAATACGTAGCGGATCTCCAGATCCTTCTGGCTCTTTGCTAATTCATACACACCGACTCCGACTGTGCCGAAGCCCATCAATCCAATGACCATTTTTTCGCTCCTGTAGTTTGTGCCGAAACATTTTTCAAGTATGTCCTCCCATCGAGGACATCTGCTTTTGTGATACGAACAGAATAACACATCGTCCGCAAAAAAGCAAGTAAAAATCCCATTTTTTCAGCATTTTTTCAAAAAAGATATCTTATATTATAATCTATATAGCAAGAAATATCAAGAGTTAATATTGTTTGACTATAGATTGGGAATGTGATATAATTTTAGAGATAAGCAAACACGAATAATCCCGATAAGGAGGATACCCGATGCTGAAAACTGTCGGAATGTTCTTATATGTGGCAGGCTATCTGATCGTCAACCTGCCTGCGCTTATAAAAGCGAAACTTTTGGAAAAGGATCCCGTCAAGCACGAAGCTTATTGCCGAAAAAAGATCGTCGGCTTTTGCAGACGGGTCATCAAGGTGATGGGAATGAAGCTGGAGATGCGGGGTTTGGAGAATATCCCCGATGAAGCCACGCTGACCGTCTATAACCATCAAAGCCTTTTGGACGCCTTCCCCTTGATCGCGCATATGCCCAATACTCAATCGATGGTGGCTAAAAAGGAGCTGGAAAAGGCTCCGGGCATCAGCTCTTGGATGAAGGCGGGGCATTGCATCTTTATCGACCGCTCCTCCCCCAGAGCAGGAATGCTCTGTATCAATCAGGGCGCAGCCCTGCTGAAGGACGGCATCAACGTCACCATTGCACCGGAGGGCACCCGCAATTACGGCGGCGAGATCGCTGAATTTAAGGGCGGCGCATTCAAGATGGCGACCAAAGCAAAGGCACCGATCCTGCCGGTGGCGATCGAGGGCACCTATAAGCTCTTCGAGGGCAACGGTAAAAAGGTGCAGGGCGGCAAGGTTATTTTGCAGGTCCTCCCCCCCATCCCTACAGAGGGTCTTACCCGTGAGGAAGAAAAGGCTCTGCCCGAAAAGGTGCGGAAGCTGATCGAAGAAACTGTCAATCAACTTAAAGGAGAACTCAACCAATGAAAAAAATTGCACTCATTTCCCTCTTGCTGATCTGCGCGTTGGCATTGACCGCGTGCGGCGGTCCCGCCACCTTTGATAAGGTGGATACAAGCAAGTATCTGACGCTGGGCGAATATAAGGGCTTGACCTATACCCCTGCAGACACCTCGGTCTCCGAGTACGAGCTGACCGTCGCCCTCAATAACGCGCTCAACGAAAAGGGCTACGCCAAAAAGAACGAAGACGTCAACCTCAAGGAAGGCACCGTACAGCTCGGTGATACCCTCAATATTAACTATAAGGGCTTGAAGGACGGTGTGGCATTCCAAGGCGGCACCGCCTCCAATCAAGAGCTGACCATCGGCAGCGGCCAGTTTATCGGCGGCTTTGAAGAAGGACTGGTGGGCAAAAAGATCGGCTCCGACGTGAAGCTCAATCTGACCTTCCCCGAGGACTATGGCAATGCCGAGCTGGCAGGACAGGCAGTTGTCTTTGAGGTCAAGATCAATTCTGTTGTGGATCGGGTGGACTATTCCGAGCTGACCGACGAAATCGCCGCCAAACTGGATGAGGACGCCAAGTCTGCCAAGGAATATATGGCAAACCTCAAGACCGATCTGGAGAACGAAAAGAAGAGCGAGGCAGAATCCGCGCTGAAGAACACCCTTTGGAATACTGCCATCTCCAATACCACCTTTAAGGATAAGCTCCCCAAAAAGCTGATCGAAAGCGCAACCCAAGAGTTTAAGAACTACTACGAGGCTGCCGCCACCCAAAACGGCTATGATTCTCTGGAGAAATTTATCACCGCCCAAGGCGCAACGATGGACTCCTTCAATGCACAGGCAAAGAACTACGGCACCTCCATCGTCAAGAGCCAGTTGACCGCCTATGCCATCGCAAAGGCAGAGGGCTTTGCGGCAGACGACGCCTTTATCAATAAGAGTGCAACCGCGTACGCTTCCCAGTACGGCTATTCTACCGCCGATAAGTATATCAGCGCGGTGGGCAAGGATGCAGTACGGGATCAGGCGATGCTGGACTATGCGGTAGAGCTCGTCATCAAAAACGCCAAGGCAAAATGAGCATTTTAGTCAGCGGTTGTCTTTTAGGGCTCGCTTGCCGTTTCGACGGCAAGTCCAAGCCCCATCCGAAGATTTTAAAATTGGCGGATGATGAGACCCTCATCCCCTTCTGCCCTGAATGTATGGGCGGGCTTTCCACCCCGAGAGCCCCCTCGGAGATCAGGGACGGGCAGGTACTCAACGCCGACGGCGAGGATGTCACCGCCCAATATCAAAAAGGAGCAGAGGAAGCCCTGCGGCTCTGCCAAATACTTGGTATCCGTAAAGCGATCCTCAAAGCCCGCAGCCCTTCCTGCGGCAGCGGTGCCGTCTACGACGGCAGCTTTACCAAAACCCTCATCCCCGGCGACGGCATCACCGCCGCCCTCTTGAAAGCAAACGGGATCGAGGTCATCACCGAAGAAGAACTATAAAAAACAGCGCGTTGGAAATTCCATCGCGCTGTTATTTTTCGCCATCAAGCATCCCTTGAAGATAAGCCAATGCTTTTTCCTTATTGACTTCATTTAATTCGCTGAACAAAACCAGCAACTGATCCTGCCGCTCACCGGCACTTTTTTGAATGGTTCTCTTATCCGAAAGCCCCATGATATAATCCACACTTGTATTAAAAATTTCCGAAAGCTTCATCAAAGTCTGATAACTGGGAAAGTATTTTTCTTTTTCATAAGCGCTGATCGTTTCCTGCGAAACGTCCAATTCAATACTGAGCCGCACCTGCGTCATTTTCTTCGCTTCTCGCAGCTCCTTAATTCTGTTCATACAACTCACCCCAATTTATTATACAATTCTATCTTGTATTTTATAGAAGTTTATGTTATAATCCGTATAGGTTAATCTTGTAAATTTTAAAAAGGAGTAGAAAAAATGAAAAAAAGATTACTTTCTATGCTGTTGATCTTCATATTGGTGTTTACAGCCGTCGCACCAATTTCAGCAGCAGACAGCGCAAACGGTTTTGCAGGCGGCAGCGGAACCGAGAACGATCCCTATCTGATTGCCACGAAAGCACAGTTGGATCAGGTGCGTAACGATCTGACCGCCCACTACAAACTGACAAACGACATCGTATTTACCGAGGACGATTTTTCCGCAACCGGTGATTACTATAACAACGGTACCGGCTGGGAGCCGATTGGCAAGGATGAAACTGCCTCTTTTACCGGTGTTTTTGACGGCAACAATCATGCCATCGAAAATATATTTATTTCTGTTCGCGAAGCAAAGGATACTCTTTGCGTTGGCTTATTCGCTCGCAACAGCGGGACGATCAAAAACTTAAGTCTCGTCAACGGATCTGTATATGGCAGAAATACCACCCTATATACAGATGAATATCTCAACGCTCATATCGGCGGTATTGCCGGAGAAAACCTCGGAACCATAGAAAACTGTAATAATACAGCAGAAGTAATCGGTGCGGCGGATAAAAACCAAAAATCCGACTATACCAATACTCTTTTAACGGTTGGTGGTATCGCCGGTCTAAACAGCGGCGAAGTTCGGTATTGCCATAATGACGGAAAAATCTCTGTTGCTGAAGCATACCATCAATTTAATGTTGGTGGAATCGTCGGGAGCGGAAGCGGAATCAGCGATTGCAGTAATAGCGGCGAGGTTTCCACTACCAACAATACTAATGGATCTGCATACCTTGGCGGAATTGCCGGATCTTCGGGCAATTTAAGAAGGTGTTATAATACCGGAAAAGTAACTGCATCCTCCCCCAACTTACATGGAGGAAGTGTGGGCGGTATCGTGGGATATAGTTCACGCCCGTGGTATAATGAACAAATTGAAATAAGCAACTGCTATAACAGCGGCACCATTACTATTTCTTCCACTGCCTCCTTTCATGTAGGCGGAATCGGCGGTCTTGTCTTTATGCAAGATATCCGCAACTGTTTTAATATCGGTAATATAATTGCTACTGATGCCGAAAGTATTAATGCTGGCGGAATTGTGGGCTACTGCGATTATCGCCTAAACATAGAAACTTGCTATAATATTGGCGACATCAGCAAAAACGGAAACTACGGCAGTATGGTCGGAACTTTTTTCTCAAAAGAAATTAAAGATTGCTACTATTTAGACAATGTTTCTACCGCCGTTGGTACGTACGAAGATGCAATCATTCAGTGTTCTCAAGCCACCAAAGAGCAACTGAGAGAGCAAGCCACCTTTACCGGTTTTGATTTTGAAACCGTCTGGACGATGGGCGGCAATCCCGACTATTTATATCCTGAACTGCAGCTCGTTGCCCTGCAATATGAAAAAATGCCGGTATCCGTAGTGATTCAGACTTTACCCCATAAGCTCACTTACACCGAAGGGGAAGAATTCAACCCCGCAGGCTTGGTGCTTTCTGCAACGTTCAACAACGGCACCACCGAAGCAGTAACGGATTATACCGTTACCGGCTATACTGCCACACCGGGTATCAAAACCATCACCGTCACTTATGAGGGAAAATCCGTAACCTTTGAAGTAGAAGTCTTAGCCGAATTTTCTTTTTCCGACGTCGAAAAAAATGCATGGTACTACGAAAGCGTGCAGGCAGCCCATGATCTCGGCTTGATGCTTGGCATGAGTGAGACTACTTTTGAGCCGGATACCACCATGAGCCGTGCAATGATGGTGACTCTCCTTTACCGCTTGGCAGGCTCTCCTTCTGTAAATGAACTCCATCCGTTTACAGATACAGATGCAAACGCCTGGTATGCCGACGCACTCAACTGGGCGGCTGCCAATCAGCTTGTAAACGGTACGACTCCCACCACCTTTGAGCCGGACGATTCGTTGACCCGGGCTCAAATGGCAACCTTGCTTTATCGCTATGCCCAGTTTAGCGGACAGGATGTTTCTGCTCGGGCAGATCTTTCTACCTTCCCCGATAGTGCCGATGTTCCCGTCTGGGCACTGGAAGCGATGCAATGGGCGGTAGCCGAAGAACACATCCGTGGCATTTACAACAAACTGGTTCCGCAAGAAAACACAACCCGTGCACAGGTCGCCACACTTCTGACACGTTATATTCAACACTAATAAATTAAAAACAGCGCGTTGGAAATTCCAACGCGCTGTTTTTATCTTTTTTCTACAATTTCACCTTGTTTTTTATAGATGGAGCCTGCGGGGACGACGCCGCGCACCGAGGATAAGGGGTAGACGTTGCTGTCTTGCCCGATAACGGTGCCGGGATTGAGGACACTGCCGCAACCGATCTCTGCCCGATCGCCCAAAAAGGCACCCACCTTTTTGATACCGGTCTCCAGCCTTTCGCCACCGGCATTGATGACCACAAGGCTTTTATCGCTTTTCACATTCGAGGTGATGGAACCGGCTCCCATATGGGCTTTATAGCCCAAAATGGAGTCCCCCACATAGTTATAGTGGGGCACCTGCACGCCATCGAACAGGATGACGTTCTTCAGCTCGGTGGAATTGCCCACCACGACTCCCTCACCTATAAGGGCATTTGCCCGAATAAAGGCGCAATGGCGCACCTCCGCGCCCGCGCCGATGACGACGCCGTCACCGATAAAGGCGGTGGGGGCGACCTTCGCCGTCTTATGGATCCATACCGACTCGGCGGGGTGGTCATACTCCTCCGCCGATAGGCTCGCACCCAATTCCAAAATAAACTTTTGAATTTGACCCAACGCCTGCCAAGGGTACTCCACCTGCTCCAAAAGGGGACGGGCGGCGGTATGGGTCAAGTCATACAATACAGAGATCTTCAAATCGTTCATCGCGTATTCCTCCTGCTCCAAGTATATGCAGAAATCGGTTATTTATCCTCTACCAGCTTTCTGCCCATCAGGACACCCATCACCGACGCCATCATCAGTCCGCGGGTCCAGCCGCTGGAGTCACCCAGGCAGTGCAGACCCTTGACGCTGGTATTGAAATCGGTATCCATCGTGACCCGATTGCTATAGAACTTCAGCTCGGGAGAATAGAGCAGCGTCTCGGTGGAGGCAAATCCGGGTACAACGTGGTCCAAAGCCTGAATGAAGTTGATGATATTCATCATCGCGCGATACGGAATGGCGGCGGTGATATCCCCCGCCCCTGCCTCGGGAAGGGTGGGCTTGAGGTTTGCCCGTACCAGCTCCTTCTGCCAGGTACGCTTACCGTCTAAAATATCACCGAAACGCTGGACAAGGATATGTCCGTTTGCCAGCATATTGGAAAGCTCGCCCACCTTTTGCGCATAGGCAATGGGCTGATTGAAGGGGGTATTGAAGTTATGAGATACTAAAATTGCAAGGTTGGTATTATTGCTCTTGAGCTCCTTATAGGAATGACCGTTGACCACCGCCAGATCGTTATCGTAGTTTTCCTGACTGACGAAGCCGCCGGGATTCTGACAGAAGGTGCGTACCTTATTCTTAAAGGGTTGGGGATAGCCCACCAGCTTGGACTCATAGAGCACCTCATTGACCTGCTCCATCACCTCATTGCGAACCTCCACACGGACGCCGATATCCACCGTGCCCGGCATATGCTCGATCTTGTGCTCGGTGCAGAGGTGCTCCAGCCATTCCGCACCCCGACGACCGGTGGCGACGATGGTGTGGTCGGCGTAAAACTCCTCGGTGGTCTTACCGTCGCTGATATAACCGCCCAGGCAGACGCCGTCCTTAATAATCAGGTTGGTGCACTCCCGATTGAAGTACATCTCCACCCCGTGCTCCAAAAGGTACTGCTCGATGGCGTAGTAAATATCCTGCGCTTTTTCAGTGCCCAGATGGCGGATCGGGCAATCCACCAGCTTCAAACCTGCCTGAATGGCACGCTTACGGATCTCCTTGACCGCTTCGGGGTTGCTGACACCCTCCACGTGGGTATCCGCGCCGAAATCCAAGTAGATCCCATCGGTATAGTCGATGGTCTCCTGCGCCAGTTCCTCTCCGATCAGGTCGGGCAGATCACCGCCCACATCGGAGCTTAAAGAAAGCTTGCCGTCGGAAAACGCACCTGCGCCGGAAAAACCGGTGGTGATATGGCATTCGGGGTTACAGTTTACGCACTGCTTGGTCTTATGCTTGGGGCAGCGGCGCTTTTCCACCGGCAGTCCCTTTTCCACAATGGCGATCTTTGCCTTACTACCCTTGCGAACCATCTCAAGGGCGGTAAAGATTCCGGCAGGACCGGCACCGATGATCAATACATCATAATTCATTTTCATTCCTCCAAACAAATGCCGTTGTTTTTTTACCACAACATATTGTAGCAGAAACAACGGCATTTTCAAGTGTTATTTTATGAATATTTCAGACTCTCAAAAACGAAAAGCCAAGAATTTGCGGTCCGGCTCATTTCGGAGAGTCTTACCGTTCTTCTCTGAAGTAGGGCAGACCCAAGCTTTCAGGAGGCTGATGCTCACGCTTTTTACGCATACTGGTGATGATCAGGACGATCAGCGTCACGATATAAGGCAGCATCTTGAAAAGCTCCTGGGTTTCGGTGCCCAGACCCTGCACATAGTTATTGGCATTGCAGAGCGCGCCGAAAAGGAAGGAGCCGACGATTGCCATAGAAGGCTTCCAAAGCGCAAAGATGACCAATGCGATGGCCATCCAGCCGCGGTCACCGAAGGCGTTATTGGACCATACACCGTCTGCATACGCCATCACGTACTGCAGACCGCCCAGTCCTGCCACTGCACTGCCGATGCAGGTGGCGATGTACTTATAAGCGGTAACATTGATACCGGCGGCATCGGCGGTGGCGGGATTTTCGCCCACAGCCCGCAGATTCAGACCCACACGGGAACGATTGTGCACAAAGGTGGCAACCAGCGCAATGGCGATGGCAAGATAGGTCAAAAAGTCGTGGGAGAGGAAGATCTCTCCGAACCAGCCCATTTTATCGGCAAAGGGGAGCTCTGCCTTAAAGAACTTACTGGTCTTGGTCAGCGCGATAGAGGGCAGATCACTCTCCACCAGCTTGGTAAGGGAGCCGCCGAAGAAGTTACCCAGACCGATACCGAAGGTGGTCAGTGCAAGACCGGTCACATTTTGATTGGCGCGCAGGGTGACGGTCATAAAGCTATAGATCAGACCCATCATCACCGAAAAGACGATGGAGGTAAGCAGCGGGATCAGAACGGTGAGGAAGGGATTCATATTCTCCGCCACGTTTCCGCAGGAGTTTTCATAAAGAAATGCGCCGATGACACCGCCGATGGCACCGCCGTACATAATACCGGGGATACCCAGATTGAGGTGACCGGATTTTTCGGTGAGGATCTCACCGGTGGAGCCATAGAGGAGCGGAATACTTAAAAGGATTGCTCTGCTGATAAATTCAACGATCATACCTCTACCCCCTTCTTTGCCCGACGGAGACGGACAGAATATTGAATAAAGAACTCGCAGCCTACCAAGAGCAGGATTACCAGACCTACCGAAATATCCGAGAAGGAGCTATTGAGGAAGTTCTGGTCCGCAACTTTGGCGGTTCCGGTCTTCAAAAAGACGATCAAAGCAGACATCAACGCCATCACAAAGGGATTGAATTTGCCGAGCCAGGCTACCATAATAGCGGTAAAGCCCTGCCCGCCGACGGTATTGGTATTGATGGAATGGTCGGTACCGGAGACCAGCAGCATTCCTGCCACACCGCAGACCGCGCCGGAGAGCATCATCGTCCGAAGGACGACTTTTTTTACGTTGATGCCGATATACCGCGCGGTATTCTGGCTTTCACCGACGACCGAGATCTCATAACCCTGCTTACTGTAGCGCAGGTAGATATACATTGCGACCGTCAGCGCAGCCACGATCAGAATGTTCATCAGATATTGCTGCTTACCGATCACCGGCAGAGCACCGGTGGAGACCGGAGTGATAACGTTGGAGCCGCCGCCCACGATATACACGTAATAGGCGATCAGCTGGGTCGCTACGTAGTTCATCATCAGGGTAAAGAGGGTTTCATTGGTATTCCAACGCGCCTTGAAGATGGCGGGGATCATACCCCAGATGGCACCTGCAAGAATACTGGCAACGATCACGACGGGAACCAGCAGACCCTCGGGGATCTTACCGCCGAACTGAATCATACAAAACATCGCCGCAAGACCGCCGATCAGGGCTTGTCCTTCTGCGCCGCAGTTCCAGAATTTCATTTTAAAAGCCGGTGCTACCGCAAGACCCAGACAGAGCAAAATAACCGTATCCTGCCCGAATTTCCAGAGCATACTGGTCTTTCCTTCAAAAATACGACCGAATACGCCGCGGAACATACTATCGTATACCGAGAAGAAGCTATCACCGGTCAGGAGCGCGGAGATCACACCGATCAGAAGCACACCCACGGCAATTGCCGCCACGCGGATCACCCACGCCTGCCAGTTTGCCATATCGTCCCGCTTGACGATATGGATCAAAGGCTCGTGGTGCTTTTTCACTTTATTGCTCATTCCTGCTCCCCTCCTTCCGTTTTGGTCATCAGCAGGCCAACCTGCTCTTTGGTGGCGGTACGACCGTCTACGATTCCGGTCACCTTACCGCCGCCGATCACAAGGATGCGATCGCATAATTCCAAAAGCACATCCAGATCTTCGCCGACGAAGATAACAGCGACGCCCTTTTCTTTTTGCTGGTTCAGCAAATTATAGATGGTATAAGAAGAGTTGATGTCCAAGCCACGCACCGGATATGCCGCCATCAGCACAGTGGGAGATGCAGCGATCTCACGCCCGACCAATACCTTCTGCACATTACCGCCGGAAAGACGGCGGACGGGGGTGGTAGTGCCGGGGGTGACGACCTCCAGCTCGTCAATGATATGCTCGGCAAGATCCTTGGGACCTTTACGCTCTAAAAATGCGCCCTTTCCCTTACGGTAGCTGCGGAGCATCATATTATCGGTGATGTCCATATTACCGACCAAGCCCATACCCAAGCGATCCTCGGGTACAAAGGAGAGTCGGACGCCCAGCTCTCTGATCTGCAGCGGGGTCTTGCCCTGCAGGAGATCCACGTTTCCTGTCTTGGGATTATGATAAAGCACCGCGCCGCTATCGGTCTTTTGCAGTCCTGCGATCACCTCTAAAAGCTCTCGCTGACCGGAGCCTGCGATACCTGCAATACCTAAAATCTCGCCCGCATTCGCCACGAAGGAAACATCGTCCAGCACCAAAGCACCGTCCCGATTGGAGCAGTTCACGTGGTGCACCTCCAGCCGAGGCTGGGGGTTCTTGGGCTCACCGCGTTCGATATTCAGAGAGATCTTTTTTCCCACCATCATTTCCGTCAGCTCCGACTCATTGGTCTCGGCAGTCTTGACGGTGCCCACATATTCGCCCTTACGCAGTACTGCTACGCGGTCGGAAAGGGAAAGCACTTCGTGCAGCTTATGGGTAATGATGATGATGCACTTGCCGTCGTCTCTCATCCTACGCAACACGGCGAAAAGCTTTTGCGTCTCCTGGGGAGTCAGCACTGCGGTAGGCTCGTCCAGAATCAGGATATCCGCGCCGCGATACAAGACCTTGATGATCTCCACAGTCTGCTTTTCCGATACTGCCATCGTATAGATCTTCTTCTGGGGATCCAATTCAAAGCCGTACTGCTCGCAGATGGCACGGATCCGTCCCTCTGCCGCCTTGATATTATAGCGTCCTTCCTCTTCCAGACCCAGTACGATATTTTCAGCCGCACTGAACACGTCCACCAGCTTAAAATGCTGATGGATCATACCGATCTTATAGTCGAATGCATCACGGGGGGATGCGATCATTGCCGGCTCTCCATTGATAAAGATCTCGCCCTCATCGGGGAAATAGATGCCGGAGATCATATTCATCAGAGTGGTCTTTCCGCTTCCGTTTTCTCCCAAAATCGAGAGGATCTCGCCGCGGTTTGCCACCAGATTGACATTTTTATTGGCCACAACGCTGCCAAAGGTTTTGGTAATATTCTTCAGCTCGATTGCCGCTTGATTTGCCATATTCTGCCTCCTCCATTCTTAAAATGCTCAAAGCCGCCCTGCCTTACGACAGTGCGGGTTTCAGCATTTTAAAATAATTAAGGCGGGGCGATTCGCCCCGCCTTAGCTTAAGCAAACACGAATAATCCGAACCCGATTTTAAGGGGCGGATTTTCGCCTTTGCTACGTTAAAATACTCGTTAATCTTAAAGTGGATTAACCGTAGTTACGATCCAGCAGGTTGATGCCGTCGATCTCCGCATCGAAGTAGGGAGCGGAACGATACTTGGACTCTTCGAAGATACCGTTAGCAACAACTTCGGTATCCTTCTCAAATTTAGCATCGGTATCAACGTCTGCCTTATAGGAATCGATCTTCTTTCCGCCAACGGTGAAGTTTGCGGTATCGAATACGTTGATGGTGCCGTCCTTCAGACCTTTTTCGATCTCAGCAACCTTCTCAGCAGTACCCTCGGCTACGTTCTTACCCAGCTCGGTGTAAGCAACAGCGCCGTTCTCCAGAGTGCCTGCCCAGTCGGTATCAATAGCCTCGCCCTTCTGAACCTGACCGATCATATACTCGAAATAAGGAGTCCAGTTGATACGGGAGGAGATCAGGAAGGTATTGGGGCATACGGAAGCGGTAGAACCGTTGTAGGAAACGTTGGGGATGCCTGCATTCTCGCAAGCGGTGGGAGCGCCCATAGAGTCAGCGTGCTGGCAGATCAGAACACAGCCGCCGGCGATCAGAGCCTGAGCAGCTTCCTTTTCCTTCTGCTCGTCATACCAGGAACCGGTGAACTTTACGTCCATAGTAACGCTGGGGCAGACGGACTTTGCGCCAAGATAGAAAGAAGTGTAGCCGGACATAACCTCAGCGAAGGTGAATGCGCCGACATAACCCATCTTAGCCTTATCAGCAGTGAACTTACCGGCCTTGATCATCTCGTTGTGCTTCATACCTGCAACAACGCCTGCCAGGTAACGACCCTGATAGATGTGTGCAAAAGCATTGTGGAAGTTATCCAGCTTCTCGGTATGAGCCTGGGTACCGGTAGCGTGACAGAACTCTACATCGGGATACTCTTTTGCAGCCTTGATCAGGAAGTTCTCGTGACCGAAGCTATCAGCAAAGATGATGTCACATCCATCGGACTCGATCAGTTCAACAGCTGCATCATAGCATTTGTTGGACTCGGGGATCTGAGTCTTCTGAACCATCGTTACGCCCATAGTCTCGCAAGCAGCAACAGCGGCGTCGATGAAGTTCTTGTCGTAGGTGGATTGCTCGTCGTGCAGGAAGATGAAGCCAACCTTCAGGTCCTCAGCCTTATCAGCAGGACCGCAAGCGGTAACACCGACCAGCAGCATTACGACGATTAACAGTGCGGAAATCAGTCTTTTCATTTGTTTTCCCTCCAAAAATTTTTTTATGTCCTCGGCAGATGCCGTTTACATACGAAATGTCAGAGACTCGGCGCTCATAGACTCCACTATGGCAAGAGACTCCACGCGAATACCCTCTCTGCGGAGAGCATCGCCGCCGCCCTGAAAGCCTTTTTCAATGGCGGTGGCGCAGCCGACCGTCTCACCGCCCGCTTGGGCGATCAGATCCATCAGACCGCGGATGGCGCAGCCGTTTGCCAGAAAATCGTCCACGATCAGGATACGCTCACCTGCGCAGAGATTTTCTTTGCTGACCACGACTTTATAGTCGGTATTATGAGTATAGGAATGAATGACGGTGCTGAAAAGATCGTCCTCCACGTTGATGGACTTTTTCTTTTTAGCAAATACCAAGGGCACGCCCAACGCTGCGGCGGCAGCCATACCCAAAGCAATTCCGGATGCCTCGATGGTAAGGACCTTATCGGGCTTTTCTTCCTCAAAAAGACGGGCGATCTCCCGACCCATTTCCATCATAAAGAGGGTGTCGATCTGGTGGTTCAGAAAGCTGCCCACCTTCAATACCTCACCGGGCAGCACCTTGCCGTCCTTGAGGATTCTCTCTTCCAATGCTTTCATCCGTATCCTCCAATTAAAAAAACAGGCCGAAAATACAGCCTGCCAATAAAGATCCAATAGTCGCAACTGAACGGTGTACGGTAGAAACATCCGGACCATCTTTCCGGACCTATATTGGCATATGAATATTATTACAACCTTATGTTATCAAAAAGAAAAGTCAATGTCAACACCCTACTAAAAGTTCGTAAAATTTGACAAAAAATGAAAATAATTCGTATCCTCTTTTTGCACTTTCATAAAGTGCCCCTGCCCGCTTGCGGGCAGGGGCATCTCTTATCGATAAAATGTAATTTGCGGGCTGATCAGCAGACCGATCTCCTTCAACTGATATTCATAGCTCCAGCGGTCGCCCAAAGACCGCCAGGCATCCGGTCCGAACCATTCGGTATACTCATCGCAATTATGAACTGCACCAAAGGTATTCCCGCGATGCCCATAGAGCGTGATCCGCAGGGTATGCGCGCCCTTCGTCACCTTACGGAAACGGGCATTGGAGGGCATAAAGCTCACCGCTTGCGCTTCGCCGCCATCCAGCGAGACGGTGCAATGCGCACCTTTATATTTGCCGATATGAACCTCAAGGTCGCAATCCTTGGGCGCTTCAACAGGCAACACATAGGTGATATTTCCGCCGTAGAAGGGCAAGCCCTGCTTTGCCACAGAGCCGAATGCCAGATTCTTTTCCGGCGCAGTGATACGGGTCTTGCACCCCCGTACCTCCACATTGAAATCGCCCAGAATGAAGCAGGCTTCCGGATTGGTGCGGCGCACGAAGGGGAACCGCAGTTCCAGACGGTTGACGCCCTTCTTCAGTCCGAGAAGAGCCACCGTTTTGATGTCTTCATCCACATACTGACCCACAGGCGCATTGGAGATCGGCTTTCCGTTCCAAAGAAGTTCGGTATTCTCCACCGCCTCCAGTGCCAGCTTGACCTCCTTCAGACGGATATCGCTGTAAACCTCATACCGCAGCGAGAGGGTATGCTCCGGTTTTTCCTCGGGCACCACCCAAGGCTGCGCAAATTTCTCCGTACGGAGAGGGAAACCCAGCCGCTTGCGAACCGCATTATCCAAAAGCAGGATCTCCTCACGAGGCTGCCAGTCCTCCTCGTCCAGCCGCCACTCCGCCATATCCAGCAGCAAGACATTTTCTTCCTCCCGCTCAAAGGAGACCATATCCTTAAAATCGGTGCGACGCAGGATCAGCCGTTCATCCTCTTGAAGAATCAATTCGTGATAATGAGGCGCAGAAAATCGGAGCAAGAGACTGTCTGACTCAAAAAACTCGTACTGCACCACCGTCTTTCCGCCTTGATGACGGAAGGTGACAGGCAAAACCTTTCCTGTCAGGGTATCGTAAATGCGCGGCTCCCATTCTCCGTCCACCGTGATATTCAGCCGCTCACCGCGGATGGTTCCGTCCTGCGTTCGCTCTTTGCGGGCAGACAGCCCTTTTTTCTGCTTAAAGGGCGCAATAAACAACCACTGTTCCTCTCCGTCCTGCCGCAACTGATACAGCATACGGTCTGCGGGCAGTCCGTTCTTTTTGCGGATATCCACCCGACGATAGTCCTCCAGCGCATCCATCAACGCAGTCTTATTAAACGAGATGCGCACCGACTTTTCAAAAAGGGACTGCGCGCCGTCACTGCGTACGCCGTCCAGATAGGTGGGGCAGCCACCCATAAAGAGCACCTTGCCGCCCGCCTTGGCAAACTTCTCCAAATAATCTACGGTCGTCTGCCGCAGCGTCAGGCAGTCGGGGATCACGATGGCGTCATACTCCATTGCTCCCACCTGACGGGGCAGTTCCGCCTTCGCCTGAGAGGGCAGCAGCGATTCGTTGATGAAATTAAAATCCTGATGCCCCTCCAAAAGCCAGCGGGTGACGGTGAGGAAATTATTGTCCAACGCCTGACGCGCCTCGCCGGTCTGATCATTGGGACCCATACTGATCCAATAGCTCTCCACCGGATGAATCACACCCACCCGCACAACGGGCTTCCCGCGAGTCAGCACCGTATTCAGCCGTGCAAAGTGATCCTCGATATAGGGATATTCCTTATACCAAGGAGATTGATAGAAGATGGAGGCGGGATAGTCTCTTTTTGCCTCCCCGCCCATACTCATCCAAGAGAGGTGATGAACGCGCACGGTGACACCCAATGCCGCCTGCCAGTCCCCCTGAAATTTATGTCCTTTGAAATCAAAGTCCCAGTTGGTGACGCCGTAAAGCTCCGAGAGCATCGCCTCTTTCTCCATCTGATGCACCACAGACTGACACTGCTTGGCGGTGGTCAGCTCCACGCGATTACAAAGCATATCGATACCGGGGATCCCAAAGGAACGGTAATTACGCATATTATCACCGGTGGCAAAAACCTGCTCTTCCAGGGTGGGCTCCCGCAGTATATGGCCGGTGAGGGCGACGCCGTGGTTCTTGCACCATTCGCCGCACTGATCTGCATAGCTTTCGGCAAACTGCTCGGCGCAGAAATCAAAGTAGCGGTATTTGACCGCACTGTCGCTGCGGTCAGCGGTCAGCCACACGATCTCCGGCAGGCGATCCAAAATATCCTCCCCATAGCGTTCTTGATATTTTTCTTCAAAGAAACGACTCCACGAGAAGGAGATCCCGCTCTCATCCGAAGCGGCGTTCGGAAAACCGCCGTCCCTGCAAAGGATATTCGGCTCATCGGTGAAGATGGCGGGGACGGTCTGATCAAACTCCTCCCCAACAGCCCGCTGATAGGCGTTATAAGTAATATCAATAAACCGTTGCACCGTCTCCCGATCCATCGTATCGGGATAGCTTTGATTATTGAACCAGGGATTATCATCCGCAACGCAGACGCAGGCATACCATTTTGTCCCTTGTGCCTCCTCATCCGCTCCGATGCGACGGTAGGCGGTCAGCCGACCCTTTTCATCCAGAATAACATCATAGGCAGCAAGAAAATACGGCTTTCCCTCGTCAAATGCCGTCTTCTTATCCAAGAAGGCGGCAGGACGGGCGGTACTGAGATGCAGATGCTTGATGCGGAATTTCTTATCCTTGGTCACATAGCCGCCCGCAGCACCGCTTGCCCAGCGATCCTCGTCATAAAGCCACGCCAGCATCCCCTCGCTCTTCGCTTTTTCCACACAGGCCTTGATGTGCCCCATAAACTCTTCGTCCAGATAGCGGGACGCCATCCCCGTCCGGGAGTGCATATGGAAACCGCCGAAGCCCATTTCCTTGAAGTAATCGATCTGCCGCAGGATCCGATCACGATCCAGCTTGCAGTTCCACGCCCAGAAGGGCGCGGCACGGTATTCCGAGGTGGGATTCCGGAATAATTCCGTGTCCAGACTCTCACTTTGATTCTTCTTATAAAGCATACGACTCCTCCTTCTTCCCCATTTCTTACTTCTTGACAGTATTATAAAACCGATGCTATAATTATGCAAGAGATTCAGAAAGGAATTTGAAATGATGAAACGATTGATTTGCCTGATTATGATGCTGCTTCTTTTGACTCCGGCAGCCTTTGCCGCCGAAGAAAAATTAACCTTTTATATGGAAGGTGCACAAGGAAACGTGGGCGATACCGTCACCGTCGTCGGTGCGGTGAAAAATGCGCCGGTCTGCGCCTCTTTTCGGGTGATTTTGACCTATGACGAGACCGTACTGGAGCCGGTCAAATGCGCAAAGCTGGACTGTAAGGGGCTCTTTATGCAAAATATCAAAGCTACCTATCAGGGCAAAAAGGCCGTCAACGTCCTTGCGGCAGACGCGCAAAACGTCCTCTCCGGCGATATGAAGCTCTTTTCTGTTCAATTCAAGATCATCGCCGAGACGGAAGGGACCGACGGCACTGCCATCAACGTGGCCCATCAGGAGTTTTTTGACGCCCAGCCTGCACGGGTCTATCCCATCGTCCAGCCCTGCCGCATCTATGTAGGCACGGATGCGCCCAATGCGGGCGGCGACACCACGCCCGAGGACACCACGACCCCCGAAGACACTACAACTCCGGAGGATACCGCGACTCCCGAGGATACTACAACTCCGGAGGATGCCACGACCCCCGAGGAT
>JAZQAQ010000090.1:0-6339 GCA_045545255.1 Eubacteriales bacterium | reverse complement strand
AATTTATCAATAGTTAACAATAAAAACTGCCGTGCACTGCACGGCAGTTTTTATTATAAATACACTTTATATGACGCCTTAAAAAGGAGCAGGATACGTCAATGCGCCCCGAAGTCGTATGTAATACTACGCGCGATCCTTTCGGGGTGAAGCATTAAAAAAACACCGAGTAAAAACTCGGTGTTTTTTTAATGCGGTGTGCGCCTTTTTCGAATCAGACGTTGCCTTGGGCTTTCATAGCCTCGGCAACCTTCAGGAAGCCTGCAATATTTGCACCGGCAATGAGGTCGCCCTTCATACCGTATTTCTCGGCAGCCTCGGAGGAAGCCTTGAAGATGTTTGCCATAATCTGCTTGAGCTTGGCATCCACTTCTTCAGCAGTCCAGCTATAACGCATAGAGTTCTGGCTCATTTCCAGACCGGAAACAGCTACGCCACCGGCATTAACAGCCTTGGAGGGAGCGATCACCAGACCGTTCTCCTTGATGTAGGAAACAGCTTCAGCGGTGGTGGGCATATTAGCAACTTCCACATAGTACTTTACACCGTTTGCAACGATGTTCTTTGCGTCAGCGATCTCAACCTCGTTCTGGATCGCGCAAGGCATCACGATATCAACCTTCTGCTCCCAGGGACGCTTACCGGCAAAGAAGGGAACGCCGAACTTATCAGCATAATCCTGCACCTTATTGCGACCGGAGGCGCGCATTTCGAGCATAAAATTGATCTTTTCTTCGGTATTAACACCGTCTGCATCGTAGATATAGCCATCGGGACCGGACAGGGTAACAACCTTCCCGCCCAGCTCAGCGACCTTGGAGACAACACCCCAAGCAACATTACCGAAGCCGGATACTGCAAAGGTCTTGCCTTCGATGCTCTCGCCCAGAGACTTCAAAAGCTCAACAACATAGTAAACTGCGCCGTAGCCGGTAGCTTCGGGACGGATCAGAGAACCGCCGTAAGGAATGCCCTTACCGGTCAGGACGCCGGTAAACTCATTGCGCAGTCTCTTGTACTGACCAAACATATAACCGACTTCGCGTGCACCTACGCCGATATCACCGGCGGGAACGTCGGTATCAGCACCGATATGCTTGGAAAGCTCGGTCATAAAGCTCTGGCAGAAGCGCATAACTTCCCCGTCGCTCTTGCCGTTGGGATCAAAGTCGGCGCCGCCCTTACCGCCGCCCATAGGAAGGCTGGTCAGGCTGTTCTTAAAGGTCTGCTCAAAGCCAAGGAACTTCATACTGGAGAAGTTTACGGAAGGATGGAAACGGATACCGCCCTTATAAGGACCGATCGCAGAGTTGAACTGAACACGATAGCCGCGGTTAACCTGGGGCTTACCGTTATCATCTACCCAAGGTACACGGAAAGCGATCTGACGCTCAGGCTCTACCATCCGCTCAAAGACACCAGCTTCGATCAGGTCGGCACGCTGCTCGGCAACAGGCTCCAGAGACTCCAGAACCTCATATACTGCCTGCAAAAACTCCGGCTCGCCGGGGTTGCGCTTTTCAACGCGTGCATACAAATCGTTCAAATAAGCATTTTTAATTGCCATTTTAATCACTCCTAATATAATTTATAATAAAAAATTTTATCACCGGTTTTTTCCATTGTCAATCATTTTTTCGATCTTTTTCTCTTTAAATTATTATTTTTTTATGTTATTATTAATATATGACGAAGTTAAAGATTAAAAAACCGATTTT
Source organism: Eubacteriales bacterium (assembly GCA_045545255.1). Classification (GTDB taxonomy): domain Bacteria; phylum Bacillota; class Clostridia; order Oscillospirales; family QAKW01; genus QAKW01. The sequence continues at coordinate 4,621 of JAZQAQ010000090.1, read as the reverse complement.
AATTGGTATCATATTGACGGCTACGGCACTTATCATTGCCGTGCTTTTGCTGCTCCTGCTTCCGAAAAAGCAGCCTGATCCCCGTGCCCTTTTGGCAAAAGCAGATACGCTGAGTGAGCAAAATCTTTGCCTGACTGCCATCGTAAAGGCAGATCCTGCAGACGAGGCAAGCTGGCGGCAGCTTTTGCTCAACTATCAGCTGCTGGGAGCAGATCCCCTGACCATCGAAGCGACCCGTCTTGCATCCGGATTTGAGATCGAGCTTGCCAAGGATGCAGAGCGTCAGGAGGAGCCAAAGGGAAAAAACATTGGAATGGGTGGGATCCTGCAAGGCGGCAAGCGAATCACCCATTATAAAAATGCAAATTCCCTTGCCACCGACGGGGAAACTGTCTATCTGGCGCGAGAGGACGGGATCTATGCCCACTACTATGGCATTGAGGTCAAGATCACCCCTGCCAAGGCGGAGCGGATGATCGCCGCAGAAAACGGACTATACTTTTTGAACAGTATTGAAAAACTGGTGCAATACATCGCGCGAGACGGACATCGCATCGAAAATCTTTCTGCAATATCTGCAGTTGATTTTGCTTTTTTTGAGGATGCACTATGGATTGCAGGGACAGACGGTAAACTCTATAAAAACGGAGCGGCTCTCGAAAACGAGCACACCGTTCTGGAACTTTGCGCCGCAAAGGATCGGCTTTACGCCGCCTGCAAGGAAGGCTTGGCGGAGATCGCAGAGGGCAAGACCTCTTTACTGATCCCCTCTTCACTTTCATCGCTTACTGCCGACGAATCGGGACGGCTCTACTATATCAATCAAGCAGGCTTTCCCGCTCAATACGCTCCCACCTTGAAGGAGTCAACCATTTTGGAAACCAAGACCGCCATTGCTATCGGTTGCGACGAAGGAAAGGTCTATTATCTTAACAAAAAACACAAAATAAAGGGTTGCTAAGGCGTTGTACCCGTAAGGATACAACGCCAGTTTTATTCGCCTTACGCCGAGGTCTATTGCTACCCAGTGATATTTGGACTAGAGTCCAAGTGATATTGCCATCGGCAGTTATTGGCGAATAAAATATCACTGAAACCGCAAGGTTTCAATAACACTATTGCTGTAAGGCAATAATAACACTCCGACAAAGTCGGAATATAACTTGAAAGCCTATCAGTTTTTATGTATAATAGACTTAGAGGTGATAACTGTGGCTGATAGTATTTTAAGAGATAAAGCAAAAGAGTTTGCAAAGAAAATCGTTTTTCTTTGCCGCGATATGAAAACAAACCACAAAGAATTCGTTTTAATAAATCAGTTGCTCCGCTCAGCGACCTCTATTGGAGCAAACCTACACGAAGCCCAATATGCTCAAGGAACAAAAGATTTTATTTCAAAACTTGAGATTGCTCAAAAAGAGTGCTATGAAACGGAATATTGGCTAGAACTTCTTTTTGAGACAGGTTGTATGACTGAAGAAGTTTATAAGGATGTTCAAAATGAATGTGGCGCGATCCGCAGAATGTTGATTTCTTCACTTAAAACGATAAAATCGAAATAAAAAGGTATGAATTATGAGAAAGAAATTATTTTCGATAATTGAGTCGGCAGAAAGCGATAGTAAGTTATGCAATGTTTATGATTTTATAATGATGGTAACTTTGTTGTAAGTGTTGTTCCACTTGCCTTTAAGGAAACAAATAGTATTTTTCAGTGGATTGATTACATAACTGTAACCATTTTTATTTTAGATTATTTTTTGCGTTTAATAACCGCTGACTATAAACTAAAAAAATCAGTGATTTCCTTCTTTGTATGTCCAATTACACCAATGGCGGTTATTGATTTAATTCCAATATTACCATCTATAACCATTTTGAACAGTAGTTTTAGATTGTTAAAGCTATTTAGATTGTTGCGAACATTAAAAGTGTTACGTGCTTTTAAATTTTTGAGATATTCGAAAAGTTTTGATATCATAACAAATGTGTTCAGAAAGCAAAAAAAGGTTTTGTCTGCAGTTGCAACGATGGCAGTTGCTTACATCTTAATTTCTGCGCTTGTAATATATAATGTTGAACCCAAATCATTTGAAACATTTTTGATGCGATTTATTGGGCAACCATCTCCCTAACAAGTGACATTTAGGCGCCTAAATGTCCTGCTTGTTACGGTATAAGACAAAATGAAAAGGAAGCACGAAATTTTCGCGCTTCCTTTTTTACTGTCCTTTAGAGTACGACTCTAACGACCAGCCCTTTTTTGTTTGATATACTCCCGAGGTGACATCCCGAAATGCGCTTTGAATACTTTAGAAAAATGATAAAGATCGGGATAGCCCACCGAAATACCGGCAGTAGAAGGGCACTCGCCGTGCTCCACCATCAGTTCTGCCGCCTTCTCCATTCGAAAACGGATCAGATACTGCATCGGCGGCAGACCGGTGCGCGCCTTAAAGAGGACAGAAAAATAAGAGCGATCCAAATTGAGACGATCGGCAAGCCCTTGGACGGTAAGAGGCGTCATATACTCTGAACGAATGCAGTTGATGGCTTTTTCCACCTCACCGATCTCCCCTCTTCCCTGTTCTAATAGCAACCCCATCAGATCCCAAAGCCGCGCAGAAAGAAATGCGCTGCGCCCACCTTCAAAACGACGGCAAAGCTTCATCTCCTCAAAAATCTCTCCTGCACCGGGGCAATGAAGCACCGGTGCATCCAGGACATTAGGCAACGGACGCTCGCTGGTAAAGCCAACCCAGATATAACGCCAAGGATGGGCTTCATCCGCTTCATAATAGGTTTCCAGATAAGGCGGGATAACGAAAATATCCCCTGCACCAAGCTGATAGCGCTGACCCTCACGGATAAAAACGCCGTTACCGCCGACCACATAATGCAAAAGCCAATGCGTCCGTACGGCGGGGCCGTAAAAATGGGACGGGGCACAGTCCTCATAACCGAACTGCACCGGATTGAAATCGGCGTAATGCTGATCAATGACAATTTCCATAACGCGTTTCAAAAGATCACCCCCCAACAATTTTACAAGTTTTTCAAACAAATATCAATCCCATTTTTAGTTTTATTTTGTTATGATAAAAACAAATAAACAAGGAGGTATTTCTTATGAAGATCACATTCATCGGTGCAGGGAGCACCGTCTTTGCACGCAGAGTCATCGGCGACTGTATGTGCAGCGACGTACTGCGGGGCAGCACCTTTGCGCTCTATGATATCAGCGCAGAACGGTTGGAGGAAAGCCGCGTGATCTTGGAGGCGATTCGTGCCGCCAAGGAGGGGTGCGGTCCTATCGAGTGCTACTGCGGCGTGGATCAACGCAAGGAAGCCCTCCGGGGTGCAGATTTTGTCGTCAACGCCATTCAGGTAGGCGGCTACGAGCCCGCTACCGTTATTGACTTTGAGATCCCCAAGAAATACGGTCTGCAGCAAACCATCGCCGATACCCTCGGTATCGGCGGGATTATGCGGACGTTGCGCACCATCCCGGTTATGGACGGTTTTGCCCGCGATATGGAGGAGGTCTGCCCCGACGCACTCCTGCTCAACTATACCAACGCTATGGCGATGCTGACCGGTTATATGCTGCGCTCCTCCGGCGTTAAAACCGTCGGTCTCTGCCACAGCGTTCAGGTCTGCCCCCAACGGCTCTTGGAACGCTTGGGGATGGAAGACAAGCTGGAAGGGCGCAAGGAGCTGAGCGCCGGTATTAACCAAGTGGCGTGGCTTTTAGAATTGCGCGACAAGGACGGCAACGATCTTTATCCCGAAATCAAAAAGCGCATCCCTGAAAAAATGGCAGATCCGGAGTTTAAGGATAAGGTGCGCTTGGATTACATTAACCATTTCGGCTACTACTGCACCGAATCCAGCGAACATAACGCCGAGTACAATATGTTCTACATCAAGAGCCGCTACCCTGAGCTGATCGAACGGTATAACATCCCCCTGGACGAGTATCCCCGACGCTGTATCAGACAGATCAACCGTTGGAAAGAGGACTACGCCGAGATGCAAAAGAGCGGCGTCAAGGAATACAACGAGCGATCCCGCGAATACGCCTCCCACATTATGGAAGCCATCGTAACCAATACCCCCTACGAAATCGGCGGAAATGTGCTGAACAGCGGACATCTCATCACCAATCTGCCGGAGGACGCCTGCGTGGAGGTGCCGTGTCTTGTGGACGGTTGGGGTATTCATCCTTGTCACGTGGGCGCACTGCCGGTACAGTGCGCAGCAATGAATATGACCAACATCAACGTGCAGCTCCTGACCATTGAGGCAGCACGCACCCTTAAAAAGGATCACATCTATCAAGCTGCTATGCTGGATCCCCATACCGCCAGCGAGCTGGATATCGACACCATCAAGAAGATGGTGGACGAGCTGATTGAAGCCCACGGTGATTACCTGCCCAAGTTCCACTAAACCTTTAACAGCGGAGTGGAATCACTCCGCTGTTTTTTATTGTAGCAATGATCAGATACTGCTGATTGCAGCTTTGTAGATTGCAATTTTTTCGTCTAACTTTTCTGTGTCATCCTCCGGATTCACCCCAACATACACCACCTTGGACAGTCTTTCCAAGGTTTCCGGG
>JAZQAQ010000089.1:0-11161 GCA_045545255.1 Eubacteriales bacterium | reverse complement strand
TTGACGGTAAATTTCCCGTCGATAACAGCCCCCTTCACCCGTACCGTCATCTCCACCGCACGGCGATTGGGGTCCACCAGCACCACATAGCGTCCGTTCTCCTCATCGTAGTCCTCGAATCTGCGCTCGATCTCCTTCAAGTCCACGATGGTCCCGATCTCACCGGTGCGATTTTGATAATACAGCGTATCTCCGATCTCATAATAGTCAAAAGGCTGGGTAGTCTGCCGGTCAAACCGCAGTGTCACATCATATTCCTGCAGCGGGACAACGGGGGCATCATCCTTGGTCAGATACCACACCGCCCCGCCGACGACGGCAAGAATCAGTACGGCGCAGATGATCCCGTCCAGCCAGGTAAAACGTCTCTTTTTCATTGTTTTTCCTCCTCTTTTGCCGAGTGCAGCACCTCAACGGCGGCAAAGCCCAGCATAAATACGATCCAGAACAGTTGGAATACCCGATAATTATACCAAGTATAGTCGAAAATACTCTGCACCAGCATTCCCCAGAACGCCGAGCTGAAGCCCAACATCAGATTACGTTCCTTGCCGACCAGAGCGCGACGCGCGCCGTTTGTACGGCGTTGATACAAAATCCAGACCGACGCCAGATAAAGAAGTCCGCCGATACCGAAGGCAGAGAGGGTCTGGAAGATGAGGCTATGGGAATGGTAGGCGACGACGCCGGTGAGGGCATAATAGGGATAGATGGCATTAAACGCCTCCTGCCCGACGCCCACACCACCCGCCCAATAGCGGGTCAGCATCCAAAAGGTGCCGATATAGATCATCATCCGATAACTGGTAGAAGAATCGCTCATATTACCAATGCTGAGGATGCGGTCCATCACGCTCTGGGGCATCATCAGAATCACCAACGGAATCCCGACCACGCCTGCGGCGACGGTCCATTTCTTACTGAGATTCCATAAAAAGACCAGTGCCGTCAGTGCGATTCCCACATAGCAGCCGCGGGAATAGGTCAATACCATATTGACCATCAGCAAGAGATCCAGCCCCAGCAAAAGCCACCGTTTCCAGCCCTTTACATAAAGTGCCAGCCCCGCCACAAGCGGAAGCATCAGCAGTAAAAACTCGCCGTAGACATTGGGGTTTTCAAAGGTACTGTAGACCCGCAGTTCCAGCTCCCCAAAGAGGGAGGTATCGGTCCAGGTGGTATCCACCATTCCGGAGAAGAACTGAAAGAGCCCGTAAAATGCGGCAATCGTTGCACCTGCCGCCAGAGCGATCACTGCGGCAATCAGCCGACGGCGGGTACAGATGATCCGCCGTAAAAAGGGGACACAGGCATAAAGCCCCAGCCACATCACGATCACCTTTAAAGAATCCGCACGATGGAAGGAAAAGGCGGTAGAAATCAGGCAAAACAGCGGAAACAGCATCAAGAGCAGATCCAAACCGTCGATTTTTCTGCCCGCCTGCGTGCCGAAGGCGCGCGCAAGGAAGTAGACGATCACCACCGCCACGCTCAAAGCCCAGCAAATACTCGTCCCGCATACGGGGAGCAACGCCAGTAGCAAGCAGACCATTCCCATCGGCGGGATACAAAGAATCGCAGGAACCGCCGCAAGTACCACCGCAACCAACGCCGCCAGCACCACGCCGTAAAACCAGCCCACCGCGCCGCCGACAGCACCGCAGCAGCCGAGATAAATCAACACAGAGGTTCGCTCTTTTCCTTCCGGAAGAGAAAGCCGCTTGCCCAAGAGACTGCCGCTCAACCAATCCTTCAACGTCCCTTTTCCGCAAAGCAGCAACCAAAGTCCCAATGCGATCAGCAATCCGCCTGCCAGCAACCAGCGCCCTGCCAGCATCATCCGTACTGCCAAGAGCCCCAAAAGCGGGGTCAACAGTGCCAAAAAGCCGCATAGCCGCGTGGCACAGAGGTTCCCCCAATAGCGATACACCCAGCCAAGGATCGCGCTGCGGCGAATAATGCCTACCGCACCCTCCACGGGATGCACCCGATCCATTGCGGCAGTCAAGCGGGAGTCTGCCATCGCATTACGCTTTGTACGCGCGCCAAACAGGAGACTTTGCTGCGCCGTTTCTTTTATTTTGTTTCCGATCCGGCGACAGCCCTTGATCAAAAAACTGCCACCCAGAAGATCCATCATCGTCTGACCTCCTTCGGGAAAAATATCATATAAATCATTCTATCACAAACAGACATCCCTTGCAACAAAAAAGTGAAGCCGCCGAAGAGAAGAAAAGCAAAACCCCCACCGCACATATGCGGTGAGGGGCTTATACTTCGTTCTTTAAATATAACGCATGGGATTCACGGCCGATCCATTGATCCGCAACTCAAAATGCAGATGGGGACCGGTACTGTTCCCGGTGGAGCCGATCCGTCCGATCTGCTGACCTTGGACAACCTTATCGCCCACCGAGACCAGCTTGGAGCTCATATGAGCATACCAAGTCTCATAGCCGTTGCTATGGCGAAGCTTTACCATAATGCCGTAGCCGCCGGACCAGCCTGCCTGAATAACCGTACCGCTGGCGGAGGCATAGATCGCCTTTCCGTAGGCACCGCTCATCGTCAGATCCACGCCCTTATGACCGGGGTAGCCACCATAGGCACAAGAAGTAAACCCGCCGCTGATGGGACGAATAAATGCTCCGGAGCCTGCCAGCGAGGAGAAGGAATTGGGGTAATTCTTGGTTCCTACATAAAGCTCTCTGGTAACCGGCTCTCTGGTGACCACCGAGGAAATGATATCGGTATTGGTCTTGACGCCGTCCACATAGGTGACCTCTGCCACAATGGTCTTGCTGCCCTTCTTGCCAGCAGTCTTGACCTTGGTCTGATTGACGTACAGACTATCGTCCTTAATACGGGTGGTGGAGTATTTGATCTCCTCGTCATAGGTGATGGTGCGCACCACCTTGACGCCCAAATAGACGTCCGGCGTGGAGATCAAAACCTTCCGACCCGGAATCAGCCGACGCTCATCCAGCTCCGGATTGAGATAATAGATCATCTGGCGGGAGACGCCGGTCTTTTTCACGATATCGCTGAGGTAATCATCCTCTTCGATGGTATAATAACGGGGATTGGTGGACCCCTCAAACAATGCGCGCAGCTCCTCCACCGTCTTTAACGCACCGGGGGAGAACAGCCCTGTCCGCACCTCTACGTTGCTGACAAACTCGATTCGCTCGTTTTCCACGCCGGTCTCGTAGGGCTTCTTCAGCTCGTTGAGTACCGTCTCGATGGTCTGCTTCTCCTCGGTAGCAGCCACCAAGGTGCCGTCCACATAAAGACCGTAGTGATGACCGATCTCCTCCGTCACAGCGCGATATGCCTGAGCATAAAGGCTATCGGGGTCGGGCAGTTTGTTTTTTTTAATGAATACAAACCGATACTCGGGTGCCGTATACATCGCGTAGTTTTCGCCCAGAGTCTCCGCCAAAGTCTTTTCCACCGCAGTGACCGCGCCGGAAAATTCGGTCTCGTTTTTCACATAGGAGACCACCTTATCATTGACCGTTACCTCCAGGGCAACGGAATGGGTACGGAAAAAGAACAGCAGGGCAATCACCGCCACCCCGCTGAAGACCGGTGCCCAGTAGGCAAAGTCCGATACGACGCTATGCGCTGCCCACACCAGCAGACGAACAAGGTGGGTATACAGCCATATCGCGCACTTCATCACCCATTCGCCCAGTCCGCAGACGGCATCAAAAATTCTCTTGGGGGTGCACTTTCTCAAAAACCGCAGCAGCGGACGCAGCGTAATGCGATAGAGCTTGATAAGAACATTCTCGACCACCCAGCCGGTCCGATAGATAAACCGACCGATGCCGTAGATCACGCCGAAAAGGATCGATAATACGTTTTTAGCTGCCTGATTCATTGAGCGCACCTCCTTTCAAATTGGTTACAAATTGGTTACAATCTGTAACGATCATACACCAAACACACGAAATTGTCAATGGGAAAATTTTGAGAATAGCGCTCCCAAGGGCAGATAACCACAATATTTGGTGGTTTTAAGGAAAAAGATTGCATTATTTGCAAAAAATTCAGCTCCGGTTTCCAAAGGAAACCGGAGCTGAATTTTTACTTTTTCACCGTTACATAGCGGGGGAGGCCTGCAAGGTCCTGATGCAGCGTCGCATCGGAAAGGGTCTCTTCAAAGATGGCTCGGACGCCTGCGCCGGTATCCTCGCCGGTCTCGACCAAAAGCTCACCGCCCGGGGCAAGGAGCTTACTCCACTCCGACGCCAGAGCGTGATAATAAAGGAGACCGTCATAGCCGCCGTCCAGAGCGATGGCAGGCTCCTGCTGCACCTCCGGCTGGAGAGATGCCAGATCTTCCGATTTAATATAAGGGGGATTGCTGACGATGACGTCAAACTCCATCTTCTCCATAAAGAAGGGAACGCCCTGCAGGATATCCCACTTTTCGATCTTGACCTCCGCCTCCAGCTCTTTTGCATTTTGGCGGGCGACCTTCAAGGCAAGCTCACTGATATCCACCAGCATCACCTCTGCCTGAGGCAGGCTCTTTTTAATGGCAAGGCCGATACAGCCGCTGCCGGTGCAGAGATCCAGCACCCGCAAGGGGCGGTCAGCGTAATTTTTGATGACGTATTCCACCAGCCATTCGGTCTCCGCGCGGGGGATCAGCACATCGGGGCTGACGATAAAGGGGAGCCCCATAAATTCCCAGCTCCCCAAGATATGCTGGAGGGGCTTACGGTCACCGCGGGCGCGGATGTCCTCCCAATAGCCCAAAACGGTCTCATCGGGGTACTCCGTCTCACCGGAGAGCAGGATCTCCGCGCGGGTGGCACCGAAATGCTTATGAAGGATGCAATAGGCATCGTTACGGTAGTCTTCGATCTGACGCTCCTTTAGGACGATCTCGCCCTGGCGCAGAATGTCTCTTAATTTTGCTCGCATTTTTCTTCTTTATCCTTTAAATAGTTTCCTTCTTCGTCCACAATGATCTCCTGATTCAAAGGATACTCATTCAGGACGCCCTTTAACGCCGCCAATGCCACTGCCAGCTGCTTTTCGTCCGGCTCACGGGTGGTGATCAGCTGGAACCACTTCCCGGGGGCAGAGATGATGCGGGTCAGGAGATTATCGTGCTTGCCCGCGTAGCGGATAAATTCATAGGCAATTCCCATTACCAGAGGGATAAACGCCATCTTAATCAGAGTACGCACCAGTCGGTTCCCCCAAGGCAGGAACATCGCCACAACGATGCTGATCAGCAGGGTAAAGAACATAAAGGAGGTCCCGCAGCGGGGGTGAAGCCGCTTGCACTTCATCGCATTTTCGGGGGTCAGCTCTTCCTTTGCCTCATAGCAAAAGATGGACTTATGCTCGCCGCCGTGGTACTGGAAGGTACGGCGCATATCCGGCATCAGAGAGACCAGCAGCAGATACGCCAAAAAGACGGCGATCTTGATCATTCCCTCCACCACCGCTTTCAGCACGGGATGGGCGGCGGACATTGCCCAGCCGGTAAAGAGGGCAGGCAGATACATAAAGAGGAACAGGGACAACGCCACACCCAAAACCATCGAGACGGCGCCCAGAATTGCCATCCCCGTCTTACCCATCAGCTTATCCAGAAAGCGGTCCAGCTTGGAGGGCTCTTCCGGCTCCTCGATCCCCTCCATAGAGACATCCGCCGAGTACATCAGGCAGCGGTAGCTGAGCATCATAGACTGCACAAAGCTGATGATCCCGCGCAAAACGGGGACCTTGCCGTACCATTTCTTTCCCGCTTCGGCAGCCTCCACCTTCATCTGGATGGTGCCGTCGTTGCGGCGGACGGCGATCGCCAATTTATCGTTGCCGCGCATCATAACGCCCTCGATCAGCGCACTGCCGCCGATGGAGGTATATTTCTTTTCGTTTTTTGCCATATAAAATACTTCCTTTCTAAAATAAAATCATATCACATACGGGAAGTAATGTCAAAATATAAATATTAAAAAAAGGGACTGTAAACGAAAGTTTTTACAGTCCCTTTAAAGAATAAAGAAATTATTCTTTCATCATTCTGCGGTCGGAAGATTTCTCAATATTCTCAAATTTTCTTGGATGATATGATCGTCGGTATTCTCTTCCAGAACAAAGAGATCCACTCCGGTAAACATCCGCACTTCATATCCTCCGCGGCAAACCTGCTCCCTGGAGGGAAGGTAGGACCGCTTATCGTTGGTATTGCTGGTACTGAGGGTATGGGTAAAGGGGCTATGATCCCGCAGGCGCAGGGTGATCTCCGAAAACATCTCAAAGGGGAAGGGGACAAACGCCACATCGTTCAGAGCCAGAATGGTCTGCACAAAGGTATACGCCTTTTCCGGCTCCTTGCCGGCGCGGAGAAATTCCGCCCGGGAGATCTGCGTATCATAGCCTTTGCGGACGGAGGAGCCCAGGGAATCGGGATCCGCCACCGCCGCGATCTCTTTTTCCAGCTCTTCCAAAGTGGGGAAGGGGCGGTAGGGAAGCGTGACGGTATCCACCGCAGAGCGAAAATCCACCGTGCGATATTCCTTGATCTTCCTATAGGCAGACGCCGCATCGCGGGCGGCGATGCCACCCAGCTCGTGGACATAATAAATATCCCCCAGACCGGTCGTCTTCCCGTTGGAGAGTCGGGGGCCCACATCCCCCTCTGCGCCGTTGATGAACAGGGTCAGCGCACCGCTTTCCCGCTCCAAGGCGTCTACCATAATGCCCATCCAATCCCGCGTGATCTCGGCGGTCCGACCGCCGGCTGTACCGTGGCAGCCGTAGTGCACTACATTAAAGAGGGGGGTGCCATTATGGTCGGTAAATGCCAGCACCGTCATAGTGGGATCATAGCTGCCGTGGGGATTCTGACCCAAGGAGATCTCGCCGTCCTCACTAAGCTGACGGCGGTTGATACCCACCTTGCTTTCCACCGTTGCCACGCCCATTTTGGCGGGCATCACATTCTGCACCGCCGCCTTTGCCACCGCAACGGCACCCGGCATCAGCTGCTCTTCAATAAACTGTTTATTGGGGGTGCCCCATGCGCCGCTGGCGGAAATCATTGGGCCGGAATGGGTATGGGTAACCGAAAAGATCACCTGCTCCCATTTCAAGCCGGTCGCCTCAGCCACCGCCTTCCGAAGGGGAAGCGCCACGGCCTCCCGCACACCGCAAACGTCTGCCACCAGCCAGATCGCCTCCGCTTTTCCATCGCCCATAGCGAAGGCACGGATATAAAGATCGTCGTGGACGGATTTTGCCACTCGAATCTCCTCACCCGGGCGGTTGGGATATCCGGCAAGGGGCGTGCCCAGCGGCGGAGTGATGGTCACCTTCGCCGCGCCTGCTACGAAATTCTTACTCATTTTTTCTCCTCCCATACTTTGATGAGTGTTGCCCCGATCTCTGCAAGCTCCTCATCGGTCCAATCGGGATCAACGTTGATATGCACCGCCTTTTTCAAGAGCTCCAGACTCTTTTTACAGCAATCTTTATCAAAGGCTGCAAATTGATTGGCGGGGAAGTTAAAGGGATTCATTAAGGGGTGCGCCGCACCTTTTTTCTCTAAAATAGGTGCCCATGCGGTATAAAGGTGCTTACCAGTATTGATGGGGACCGTCGCTTTGATGGGGGAGTGCTCGGCAAACCACTCTGCCTCCTCGGCGGTATCAAATTGCAGGGTCAGCGTCGTGGCGCAATCGCCCTGAGCATCATTGGAGGGGATGAACTTGAAGTGCGACGCCAGCAGCTCCATCAATTTTTTCTTGTTGCGACGCAGATCCGCCAGGATCCCGTCTAATTTCTTGAGCTGCTCCCGCAGGATGGCGGCAGTGATCTCATTGGTGCGAAGCTCAGTGCCGCAGAATGGCTCTACCGAAAGATCCTCCATCTGGTTCCCGAAGAATGCAACCGCGCTGCTATCGTGATAGATCAACGCCCGCTCAAAAAGCTCTTTATCATCGGTAAGCAAAGCACCGCCCTCGCCGGCAGAAATTATTTTAAAATAGTTAAAGCTTAAAGCGCCGGCATCACCGATGGTGCCGAGGTATCTTCCTTTATAAGTACCGCCATCTGCCTGGCAGGCATCCTCCAGAATTTTGATACGATGCTTTTGGGCAACGGCGGTCAGCCGATCCATATCGCAGGGGAAGCCGCGCATATGTACCGGGATCATCGCTTTGGTGCGGGAGGTGATCTTTTTTTCCACATCGAAAGGATCGATCATCAGCGTTTCGTCAATCTCCGCAATGACCGGCACCGCTCCTGCCGCCACCACCGCCATAGCGGTGGCAATATAGGTATACGCCGGAACAATGACCTCATCCCCGGGTCCGATCCCCATACCAACCAAGGCAGAGACCAGAGCACCCTGACCGGAGGTCATCAAAAGCGTATGCTTTGCGCCCAGCTTTTCCCGAAGTTCCTTTTCAAAGTTTTGGACCTCCTGCAAAGGTCCGTTATTGACCTTGAATAGTTGGCCGCTCTCGATAACTCTTGCGACCGCGTCCTTTTCCTCTTGACCCATTCGATACATCTTTTTTTCTCCTTAAAACGCCGTTACTTCCACCTCGTGAAGCTGATGATCCTCACGCGGTTCTACTTCGATATAAATATCGTGCCGATATTCGGAGATGACCACCACGCAGTCCTTCCCGTCCATCAGCTCCGCCTGCACGATCCAATCGCCGTCTTTATAGAAGTTATCGTCAGAGAGGACGCCGTCGCAGTAAAGCTGGGCACTATCACCGCTGTAGCGGAAATGAACGTAGCCCTTATCACCCTCCACCTTCACCCGGTAGAATTTCAGGGGCCAATCGGGGATATATTCGCAAGTTTCGCCGTCCCCGCCGCTGGATTGCAGCTCATAGAAGAACTTCCGATCCAGACCGGGATCTTCGATCTCCTCCCAGGTAACTTTTGCCAAGGGAATCTCCCGCTCAACACGGTTATAAACCCATTCACCGTCCTCATAGTGCCAATACGCGTAGCTTGCCCAGCCTGCGGCACCGATGCCGTCGTCCTTGGTTTGGGTCAGATCGCAGTCGTCGCCCAGATAGATGCCGTCGGTAAAGACGCAGATCCGCTCTGCTTCTTCTCTGGTGAGCACGATAATGGTCTCGTCGCCCACCTTGAATCCGCGATCCTTGCCCACCTTTGCGGTGATGGGCTCCATTCCTTCAAATTTAAAGACCGGCTCATTGCCGCGGATCTCCACGAAGAAATAGGTATTGCCCCACTTGGTCAAGGGCTGCGCCAGAGCATATTCCGCCAAGAGACTGCCGTAGCGGATACGATAGGGCATAATGAAGGAGTAGTTTTCCGCCACGTTCATCCCCTTTTCGGGGATGACATTGCCATCCGGCATCTTGAACCGGACATCCTCATAGCCGTCCTTTTGATAGACGTGCATAAAGTTATTAACGAAGATATAGCCGCTATTCTCTTTATTCAAGCGGGCAGCATACCGCAGATGCTTGAGATCATAGCGGTCGTTCTTTTCATCGGTCAGCACCGTCTGCATCTCGCAAAGGTCGGTGCCGTAGGCATTAAAGAAATGGTTGATCAGCTTTATCCGACGATAGGTGGGGGTGATATTCCCCGAGCAGCCGATGGCGGCGGTGAAATCGTAGCTGATGATGGGATAGCAACGCTTTGCCCAAGGACCGTGCCAGAGATTCAACGCTTCGCCGTTGATCAGCAGATTTCTGCCTCCGGAGAAGATATAATAGCCGATGGCGTTCATACCGCCGCCCAGCTTAGTCAGTGCCATCGCATAGTTATCGTCTGCCGTCAAAAGGGGACGGCGGTGCTTCGCCTGATTGCCGCCGATGCCCAGCTCCGACCAGCAGTTGGGATATTCATCATAGTTGATATGCGCTTTCGGGAATTCGTCCTGATTAAAAATTGCCTGGTCTGCGATATCCGGCGCATTGCGGTTTTTGGTAAACTCGAAATGCCCTGCGGGACGGCGCTTATTTCTGCCGGTATAGAAGGGGGCGTCGGGATAGCCGCCCCAGACGGGAATAAACTCATAATCATTGAAAAGAGCACCGCCGTTGACCCCCCAACCGGTGACGGTATAAATGGGTGCCTCGATGCCAACGCTGATGGCAAGTTCCTTCAATGCCTGCAGATGCTCCGCATTATTCAATACCTCGTTATCAATCTGAATCTGATAGATATTGCCGCCGTTTTTATAGAGGAAGGGATGGATCTGCTCATAGACCTTTTCGTACCAGATCTTGACCTTTGCCAGATACTTGGGATCATTGGTACGCCACTTATATTCCCCGGACTTCACGATCCATGGTGCAAGACCGCCGCACAGATGCTCGGAGGTGACCCAGGGTCCGATCCGCAAGCAGACCAGCATATCGTGCTTATGGCACATCTCCAGGAAATACCGGATATCCTTGTCACCGGAAAAGTCCCACTTTCCCTCTTCGAATTCATGGACACACCAGAACAGGAAGGTGGAAACCGTGTTGACACCGCCCGCCTTCATCTTGATGATCCGGTCTTCCCAGTGAGCTCTCCGGGTACGGGTCACGGGCATTTCGCCCATAACGGGATAGAAGGGCTTACCATCCCGGGTCAGATACAGATTGTTGGCATAGATCTCTACACCCTCCGGGTTTTTGCCGCCCATTCGGAATTTGCCTTCTACTTTTTCCACGTATCTAGGTTTTTCAAATTGATAGATCACGGATAAATTCCTCCTTTCATAATGCCAGCTCAAACTGAGCCAATATGCGCATAATTTTGCTTTCTCCCAGCATTTCCACCACGCTACCAGAATCCAATTCCCGGCCACCGTATCGGGGCTTGATGATATCCGGAAGGGTCACACCCGGCTTGGCAGTGATACCGGTCAGATTCTGCACCATTTCGCCGGTAGTGATGGCATTCTCCGGGAAGGGAAGGGTCACATCTGCATGGGTCAGCAGCGGCTCATCCATGTAGACTTGAGGCTGCGCCAGATCAAAGTGCTCTGCGAAGAAACCTCCGATCAGTTCCATATCCGCCTGCTCCCAGGAATGTCTGGTATTGGTCAGTTGGGAACGGAAACGGTCGGAAGCGCCCATCATATCATAGACGCTCTGTACCTTACGGGCATTTTTGCGGAACAGATCCGCCGGCAGCATATCGT
>JAZQAQ010000088.1:0-1857 GCA_045545255.1 Eubacteriales bacterium | reverse complement strand
GATATGACGGTGAAGGAGTATCTGGAGTTCGTCTATGATCTGAAGGGCTGCAAATTCCCGCGCAAGGAGCATCTTGCGGAAATCTGCGAGCTGATCAAGATCACCGATGTCTATAATCGAATGATCAAAAATCTTTCCAAGGGCTATCGTCAGCGCGTGGGCTTTGCTCAAGCACTGGTGGGCAATCCCCCCGTCCTCATTCTGGATGAGCCGACGGTGGGTCTGGATCCCCGACAGATCATTGAGATCCGTAATCTGATCAAGCGGTTGGGTAAGAAGCATACCGTCATTCTTTCTACCCATATCCTGCAGGAGGTGCAGGCGGTCTGCGATCGGATCATCGTGATCAATAAGGGTCAGCTGATTGCAGACGGCAACGCGGATACCCTTACCTATAAGACTGCGGGCAACCGCAGACTGGTCGCCCGTATCGCAGGCGGCAAAAACGATGTAAAGAAGGCTGTTCGCGCGATGGACGGCGTCCTCTCTGTGGACGAGCTTGCTCAAAAGGAGCAGGGTGCCTTTGATTTCCTGATCGAGTGTCAGCCCAGTGTGGATATCCGTAAGCCCCTCTTCCGAATGCTGGCGGAGCGCGGCTGGGTGCTGATGGGTCTTAAATCTATGGATATGTCTTTGGAGGATGTATTCGTCAACCTGATTGCCAACGAAGGAGGTGTGGAAGAATGAGTGCCGTCTGGAAAAGAGAGCTTCGCTCTTTCCTCAAATCCCCGGTGGGCTATGTCTACCTCTTTTTGTATCTCATTATTGCCGGTGCTTGCTTCAGCCTCTTTAACCTGGCAAACTATAGCTCCGACGTCAGCTACTATTTCTATTTCAGCTGCTATATTATGATTCTGGTCGTCCCCATTCTGACGATGAAGCTCTTCCCCGAGGAGCGGAAGAATAAGACGGACCAGATCCTCATTACCGCCCCCATCAGCATTACTCAAATGGTGCTGGGTAAGTTTTTTGCGGCATATACAATGTTTCTCATCAGCCTGATCCCCAGCATCTTCAGTATGGGTTTCCTGTTCTTCAATGGGCACGTGGAAGTGGGAATCTTGATCGGCAGCTATATCGGTATCCTGCTGGTGGGTGCTGCCTATATCGCCATCGCTATGCTGATGGCGTGCATCACGGAGAGCCAGATCATCGCATTTATGATGGGCTTTTTCACCCTTCTCATCTTCGCCATCTGCGATATTTTGCAGACGGTGATCAACGTCCGCTTTATCAATAAGCTGCTGGGTGTCATTTCGGTGGCAAGCCGCTTTGAAAAGCTGGCAACGGGACTTTTCGATTTTTCTGCAATTTTTTATTTCATCAGTCTGACGGTGGTCTTCCTCTTTTTGATCATCCGTATCATTGATAAAAGGAGGTGGAGTTGATGGCTTTCGGCAAGAATAAAGAAGTGCTTTCCTTTTTCAAAAGCCGTAAGTTCAAATATGGCTCTGTGGCGACCGGTCTGACCGTCGCTTTCGTAGCAGTGGTTATTATCATCAATATCATCTTCTCCCTGCTGGCGGATGCCTATTCTTGGAAGTTGGATATGACCTCCTATGACCTCTATAGCATTTCCGATACCACCAAGCAGATCGTCAACGCCCTCACCAAAGAGGATAAGATCGAGCTGACGGTGATGTATAACGAGGACGAGTATCCCGAGCAGTTCCGCGAGACTCTCAAGCGGTTTGCCAACCTTTCGGAGAATATCTCTTGCACCTATGTGGATCCGGACGTGAACCCCAGTGCACTGACCGCTTTCGGTGCGCAGTACAATATTACCGAGGGTGCCATCGTGGTGAAGAACGGTGAACGCTTGCGGGTTGTCGCTTTTTCCGATATGTATGAGCAGGG
>JAZQAQ010000087.1:0-3950 GCA_045545255.1 Eubacteriales bacterium | reverse complement strand
CCAATGAAAAAACACTTATCAACATTTATTGTTGTGATTATTTTTATCTGCGGTCTTTCCCTCTTTCTTTATCCTACCGTCAGTAACTTATATAATCGCTATTTAAACCATAAGCTTATTGGAGATTATAAAAATTCTTTTGAAGAGACGTCTTCCGAGCAATTAAATGAGGCGATGAAAGCTGCGGTTACTTATAATGAGAATCGCGCCAATATTGAAAAACTCAAAGAACTTGGTTTAACATATGAAGAAGTACTCAATACCGCAGGAAACGGTATGATGGGCTATATTGAGATACCTAAAATCAGCGTATCACTGATCATTTATCACACGATTGATGAGAACGTACTTCAAAAAGGGATTGGCCATGTACCCGAAACACATCTGCCCGTCGGCGGAAACAGTACACACTGTGTTCTTGCGGGGCACACCGGGTTACCTTCTGCAAAATTGCTAACAAATATCGATCATCTAAAGATTGGTGACCGATTCTATATTCACGTGTTAAACGAGGTTCTGGAGTATAAAATAGATGATGTATCCATTGTGGAGCCGGACGAAGTATCAAGGCTTAATGTGATCAGCGGTAAGGATTGTGTAACGCTTGTTACTTGTACTCCGTACGGAGTTAATTCTCATAGACTTTTAGTACGAGGTGTTCGAGTTGATGAGACCGACCTTTCCGCAAAAGATGACGGTGTCGTTAATGAGATTCTGCACATTGATCTAAAGTACTTGCTGACATTCTCTCTTATAGGCTTATTCATTATAGCTGTTGCCGTGAAAAAATTGCGAGATATCCGTAAAATGAAAAAGGCAACCTCAGACAAAGGCGGCGAACAAACAAATGAGAACAATTCTTAAAAACCTCTTTATTACTTTATTGGTGATTCTATTGACTGTACCCTCAGTCACCGCTTCATTTGCAGAAGGGGAGCGAGGCGGGATCACTATAACGCTCGAAGATAAAGAAAAAAACAGATTAGATGATATTAAAGTGCACCTTTGCCGGATTGCAGATTTGAGTGATTCCGGATATGTGCTTGCACCGGCGTTCAAAGATTCGGGAATTTCAATTTCCGGTATTGTTAATAATGAAACTGTTGCAAAAACGATCGTTGATTATGTGAAAGAAAAGAATATAGAAACATTATTGAATGTTTCTATAAATGGCATTGCTTCTTTTTCTGACTTGGATTTGGGCATCTGGCTTGTATATTGTGAAGAAAGCAGCCCTCATACCTTCAATCCCTATGTTGTGTTTCTTCCATATGAATCAGGAAATGAATTGCATTTTGAAGTGGCGTCTGCGCCTAAAGTTGATGATAATACTCCAAACGAAATCAGCATCTATGTTATAAAGAAATGGGACGATAAAAACAACGCGTCCAAAAAACGCCCCGACTCTGTAACGATCGAACTTATGAATAAGGAAGACGTGGTTGGTTCGGTGGTGCTGAGCGAGGAAAACGGCTGGGCACATACCTTTTTAAGGCTGCCTAAAGACGGAGTTTACTCTGTCCGTGAGCGTGCAATTTCAAATTATAAGGTTGATTACAGCGGAGATGCTGCTAACGGTTTTGTGATTACAAATACTTATGCAGGTGAAAAACTTCCGCAAACAGGTCAGTTTTGGTGGCCGATCGCTGTTATTGCACTTGCCGGTGTTTGCTTTGTTTTACTTGGCATCTTTGAGTTAGGGGCAAAGAAAAATGGCAAAAAGAAATAGGGGGATAGCATTTCTTTTGCTTGGTTTTGTATTGTTGCTGATGGCCGTAGGCTGGTATCTTTTTAATGCTTTTGAAGATAAGAATGCGGGTCAGAAAGCAACCGAAATTTTAAGCAAATTAGAGGACGCATCCAATAATAGCGATGACGCTTCAATCATCGCTTTGGGTGACGATACTTTTTGCGGAAAGATTATAATTGATAAGATCAAAGTTGAGTTGCCTGTATATGATGTGTGGGATGAAGCTTGTTTAAAGGCGGCACCTTGCCGCTATTCCGGTAATATTTCCACAAATGATATGATTATTGCTGCGCATAATTATAAAAGTCATTTTGGGAAACTCAGCAAAGTTCAAATCGGTGATTCGATCATATTTATTGACGCTTACGGTGTATCACATTTCTATAAGGTTAATGAGATCTCCGTATTAGACGGAACGGCCGTCTCTGATATGTATTCAGGCGGCTGGGATCTGACTCTGTTTACCTGTACCAAAGGTGGCGAACAGCGGATAACCGTGAGATGTGTGCGTCAGGGTTAGTTGGAGGATATTATGCTGCAGAGAATTAAATCGATTCAAAATAGCCTATCCGATAGTGAGGCGTTTGTTATTATCAGTGATATAAACAGACTGTATTTTACCGGTTTTTCTTCCTCTGCAGGAACGCTTTTGATTACGAGGGATGCGGCGGAGTTTTTTATTGATTTTCGTTATTATGAAAAGGCTGTAAAATCAATTTCGCATTGTGAGGTGATTCTTGCTAAAAACGTATATCAGCAGCTTGGCGAGGCGCTGAACCGACTTCGGATCAGAGAGATTTATATCGAAACCTCGCAGGTGACCTTGCAGCAGTTTTCTGCGTTCTCTCAAAGATTGCCTGATTTTAAATTTTCAGATTCCGATAAAATGGACCGTATGATTTTGCAGCTTCGCAGCAAGAAATCTTCTGCAGAATTGGCGCGAATCAAGGCGGCGCAAAGAATCACCGATGATACTTTTTCATATATCTTAAATCACATACGCCCCGGTCGTACAGAGCGTGAGATTATGCTTGAGATGGAGTATTATATGCGCAAGCAAGGGGGAGAGGGCGTATCATTTGACACGATCGTCGTTTCCGGCAAAAACTCTTCGCTTCCGCACGGAGTGCCGACTGCAAAAACCATCGAAAAAGGTGATTTTATCACGATGGATTTCGGTACGATTGTGGATGGCTATTGCTCTGATATGACCCGTACAGTTGCAGTAGGGGAAGTAAACGACCTTCAATTGCAGGTCTATAATACAGTACTTTCTGCGCAAGAAAAAGCACTTTCTGGAATTGCTCCTGGGAAGGTTTGTAAGGATATAGACGGCATCGCTCGCTCTTATATAACTCAAGCCGGATTTGGTGATTGCTTCGGTCACGGTTTAGGGCATAGTGTCGGACTCGAGGTCCACGAATCGCCAAGCTTCAATACCTCCGACGAAACACCTCTTGAACCCGGGATGGTACTGACTGTAGAGCCGGGGATTTACCTTTCGGATCAATTTGGTGTTCGTATTGAAGATATGGTCTATATTACTGAATCCGGGTTTGAAAACTTAACTGCATCTCCTAAAGAATTGATCATTATATAAATAAGAGGACGATACTATCGTCCTCTTATTCAGAGACGGTCAAAAAAGTTCCCGACCGCAGAAAAAACGAAAAGTGAAAACAATTTATAAATATTTTCAAATGGAAGGAGTCATACTCTTTCCATTTGGTCTTTTATAAGGAAAAATTCCGCATAGCAATGCGGAATTTGATTAAATTTTTTTGCTATCCGCCAAACCGCTCTCTACCGTACCTGTGTACGCCGACGAGACCGGTTTGACGAATTCGGAAACATTTTAGGCAATCTATCAGCGTGTCAAAAATATAAAAATGAATTTTTTGACACGCTGATGAATAAGAGGACGATACTATCGTCCTCTTATTCATTATTTTTTCTTTTTACATTGGATAGGGGATTGCTCATAGAAGCTTCTTTAATTGTCTCGCTGTCTACGTGGGTATAGATTTGTGTTGTACCGAGGTTTTCGTGACCAAGAATCTCCTGTAGTACTCGGATGTCCACATGCCCGTGTCGGTGCATCAGCGTGGCTGCGGTGTGGCGGAGCTTGTGTACTGAGAGGTGTCTTGATTCATAACCTGCCATCTTAAGATATTTTTTTACCATCCACTGTACGGACTCA
>JAZQAQ010000086.1:0-7591 GCA_045545255.1 Eubacteriales bacterium | reverse complement strand
GGTCATAGTAGGTGAGGGTCCCCAGTCCTGCGGTACTGTCCCGTACCCAGAGACCGATGGAATAGCCGTCCTCCGTTTGGGTGGGGGTGACCCAGACGGTCTGCTCCCGACGATTGCGCAGGATGCGTGCACGCTGCTTTTTGCCGCCGCTTCTTTGCACCTGCTCCGCAAGCTCTTGGTTGGAGCGGATGGCAACATTATTATAGGAGAGGATAATGTCCCCCACCTCGATCCCTGCTTCTATGCCTGCACTGCCTTCTTCGCTGTCTACTACGATGACGCCTTTGGTAAATAGCTTGACCCCAAAGGGCGTCCCCAGCACCACCAACTGCTTTTGGGTAATGCGGTTGATCAGCGCGTTTTTGATGGGGAGCAGTCCAAAAAGCTTGACCTTGGCGGTATAGCTTTTGTTATCTTCGCGGGAGAGGGTTTCGGCATCTGCTTCGAGGGTATAGAACGCGGTGCCTGTCGGCTCATCGCCGGGGTAACAGTTATAAACCGTTGGGATTTGGGCAACATAAATGCCGAGCACCGCCGTTAAAATGGCGGGCAAGGTAAAAATGCTGATCCATTTAATCGCTTTTTTCATCTTTCAAAAACAACCTTTCAAAGGTTAGTTTTTGACGAAAAAAGAGAAAAACTCAAAGTATAAAAAGGAAATTGGGGAAGAAAAAAGCGGTATTTACCCCAATTCATTTGGGGTAAATGCTGAGACTGTCAAAAAAGTCCCCGACCGCAGAAAAAGAAAAAATAATTGGTTGGGACCATTTTATAAAGCTTTTCATAGGGGAGGAACTGTACTCTTTTCCTATGTTCTTCTTATAAGGAAAAATTCCGCATAATAATGCGGAATTTCATTAATATTTTTCTGCTATCCGCCAAACCGCTCTCTCGTAGTATCACATACGACTTCGGAGCGGTTTGACGAATTCGGAAACATTCTAGACAATCTTCCGGCGTGTCAAAAATAAAAGATGGTGTTTTTTGACACGCCGGTCATTTACCCCAATTCATTTGGGGTAAATGCCGCAACAGGTGGTTATTTTTGGAAATCAGCGGAACAAAACGCCGCAATAGCCGTGGATATAGTTGCCCTCCAGATAGTGCTTTTTAAGACCGCGCATCAAGGTGGTATCCTCGGGAAGATCCTCCAGCTCTCCCTTAAAGCCGACAAAAACGAAGCCAAAGATCTCTTTTCCTTCACTGGAGCCGGTCCAGCGGGTAAAGCCGTTTTGGAATTTGGCAATTTTGGATTCGCTGCCCAAAATTTCTTCCAGATGGGGATCCATCAGCCAGGATTTACAGAAATAAGCCTTGGGCTTAAAGTCGGGGAAGAATTGATCGATAAATTCCAGCCCGTCCTTATAACTTTTTTCCACTGCCTCGGGGGAAAGATCGGTCTTGGCGGGGATATGGACGCTGACAATGTGGTCACCGGGCTGCAGGACGCATTCCCACTCAGCCTTGGGATAGATCTGCGCCTCCCGCCGAACGAGATAATCCACGGCGGGATGACCGATATAAGCATCCTCGGTCTCGGTGAAGGTGACCTCGAAGGAGCCTTCTTCATCCATAAAGCCGGCGTTGCCCAGCGTCATACCGCTGCGATGGAATTTTCCTTCACTCATCAGGGGGAGGATTTCACCGGAGGTGCGGTTTCGGAGGATGTAGCCGGAGGGAAGCTCTTTCAGTTCATAGTTGAAGGATTGGAAGCGGAAGAGAGCGGTGCGCACATAGATCAACTGCCAGTTGAAATAGGAGCGGTTATAGCCGGGACGCCCCGTCCGCTTCTCGGTGGCACCGATACAATTATAGAACGAATGGATGATCCGCTCCACTTCCGCATTATCAAAGCCCAGCTTGCGGTATGCCGCTTCCACATCGGGAATGGCAGGAAGAAGCAGTAAAAGAGGCATCCAGTCTCCGGCGGGCGTTTCGTCGCTGACGGGGGTGGGGATGTCCTTTCCGTTTGTTACCTGCCGGGTCTTGATGGCGGTAGCCACCGTCTTTGCCCAGAGATAGCGCACAGGATCGTTTTTGATGGCGGTTGCCGCCTCTTTGACAGCTTCGTAATGCTCTTTCAGCAGAGCGTACTTTTTCTCCAGTGCCTCAAGGGCGTCCAAGTCGCAGGGGTCGACGCAGATTTGATCCAAATTCTCATAGATCTCAATGAGCTTTTCGGAATACTTCTCAACACCCAATATTGTAGCGATTTCTTGAAATCTCATATCGTTTCTCCTTAATTTAGGGGCGGGTTTTCAATTTTGGTCATTTACCGGTTGCAATTTTGACGCACTCTTCGTCCTCTTTCAATACCTTGAAGATATTGGCAAGCCGACGGGCGCAGTAGAGGTTAAACGCCTGCCCGATGGTCTCAGTACAGCCGGTGGAGGGGTGACCGCTGTAGGCGTAGGGGTAGTCTGACGCCCACTGACGGGAGATGCTGACGCCCAGCTCCTGCAGATACTTGGAGCGACCGGTGGAATAGCCGTTTTCCAGCTCAAGGCGATCCTTGGCAATGAGGTCGGGGTAAGCACCCATAATCCAGGCAGTCTCCATAAAATTGGCGTGACCGCCGCCGAAACCGTCTTCACGCTCGGCAAAGTCCTTGAGGACCTCCATATCCGAATCGGTCAGCATCGGATAGTCGGCACGGTTTTCCGCAAAGTGCGCATAGATCTTATCCGCCTTGCTGACCACTTTATCGTAGCTGTTGGTGATGAGGGTGGCGTAATCTTTCTGCTTATAGCCTTGGGCGCGCAGGAAATAGCTCAGCAGGGAGCTATTTCCGCCGTGGCAGTTGACGATCAGAATTTTGCGGAAGCCGTTTCTGGCGATCTCATCGCAAAGCTCCTCCAAAACGGTCAAGAGGGTATGGGGATTTAAGCAGATGGCACCGTGGTTGATTTCGGTGCTGCGAGGATGGTCGTGGATGCTGATCATATCTCCCAGCCACATCGCAGTGGGGAAGATGACCACATCTTCGATGGTTGCCGCCAGCTCTACGTGCGCCTTGACTTCTAAAGAGTCGGTGCCCAGAGGCATATGAGGACCGTGCCGCTCGGTACAGCCGATAGGCAGGATACAAAGACCACCGCTCTTTTCGATGGCCGCTTTCATTTCATCAGAACGTAAAAACTCCCAGTTCATAAACGCTTCTCCTTTTGATTTTTAATTATTATACTTGATATGATCGGATATATAAATGGTGATTTCCGAGATGTTTTTGTACAAAAGATAGATTATTTGCCGGTTGCGATGCGGACGCACTCTTCGTCCTCTTTCAAAACCTTGTAGATTTTCGCCAACCGACGGGCGCAGAAGAGATTGAACGCCTGCCCGATGGTCTCGGTACAGCCGGTGGAGGGGTAGCCCGAAATGACATTGGGATAATTGGCAGCGTAGCCGCCCTTGCAGGTGACCCCCAGATCGGTGAGATAGTCCATTTTATGGGTGGAAAGCCCGCTGACCAGTTCAAAACGATCCGTTGCGATCAGCTCGGGATATTTCCCCATCATAAAGGCGGTCTCCATAAAGTGAGCGTGACCGCCGCCCCAGCCGCCTTCCCGCTCGGCAAAGCTTTTGAGGACCTCCATATCGGAATCGGTCAGCATCGGATATTCCGCCCGATGCTCCTTGAAATAGGCGTAAGCAACGTCGGCTTTGTCCACCACCTCTTTCCAGCTGTGGGTGACCATCGTGGCGTAGTTTTTTTGCTTATAACCCTGCGTACGCAGGAAAAAATCCAAAAACGCCTTATTGCCGCCGTGGCAGTTGACGATCAGAATTTTACGGAACCCGTTTCTGGCGATCTCATCGCAAAGCTCCTCCATCACCGTCAGAAGGGTATGAGGACTGAGACCGATCCCGCCGTGGCATTTCTCCACTTTTTCGGGGGTGTTTCTGCTTTGGAGTCCCACCATATCTCCCAACCACATTCCGGTGGGGAAGACCACCACGTCCTCCATCTCTGCCGCCAGCTCCACATGGTGCTTGACCTGCAGAGCATCGGTGCCGAGGGGCATATGCTGACCGTGCTTTTCGGTGCAACCGAGGGGCATCACGCAAAGCCCGCCGCTCTTTTCGATGGCGGCTTTCATTTCATCGGATCGTAAATATTCCCAATTCATAGCAAAACCTCCGTTTCTACTACACATTATAATAGAAAATAAAAATTTGTCTATAGATAAATCGAACATTGGGGAGAAAACGAAAAAGCACCTTGGCTTTGGCGTGATACTCTTAACGGAGTATCACGCCAGTTCTATTCGCCTGCGGCGAGTTCTATTGCTACGCAGTGTTATTCGGCTTACGCCGAGTGATATTTGCTTCGCAAGTTTAGGGGCGAATAGAATATCACTGAAGCCGTAAGGCTTCAATATCACTTTCTTTTGGAAATATCTCGCCACAGGCGAGGTTTTTTCAAAAGAAAATATCACGCTGACTTTAGTCAGCATATCACTTACAGACAAAAAAAGAGAAGACTCGTAGTTAAAACGAATCTTCTCTTTTTCTGCTTCTGTGGGTTTGGGCTACTGCCTGACTGCATTTGTGTGTACAAATGCGATGCTGGTTATTAACAGAAAATGAGAGCATTTTCGAATTCTCCGATAAGAACGACGCCGCTTTAGCGGCTCATTCTTTTTCTATTAAGCGAACTGCCGGGAAAAAGGCAGCAGCAGGAGCACCGAAAAGAGATCCGTATTTCCGCTCCTTTTGCACCATTTTTGTTCTTCGTTTGCGGCCTGAAAATTTCAATAATGCAAAAGCGGAAAAATCGATTTGACCTACACACTGCTTTTATATATAATAGAATTAAATGACCGAAAGGAAGGTGCTTATGCAAGTAAAAAAACGTCTGGCCGGACCGGACATCATTCGCTCCATTGCCATTCTGCTGGTTATGGGAGTGCACAGTTTTGCCTTTTCGGGGCAAATGGAGCTGAATGTCCGTTCCCTGCAATGGACCGCATGGACCGTTGTTTTCTTTTTTGTCAAGGTATGCGTTCCGCTGTTTCTACTGCTGACCGGTTATCTGCAATGCAAGCACGGTCTCAATCGCCGCCACTATACCGGCATCATTCCGGTTCTGGTTTCCTATGTGGTGATCCTGATCCCCCTGCTGATCCTGAAAAACATCGTCCAACCTTCAGATAATCTTTGGCGGGAGGTACTGTACTTATTCGATTTTCAGGCAGGCTATAGCTGGTATGTGGAGATATATCTCTGCCTGTTTCTGATCATTCCGTTTTTAAATATCCTGCTCAGCCACCTCACCCAAAAGCAGAAAAAAATATTGCTTGCCACCACGATCCTTCTGACTATGGTACCCGCTGTTTTTAAAAGCTTTGTCATCGCCGGAACCATCTTTACCCCCATTCCGGATTATATGGAGGCTGTCTATTTCATCACCTATTATCTGATCGGTGCCTACATTGCCGAGTACCGCCCCAGTCCCAAGCGCCGGCATTGCCTTTGCGTCCTGGGCGGAACGCTTTTGATCGAGACTTCCATTTACTATCTGCTGGCATACAACGAAAACCGCTGGCTGATCTTCAATAATAATGCGTCCTTGCCCCATATGATCAATGCCGTCGCTCTCTTTTTGCTGTTTTATCAGGTGGAGCGGGTTCCGACCCGATTTTTAAGCTGGCTGGTGCAGGATGTTGCCCGCTGCTCCTTTGAAATGTATCTTATTTCCTATCTGATGGATCAAGCCGTCTATCATTTTATTCCCGCACCCTGGGGGCTACCGCTGGTATTTTTAAGCTCCTATCTGACAGCCAAGCTGCTGCGTCTGGGTCTGGTTCCGCTGAGCCGCTTGCTTCGGCAAAAGGCGGAGCAGCGCTCCCGGACTCACATCCCTGCCGCATAAAACGATGATCGTTTTGTCCTAAATGTTCGGAATATCCTATTTTGCTCTGCAAAATAACTGTTATAATAGTAAAAAACCGAAAGCGAGGAACATTGAAATGGCAACCGTTGATACTTCCTGGTACGAGCTGATCGGCGACCCGAGGATGAAGAAAAAGATCGTCAATTGCAGGACCTACGCCTGCGCCCTTTCTTTAGAAGAGGTGAAGGAGGTGCGGATCGAATGTCCCGCACCGATGACCAAGGCGTCCTATGCGATCAAGGATCGGGCGGGAAATACCGTCAAGGAAGGTCACTTTGAATTATCCAAGGAAGGCGTCAACGAATTTGGCGTGAAGGAGCTGCTGCCCTTTGAGGAACTGAAGCCCTACGAAACGGAAGATGCCGGCTACAGCCTTGAAATGGGTGTAACCCTCATCAGCGGCGACGAGCTCTCCGGTGCACGGGTCTTTAAGTGCAATCTCCACGCCGGAGAGACCTCCGCCAATATTCCAACCACTAATCTTCCCGAGGCTTTGAGAGCCATTCCCGTTGCTAAGCCCGGTATGACCGAGGACGAGCTGCGGCAGATCTGCGTGGATTATATGAAGCTGCAGACCCAGTTCCGCTATAAATTGGAAGGGGATTACAACTACGTGGTGGAGAGCCAGATGCTCCCCCGCACCCTGAAGGCAGGGGTCGTTTACGGCGGCTTGCCCTATATCACCCGCGGCGCAGGAAACCTTTACCGCGCGGCAGAGTTCTATAACCCCGAAACCGGGGCTCTGAACATTAACGGAGACATTTTTGAGGATTACCGCCTACTGGGCAATGCCTGCTCCGGCGGCGCCTGCACCTCCTGGGCACGGGTGGTCACCTCCGCCTATCTCGGCTACACGATGTTCCTCGCCCAAGCCAACGGCTTCCTGCCGGTGGGACCCTACCGTTATTCCAAGCCCGAGGTTACCAGGTTCATCAAAAAGCGCATCGATCCCAACGGCTATTCCTGCGAGGATATCTGCAAGGAAAACGGCGAACAGACCATGTTTGAATCCTACGCCATGATGAAGCTTGCCGACGGCGTGGGCTGCTGCGGTCACGTGCGGATGAATACCGCCATCCCCGTGGTAATTCGTAACGAGGACGGCACCATCGACGGCGACAAAAGCTACACCCTGATGACCGAGCAGATCTGCTATGTCAACAACCCCAACTGCCTGCGGATCGCCGAGGACGGCAGTCACTACACCTGTCAGGGCTTTGTGGATATCAAATATTCCTTCCGTGACCTCTTTGATACCAACTACATTCCCTTCACTTTTGCAGAATTCCAGAACCCCTCCAGAGTGGAAAAGGCCGTCGTTCGCCTTTCGGTAGAGCCGGAGCTGAAAATGGAGGTCATCTCCTCCAACTATCCCATCTCCGACGTATTCTGCGAAACGAACGGCAAAAAATACGTCTTCCGCAACATGGAATTCTTCCGCAAAGAAGTCAAAATGTGCGACATCTTCCCCGAAGAAGCATTGGTGGGCGACGTTAAAGTCCGCGTCCGTCTTTATAACGGCGAGACCTTTGAGCTGGACACCCGCCGATAAAAAATCAAACTGCCATTGGGCATACGCCCAATGGCAGCTTTGATACTGTCAAAAAAGTCCCCGACCGCAGAAAACAGGAAAAGTTAAAAAAGTGAAACCAATTTATAAAGATTTTCAAATGGAAGGAGTCATACTCTTTCCAT
>JAZQAQ010000085.1:0-5602 GCA_045545255.1 Eubacteriales bacterium | reverse complement strand
AAATCGGAGGAAATCCGCCTGTAGGCGGATTTCTTCCGTTTTTATTATTTCTTATTTCATCTTTTTTCTCTATTCTTTAAAACAAAAATCCGCCGCTGCGCATAGCAACGGCGTCTTTTGGTGTTTTCGTCATTCGCTCTTTTCCTGCTCAATGATCTCCCGATCCTCAGGAACGGCGTAGTCTGCGGTGTCGGTGGATTTGCCTTGGCGGTGCAGACCGTTATTGACGGCGGCATTGACGAAATAGTAGATGACCGCAAAGGCGGGGACACCCAATACCATTCCCACCACGCCGAAGAGCCCGCCGAAGAGAAAGATCGCAAAGATGACCCAAAGGGCGGAAAGCCCCAACTGCTTGCCTTGAATTTTAGGACCGATGACATTGCCGTCCAGCTGCTCCAAAAGGAGGGTGAAAATGAGATAAGGGATCAGCATTTTAGGTTTGGTGATTAATACGATTGCGGCGGGCGGGATGGCACCCAGCCAGGAGCCGAAATAAGGGATGGTATTGAAGATGCCCACCGTCAGTGCCGAGATCAGCGGATAGGGGACGCGAAAGATCGCCATAAAAAGATAGGTGATGACGGCGACGATGAGGGAGTCCAAGAGACGCGCAGTGATAAAATGCAGGGTCTTTTCGTGGGTCACTCTGCCGACCGTTATTAATTTTTCGTACCGCGCCTCCTTTTTGAAGAGGAAACAGAGCACTTTTTTGACCTGCGCGATGAGCTTTTCCTTACTCTGCAGAAGATAGACGGAGATGACGATGCCGATAATAAAATTAATCAGTGCATTTCCTGCCTGCAGTGTGGCATCGGCGAGCTTGGGGAGCAGTCCGCCGAGATAGGCGGTAAAGGCTCGTACGCCTTGACTGATGACGGCTTGGATTTTATCGGAGTAGCGGGTGTAGATCTCATTGATGCTCGGGTGGGCTTTGATGAAATCGGCGGTACTTTCGGTGAAGGTATCATAGTAATGGGGGATTTCGGTCGCCAGCGTGTGGATACCGGCAAGGAGGCGGGGGAGGAGATAGGCGAGCGTACCGCCTGCAAGGAGCAGAAAAAGCGTATAGGTGATGACCGTCGCAAGGGTACGCCGTGACTGGGGATTTTGCAGCTTATGAAGGACCTTCTCCTCCCAAAATCGCAGGACGGGATTTAAAAGATAGGCGATGGCAAAGCCGATATAAAAAGGAGCAAAAAGAGCGAGGACGGTTCGGAGCCCTGCTGCGAGCTGCTGTATCCGCAGGAGAGCAGCGATAAAGACGGCGATTGCCGCACCCGTGAAAAAGGCGGTCAAGCCCCAGCTTCGTTGCTCCTTGCTGACGTTGAATTTCATTCATCATCAAACCTTTCGGTGTGTAATACACTTATTATGGACAATATTCTTGAATTTAAAGAGGAACTCTGCTATACTGATATAAAAAACAAGAGGAGAATACGGATGCTTTTAATGCCGCAATACCTGCTTCCGGATGTTTTTGGGCTTTCCGATGAATTTTTGGATAGTCACGGAATCCGAGGCATTATCTTTGATATTGATAATACGCTGGTCGGGTTTCGTACCCCGATACCCACGCCCGAGGTGCGAGCACTTTTGGAGCATCTGCAGGAGCGGGGAATCAAAATCGCCGTTGCGTCCAATAATAACCGTCGTCGTGTGCAGACCTTTGCGGCGGAGCTGGGAATTCCTGCCTATCATCGAAGCTGCAAGCCTTTGGGCTTTGTGCTGAATCGGGTTCGCCGTAAGTTCGGACTGCGCAGTGGAGAGATCGCTTTGGTGGGAGACCAGATCTATACCGATATGCTGGGCGGTAACTGCGCCGGGATGATCACCGTACTGGTGGAGCCTATCGATAATAAGGAGACCCTCTTTTTTAAGATTAAGCGGTGGCTGGAGATGCCTGTCATCGAGAGAAAGCGCAGAAAGGATGCTCAAAAATGATTCAATTCGGACCGGGTGGGAATTGCGAATGGTTTAAAGCGGAGGGCAATAAGACCTCCGATCGAATGCCCGCCTTTTTGCATAAAATCGGGCTGGACGCCTATGAGGTGGAATGCGGACGCGGCGTGCGGATGAACGAAGCGGTAGCCAAGAATCTCAAGGCAGAGGCGGAAAAATATAAGATTACCCTCTCCGTCCACGCACCCTATTATATCTCAATGTCCTCTTTGGAGGAGGAAAAGCGGCAGGGGAGTATCCGCTATCTCTTGGAAAGTGCCGCCCTTGCCCAAAAGATCGGTGCAAAGCGGATCATCTTCCATTCCGGCTCCTGCGCCAAGCTTTCCAGAGAGGAGGCGCTTCGCTTGGCATCGGATACCCTCAAAAAAGCGGTGGATGCTTTTGATGCGGAAGGCTACGGCGACATGATCCTTTGCCCCGAGACGATGGGCAAGATCAATCAGCTTGGCTCGCTGGAGGAGGTTATGGCACTCTGCAGTCTGGACGATCGGATTTTGCCGACCATTGATTTCGGTCATCTCAATGCCAGAGAGCAGGGGCTTTTCTTCGGCGCGGCAGACTATGAGCGGGTGCTTGGGGTGATGGAGGATGCGCTGGGTGCATATCGCGCCTCTCATTTCCACGCTCATTTCTCCAAAATCGAATATACCGCCGGAGGTGAAAAACGCCACCTCACCTTTGAGGATCGCGTTTTCGGTCCCGATTTTGCTCCGTTGGCAGAGGTTCTGGCAAAAAGAGGGGCAGAGCCCATCATCATCTGTGAGTCGGCGGGGACTCAAAGCAAGGATGCTTTGGAGATGAAACGGCTTTTTGAAGAAAATATGCAGAAAATATGAGAATTCACTTGAAAAATGTGAATCAATCGTGTAAAATAAAGTGAAATGAATTTTTCTTAAAAGAAAGGAAATATGTAATTATGTTGACAGCTGGCGATTTCAGAAACGGCGTGACCTTCGATATGGACGGTCAGGTTTATCAGGTAATTGAATTTCAGCACGTAAAGCCCGCTAAGGGTGCCACTTTTGTGCGCACCAAGTTTAAGAATGTCATCACCGGTGCAATTCAGGAGAAGTCCTTTAACCCCACCGATAAGTTTGAGAATGCGACCATCGATCGCAAGGACTATCAGTATCTCTATCAGGATGGCGATCTCTACTACTTTATGGATATGGAGACCTATGATCAGCTGCCTCTGGGTCAGGATAAGCTGGGCGATGCCTTCAAGTTTGTGAAGGAGAACGATATCGTTAAGATTATGTCCTATAACGGCAACGTTTTCGGCGTTGAGTGCCCCTTCTTTGTGAAGCTCTATGTTACCGAGACCGAGCCCGGCGTTCGTGGCGATACCGCTACCAACGTTACCAAGCCCGCTACCCTCGAGACCGGTGCTGTTGTTAAGGTGCCCATCTTCATCAACGAGGGCGAACTGATCGAGATCGATACCCGTACCGGCGAGTATATGGGTCGCGCTAAGGAAGACTAATTTAATTAAAGGAGAATAACCGTGTTAGAAAAGGTTGCTTATATTAAAGGTCTGATGCAGGGAATGAAGCTCAAGGATGAAGATCCTTATAAGGAGCTGTTTGTTAATATCATTGATGTTCTGGAGGATATGGCTGCTTCCATCGCAGATGTAGAAGACAATATCATCGAGCTGGATGAGTACATTCAGGAGATCGATGATGATCTTGATGCAGTTGAGTGCTTCTTGGACGAAGAGCTGGATGAGGACTACGACGAGGATGATTACTATACCATCGTCTGCCCCACCTGCGGTGAAGAGTTTTCTGTGGACGACGAAGTAGCAGAGCTGGGCAAGATCAACTGCCCCAACTGCGGCGAGGACCTGGAGTTCGACCTCAATGATCTTGAGGAGTGCGACGGGGATTGCTCCTGCTGCGGCGAAGAGTGCGAGGACGCCGAGTAATTTTGAATTAGAAATGAGCTGTAAAAAAACGTAGTTTTTTTACAGCTCATTTTTTGTTCTTTTTTAAGCTGTTTACTTGGTGGTTTTTTCCTTATTTTTTCTGCCCTTTGCGGTTTGGACAATTTTTACAGCCCCTTTTCATTGACTTAAATGGGGAGAAGGAGTATAATATTAAGTTGAAAAATAATGATGTGAGGTAACGATGCTTCAAGAAGTTCTCAATGAAAAATTAAGTGCGATGAACGAGCGGCAGCGTGAGGCTGTGGCGTATACCGACGGTCCCTTGCTGATCCTTGCGGGCGCAGGGAGCGGCAAGACGACGGTACTCATTAACCGCATTGCATATCTGCTCTCCAAAGGGCTTTGCGCCCCCTATCATATCCTTGCGATCACCTTTACCAATAAGGCGGCAAAGGAACTTTGCGATCGAATCGACGCGATGATGGGTGCGGATGCCTTTGGCGTTACCGCCGCCACCTTCCATAGCTTTTGCGGGCGGATCCTCCGCGCGGAAATCGGTGTGGACGGCGTATTCAACAGTAATTATACCATCTACGATACCGACGACGGTCAGCGGGTTATCAAAGCGGCGATGAAGGCTTTGGAAATTGATGATGGTACTCTGCCCGCCCGCTCGGTGCAGTGGGCAATCTCCCACGCAAAGGATCAACGGGTAGGACCTGATGAATATTGCAAGCATTTTGGACGTGATCTTCGTCAGGAGCAGATTGCCAAGGTCTATGCCCGCTATGATGCGGCGCTGCGTGAGGCGAATGCTCTGGATTTTGACGATATGATTCTCAAGACGGTGGAACTTTTTGAGAATCACCCGGAGGTCCTCGCCAAATATGCGGGTCGTTTCCGTTATATTATGGTGGACGAGTATCAGGATACCAACCCCTTGCAGTATCGGCTGGTTTCCTTGCTCTCCTCCAAATTCAAGAATATCTGCGTGGTGGGCGATGATGATCAGAGTATCTATAAATTCCGTGGTGCCACCATTGAAAATATCCTGATGTTTGAAGAGCATTTCCCCAACGCAAAGGTTATCCGACTGGAGCAGAATTATCGCTCCACCGCGAATATTTTGGACGCCGCAAATGCGGTCATCGCCCATAATACCCAGCGTAAGGGAAAAAACCTCTGGACTGCGGGAGAGAAAGGCGAGCCCGTCTATACCAAGCGGCTGAGCGATGATTTTGAAGAGAGCCGCTTTATTGCAGAGACGATTCAGGATCGGGTGGTGCAGGGTGCAAAATTTAGTGATTTTGCCATCCTTTACCGTACCAACGCGCAGGCAAACTCGGTAGAGCGGTATTTCGTCAAGAGCGGTATTCCTTATAAAGTAGTGGGCGGATTCCGTTTCTACGAGCGAAAGGAAATCAAGGATATTCTGGCATATCTGCAAATTGTCAATAATCCCCGCGATGACCTGCGCCTCAAGCGAATCATCAATGAGCCCAAGCGTAAGATCGGTGCCACGACCATTGCTAATATTGAAGCCATCGGCAGGCAGGAATATCTGCCGATGCTGGAGGTGATGCGGCGGGCATCGGAATATCCCGCTCTCAGCCGTACTGCTCCCGTATTAATGAGCTTTGCATCCTTGATCGAGCAGCTGACCGCAGAATTGGAACGGACTCCCTTGGATGAATGGGTGGCGCGGGTCGCTCGCGAGACCGGTTATATCACGATGCTGGAGCTGGAGGATAC
>JAZQAQ010000084.1:0-12913 GCA_045545255.1 Eubacteriales bacterium | reverse complement strand
GGGACGGGGAAGGGGGGCAGCAGGAGGGTTGCGGCGTAAGCGGCTGGGGGCGGCCCCCGAAAACCGAGAGCTCACCGTATCCCTTGAGCCCACCTGTTTTTCATTTTTTTGCCGCCTTTGACAATAGCCCTATTCCAACCGCCCCCCGCAGGGGCGGTTTCTACTTTTTGCACCTTTTAAATTCTCTGCAAATTGTTGTTTTTAGGAATCACTTCTCAAATCTTTACCGCCCCCCGCAGGGGCGGTTTCTGCTTTTTTAAGTCTTTTCGTCTCCCGTTTTAAAGCACCATCCTCCTATATTTCCCAATCTTCGTTCATTGGTATTGCAAAGCCCGCCTTTTTCCGTTATAATTTTAGTATCATTAAAATCGGGAGACAAATTTTATGGAAAAATTACAGAAAAAATACGGGCTACCCACCGCTATTTGTATGGTGGTCGGTACGGTTATCGGATCCGGTTTATTCTTCAAAGCCCAAAACGTGCTGGCCGCCACCGGCGGAAATATGCCCTTGGGCATCCTCGCCTGGATCATTACCGGCGCATTGATGATCATTTGTGCGCTGCAGTTTGCGACGATGGCGACCAAGTATGAGAAGGTCAGCGGCGTTGTGGACTATGCAGAAGCGACCTGCGGTACAGCATACGGCTATTACCTTGCCTGGTTTTTGGCTTGTATTTATTACCCCGGTATGACGGGCGTCCTCGCTTGGGTCTCTGCCCGATACTTCGGTGTCCTTTTCGGCTGGGGTGCCGCGAGTACAGAGGTTCTGGCATTGGCGGGCTTTTTCCTGATCCTTTCCTACGCGATGAATTTCTTATCCCCCAAGCTGGCGGGAAAGATTCAGGTCAGTGCCACTGTCATCAAGATGATCCCCATCGGTCTGATGGCGATCGTCGGGACGCTGGTGGGTCTGATCAATGGGACGCTGACCCAAAATTTCGTCACCGTCGTATCCGAAGCGGTGGGCGGTACCGGCGGCGGGCTTTTTGCCGCCATCGTTGCCACTGTTTTTGCCTATGAAGGCTGGATCTGCGCCACCTCCATCAATGCGGAGCTGAAGGACGCCAAGAAAAATCTGCCTACCGCTCTGGTGATCGGCTCTTTGATCGTGGTGGTGGCTTATGTATTGTATTATATCGGCGTGGCGGGCGGTGCCACCAATGAGGTACTGATCAAGGACGGCGCCACTACTGCTTTCACCAATATTTTCGGCGGTGTGGGCGGCACCTTTTTGAATATCTGTATCGTCATCTCCTGTCTGGGTACTCTGAACGGGCTGATGCTGGCGGTCACCCGCGGAATGTATGCCATCGCTTGCCGCAACGAGGGACCCAATCCCGAGATGTTCAGTCAGATCGACCGATCCACCAATATGGTCACCAATTCTTCCGCTTTGGGTCTGCTTTTGAGCGGAGCCTGGCTGGTTTACTTCTACGGCGCAAACCTCACCGGCGGCTGGTTCGGACTCTTTAATTTTGATTCCTCCGAGCTGCCCATCGTGACCCTCTACGCACTGTATATCCCCATCTTCATCCGCTGGATGATCAAGGAAAAGAATCTGGGCGCGGGTAAGCGGTTTATTTTGCCTGCGGCCTCCGTTTGCTGCTGCCTCTTTATGGTCTTTGCGGCAGTCTATGCCCACGGTATCGTCCCCTTCCTGCAGGCAAAGGCAAACGGCGGATTTTCTTTCCCCGTCCTCTTTTATTGCATTGTGTTTGCCGTCGTGATGCTGGTGGGTGCTTATTTCAGAAAGCCGCGGATGAAATAATTATCAAAAAGCGCAGTATCCCCTGTGGGGATTTCGCGAAAGGATCTTTATGAAAAAACTTGTGCGACCGCAAAAAATGGTCTTGGCTGCTCTCTTTTTGGCATTGGCTTATCTGATGCCTTTTCTCACCGGACAAATTCCGGAGGTGGGTGCAATGCTCTGCCCTCTGCATATTCCCGTGCTGCTTTGCGGGTTTATCTGCGGCTGGCATTGGGGACTGGGCGTGGGCTTTGTCGCCCCGCTTTTCCGCGCCCTGACCTTGGGGATGCCTCCGATTTTTCCCACTGCGCTTGCAATGGCTTTTGAGCTTGCCGCATACGGTGCGATCAGCGGGCTTGCCCATCGGCTGATGCCACGCAAAAAACCGTATATCTACTGCTCTCTTTTAGTGGCGATGCTTGCCGGCAGATTGGTCTGGGGCGCGGCGATGTTCCTTTGCTTGGGAGCGAGGGGAGATGCTTTTACCTTCAATGCCTTTTTGGGCGGCGCGGTATTAAACGCCCTGCCGGGCATTGCGCTGCAGTTGATTTTGATTCCGCCGCTGGTGATGCTTTTGGAAAATCACTACGCCTCGGAAAGGGGAGGGTGTCTTGAAGAGAAGTGAGATGCGCGGTGCCTTACTGCGCCATTATGAACGCCATCCTCAAATGCAACCGCAGGATCTTTTCAAATTTATCTATCAAAGTGCCTTCGGCTGCGAGCACGCGATCTCCTCCTTGGAGGAGGCGGTGGCACGTATCGAGGCAGAGGCGGTCGATGCGCCGCCGCAGGATTTGGAGCTTTTGGCGGGAGACTACGGCAGAGTTCCGCTGTCTTATCTGCGGGACGGGCTGACGCCCGCCACCTTCGGCAGACTTTTTCTCGCCTCCGCAAAAAAAGAAACGGGCGGCAGAGCGGCTTTGGAGGATTTGCTGGAATCGGCAACGGAAATGGTTGCCGAGGGCGTGCTTTCCTTTGAGGAGACCGCCTTTAAAAAAGCGGTGGCAGACTGGGCGGCAGCGGGCTATCCCGCCATCCGTCATTCGGAGGTTTTCAGAGCGAGTGATCACCCTTCTTATCGGGTGATCGCCAAGGAATATCTTCCCTTTCTGCCCCTTCTTACCGCACTGGATAAGAGGTTGGAAAGAGGTCGTCTTTGCATCGCCCTTGAGGGCGGGAGCGCAAGCGGAAAAACCACCCTCAGCCGCCTTTTGGAGCGGCTTTACGACTGCGCGGTGATCCATATGGACGACTTTTTCCTCCGTCCCGAGCAGCGGACGGCGGAGCGATACGCCGAATTGGGCGGGAATATTGACCGTGAGCGGTTTTTGGAGGAGGTCCTGCTCCCGATGCATCGGGGCGAGACGGTGCGTTATCGGAAATTCGATTGCGCCAAAATGGAATTAGGGGAGGAGACGACCCTCCCGACCCGCAGGCTTACCGTCATAGAAGGGGCGTATTCTATGCACCCCGCCTTTGCGGAATACTATGATTTTTCCGTCTTTTTGGAGATCGAAGGAGATTTTCAGAAAAAGAGGATCCTCCGCCGCAATACTTCGCCGATGGCAAAACGCTTTTTTGACGAATGGATCCCCTTGGAGCAACGGTATTTTGAGGGGCTTCGGGTGCGGGAGCGGTGCGGGCTGATCATCCCTGTACGAGAAAATTATAATTGACACCCATTGCCGAAAAGTATATAATTAAAAAAAACAAAACCGAAAGGGGAACAAAATGAAAATTAAAGCAGTTCTGATGGATATGGATGGAACCTGCCTGAGCAAGAGCCAGGTGGCGATCTCCATGCGTAATATGAAGGCGATCCAGGATGCTATTAAAGCCGGCGTACATATCATTCCCTGCACCGGCCGAGTATTTACGATGATGCCTCCCCAGCTTCTGACCCAGGAGGGCATCAAGTATTACGTAACCAGCCATGGTGCCCGTGTTTACGATAAGGAGACCGGTGAAAGTCTTTATACCGATCTGATTCCTGCCGAGGAAGGCGCAAAGATCTGGGAGATCATCGAGGGCAAGAGAATTTATAATGAGGTTGCTGCCGAAGCCAAGATCTACTTTGAAAAGGACGTTGCAGACAATTTCGATATGGCCACCATTCCGCCTCATCACGCGTGGTTTATTCAGGACCGGTGGTATGAGCCTGTAGAGAAGCCCTCCGAATATTTCCGTGAGCATAATATCGGCATCGAGAAGATGAATGTTTACCGCATTCCTCAGGAGCTGCAGCAGGAAATCTATGATGCCATCACCGCTACCGGTTTTGTCAGCCACACCCGTCCCGGTGCCGGTCCCAACCTGGAGTTCTTGCATTGCACCTTGGATAAGCTGAAAGCAGTAGACGTGGTGCTGGAGAGACTGGGTATTTCTTACGATGAGTGTATGGCCATCGGCGATAGCGTCAGTGACTATAAGATTCTGCAGAGATGCGGTCTGGGCGTCGCAATGGGCAATGCGCCCGACGATATTAAAGCCGCCGCAAACGTTGTGACCGGTCTCAATACCGAGGACGGTTTTGCAGAGGCTTTTGAAAAGTACGTGCTGTAAGACGATGAGTAATAAGAAATTTTTAATTTGTATCGATTCCGACGGTTGCGCCTTTGACGCAATGGAGCTGAAGCATAAGGAATGCTTCTGCCCCGCTTATATCAAGCATTTCAGACTGCAGGCAGTCGCTAAATATGCCCGTGACGCTTGGAATTTTGTCAATCTTTATTCCTCTACCCGCGGCATTCATCGTCTGCTTGCACTCTTGAAAGCCTTTGATTTGCTGGAAAAGAGAGAGGGCGTTCGGGAGCGGAATTTCACTCCCCCTGCGATGAAGGAGCTGCGTCAGTACGTTGCCGACGGTAAGCCCCTCAGCAACGATGGTCTGGAGGAGTATCTCAAGGAGCATCCCGAGTCGGAAGAGTTCCGCACCGTTTTGAACTGGTCGCTGGAGGTCAATGATCGGATCGCCGATATGGTTCACGGCGTTCCCTCCTTCCCGCACGTTCGGGAAAGTCTGGAACGGCTCCATGAGCTTGCGGATATCGTCATCGTTTCCGCCACCCAGCAGGCTTCCTTGGAGCGGGAATGGGGCGAGCACAACCTTCTGTCGCTGGTCTCCGCCGTTAAGGGTCAGGAGAGCGGCAATAAAAAGCAGATCATTGCCTCCCTCAAGGATCAGTATGAGAAAGATCATATCCTGATGATCGGCGATGCACCCGGCGATCTGGATGCAGCCCACGCCAACGGCGCGTTGTTCTATCCCATCTGCCCCGGTCAGGAGGTGCAGTCCTGGGCGAAGTTCGGCGAGTGCGCCGAAGCCTTTTTGGGCGGCAAGTATGCAGGCGAGATGGAAGCGCGCAACATTGCGTACTTTGAGACCCTCTTGCCGGAAGAGCCCTCTTGGTTATAAGAAAGAGGCTGTAAAAACAAAAAAATCCCCCGCATCTTTTGGTAAATGCTCGATAAGAATATTTACCAAAAGTTGCGGGGGATCTTTTTTATTTAGTGGTATTTTGGTGGGCGGCGATCCGCTCGATCAACGCCCGATTGCTTCTGATGCGGAAAAAGTTAATGAGGAAGAAGATCAGCGCGATCTTATTGAAAAAGATAGCGAGGATCATAAGAGGGATGGAGCTGCACCGCTCGACGGCGGGATGGATATCCAGATATAATCCGGTCAGGTGGGGCTCGATCTTTTTGGCAGTGACCAGACTTACCACCGCGATCCCGATCAGCAGAATGCTTGCAAAGCAGAGGAAAAAGGTGATGGCACCTAGCGCGAATGCGCTTTGGGGCACCTCCGAGAGGACCAGCCCTGCAGCCCCTGCCAGAATCAGCAGACCAAAGACGAAATAGAGGATCCCGAATACCAGCGCAAAGATGCCCAGTACCCGCCAGGCGATCCGCTCGTATTTCAGAAAGCGGTGGGTCATATCCAGAAAATCCTTCTCTTCTTTAAATTGAGCGGACTCCGAGACGGTGGGGGTTCCGCATCTTTCGCAAAATTTCGCTTGGTCCTGCAGTTGATGCCCGCAGTGTGCACAATATTTCATAAAAATCAACTCCTTCAGGCAAATTCGGTTCATTCTTGTCAACCGACTGTTTTTATCATAACATATTACGCGGTTTTTTTCAATAATATCTTTTATTTGGAGAAAATAAAGGCGGAGGTGTTGCAAAAAAATGTGTACGGCGATGAGCTTTCGGTCAAAGGACCATTATTTCGGACGGACACTGGACTATGAGCGGTCCTTCGGGGAATCGGTGGTGGTAATGCCGCGGAATTTTCCCCTCACTTTTCGCGCCTTGCCGCAGTTGGACCGTCATTACGCGATGGTGGGAATGGCGTCGGTGGCGGAGGGGTATCCTCTTTATTACGACGGCGTCAACGAAAAAGGGCTCGCGATGGCAGGACTTTTGTTTGCAGGCTACGGAAAATATCAGCCTTTTGCGCAAGGGGCGGAAAATGTAGCCTCCTTTGAGCTGATCCCTTGGGTCTTGGGGCAATGCGCAAGCCTGCGGGAGGTGCGTCAGCTTTTGGAGCGGTGCAATCTTTGGGAGGAGGATTTCAGTCCGCAGCTGCCCGCCACCCCGCTCCATTGGATGATTGCCGATCAGGAGGGGGCGATCACGGTGGAGGCGGTGCCGGAGGGGCTGAAAATCTATGAAAACCCCGTCGGCGTGCTGACAAACAGCCCCGACTTTCCCTACCACCGCACCCGACTTGCGGATTTTCAGCGTTTGAGCCCGGAGCAGGGGGATGGCTATAGCCGAGGGCTATGGAGCTATGGACTGCCGGGGGATTGGTCCTCCTCCTCGCGCTTCTGCAGAGCGGCGTTCGTGCGGAAATTTTCCCGCTGCGGAGAGGGAGAGGCGGAAAGCGTCAGCCACTTTTTTCGGATGCTGCAGAGTGTGGCGGTGCCGAAGGGGTGCGTGCGCGTGGAGGGTGGGTATGCCCATACCCGCTATTTCTGCTGCTGCAATCAAGAGCAAGGGATCTACTATTATTCCACCTACGACGATCCGCGGATTATGGCGGTGGAGCTGAATGCTTCGGACGGAGAAGAACTGTCGGTTTTTCCCGTTGGATAGTTGCAATTTCAAAGTTGGTATGTTATTATAGAGTTAGGGTGAGCAATCAAACTTGAACACCCTAAAGAATATCTGGCAGAGTAGAAAACCGCGGGTCAAGTGTCTGAGGGACGGGGAGTTGTCCTTGGAACGAAAAGGGAAAAGCCCTTGCCGTGTGGTTTTCGCATCCCGCTGCTGCATACCGGAGAATCTCCTCTATGTAGCAACATTAGAGGAGGTTTTTATTTTGAGCATTTTTAGTAAAGAGTATTGGAAAGCCGCTTGCAGCGAACTGAAGAATCTGAAAAAGCTGGCGTTTGCGGCGTTGATTTGTGCGGTAACGGTCGCTTTGGACGGCTTGGTGCGGATCCCCATCGTCCCCGGTCAATTAGAGATCAAAGCGACCTTCTTTATCATTGCGCTGGGCTGCGCGGTCTACGGACCGGTGGCGGGGGTTTTGATCGCGGCGGTGGTGGATACCTTGAGCTTTTTCCTTTTTCCCACCGGCTTTGCCTATTTCCCCGGCTATATGATCACAGAGATGGTGGTGTCGGTGTTCTATAGCTTCTTTCTTTATCGCCGCAAGATCACCGTATCGGGTCTTTTCTTTGCCAAGGTCTGCGCCAATTATCTTGCCCACGTATTGCTCAATTCTCTTTGGGCGTATGTGCTGATGGGCAAGACCTACCTATATTATTTCTGGAGCGGGCTGATCAAAAATACCCTGCTTCTGCCCATTGAGGTATTGATTCTGGCGGCGTTTTTTGCAGCGGTCACCCCCTTCTTTGCGCGGGTGGGTCTGCTGATTGCCCACGGGGAGGAGGAGCTCAAAAAGCTCCGTCCCAACGCCAGCGTTTTCCCGATCTTTGCGCTGTCGTGCCTATTGGGCGGCGGGTGCAGTGTCTATTACGCTGTGGGAGCGGAGTCCCTTGGCTGGGTCTTTTACCTGCTGGGCGGCCTTTTGTTGGGCGGCGCCGTTGCACTGGCCATCGCAGGCTTGCTCTCCAAAAAGAAAAATAAAACAAATCAGGCGGAATAATGATGTTGATCTCTATTCTTATCGCTTTGGGAACGGTACTTTCCCTTTTTCTGATCCGTGTCCCTAAAATCAAATCCGAATATGTTTTCTTGCTGCTGTTTTTGGGCTATGCTCTTTCCATCTCCGATTCACTGTCCAAAACGGCGGTATTCATCGGTATAAGCTTTGCAATGTTTTTGATGATGAAGCACCTCGATGTCAATACGCTTATCCGATCCTCTTTTCCCATCTATGTTGCAACGATCATTTTGCTTTGTGTTGCGCTGATCCTGCCTGCGGTGGGCGGCAGTCACCGATATGTTGTTTTGGGCGCCGTTGCCATAGAGCCTGCAAGCCTTGTGGCTTTTTCTGCACTTCCGATCTGCGCCATAATCAATAAGCTCAAGCGCATCACCTTGAAGGAATTCTTCTTAATCCTTTCCTTTGCGGGGCTCGAGCTTGCGTTGCTTTGCCTTCAGGCGAACCTGAAGCCTGCCATTATAATGAGCATCACCTTTTTCGTTCTGCTGGTCAAAGCAAAACGGGATAAACGCATCAATATGTCGTGGGCACCCGTCGCGGCACTGGTGGTCTCCTTTATATGCGGCTGGGGTGCCGTCCTTTTATCTCCGTATGCGCGCAGTCGCATCGCCGCATTCTTTGCCATCATCACCAGTCGCGGAATGAGCGATCCGCTGGGTGGCGGCTATCAACTGCATATTGCGGATATGATCACCCGTAAGCTGAATTTCTTGGGCCCCTGCGATCCGGCAGAAGTTGGAAGCGGAGCAGCGCTTTTGAATGAAATGCCCCTCCTCTCCTTTGCTTCAAGATACGGCATTCTGCCGCTGGGCTTACTGCTGATCGCCGCGCTGGTTTTTATTTTGCACCTCTATTTTATGAGCGGGAGCATTAAAAACACCTTTGCCCGCTATGTCTGCTTCTCTGTGGCAACCTATTTTGCAGTGGGGGCGATCTTCCAGATTCTCGGCGAGTTTGTGACAGGTAGTTCCTTCGGCTATTTTATGTTCCTCGGAAAGGGGACGGGGTTGCTGATCGATTCCCTCCTGGTCGCTATTGCCTTTTCGCTGTATCGCAAACGGGGCGGTATCAAGGTGGGCAGGCAGCCGGATATCGACTATGATATGACCGACGCCGTACTGAAAAATTTTGAAGATACGCTCCAAGAAAAACTCCAAAGCAAAACCATCACTGCCGATGAAAAGCAGCAGGTGGAGGAGTGCCTGGAATCGGTCGGCAATGACCGCAAGGACTGGAAAAAGGGCAGCAAGACCCTCTATGAGATCAATCAAAATTACGAAAAGTACGAAAAGAGCAGCAGCACCTCTTCTGTTGAGAAAGATCTGGTGTTCATCAGCTATAACCACTTTGATGAAAAGCACGCCGCATATCTTGCAAGCCGTGTGGAGCAGGATGGAATGAAGGCGTGGCATTTTAAGCGGGATATGAAGGCGGAAGGCGATACGAACGACTATGCGGTGGCCATTCGCCGCGCATTGAGAAGGGCACGGGTATTCGTCGTCATTCTCAGCAGCAATTCCATCAATTCCGATCACGTTAAAAATGAGGTCTGCCTTGCATTCGGCGAGATTCAAAAGGGTACGGTCATTATGCCGGTCATTATCGAAAGGGTTCCGGTCGAGGAGGACGATACATACGGGTACTACCTTTGCCGGCAGGATATTACCGACGCGGTGACGCCGCCTGTGAAGAAGCAGCTGGATCGGTTTGCTAAGAAAATTAAGAGTGTATTTGAATAAAAAATGGGCTGTAAAAAACGCAAGTTTTTTACAGCCCATTTTCGAGACTGTCAAAAAAGTCCCCGACCGCAGAAAAAAGAAAAACAAGAAGTGGTAAAACCGATTTATAAAGCTTGATGTAGGGAAGAAGCATTACTCTTGCCCTTTGCGGTTCGGACTATTTTTACAGCCCCCTTTTCGTTTAATAGGTTGCTTTTGCAAAATGTCCGCTTTCCACCATCGAGATGCCCTTCGTTCCGCATACGACGATATGGTCGATCAACCGGATATCCACCGCATCCAATGCCAGAAAAAGGCTACGGGTGGCG
Organism: Eubacteriales bacterium; assembly: GCA_045545255.1. GTDB lineage: Bacteria > Bacillota > Clostridia > Oscillospirales > QAKW01 > QAKW01. The sequence goes on along the minus strand of JAZQAQ010000084.1, from coordinate 2,981 downwards.
GAAACGTCCTGATTGGAGGGGAGGGGGTCTTCAAAATGGTTATGGGCGATGAATACGTGCTTTGCTCCCGCTAAAAGTGCCGCTTTGGCGATCTTGGTTGCGTGGAGCTCCACCGCATTGACAGAGCCCACAAACTGACACGAGCATTCGATCAAGCGGTTGCTTGCATCGGTAAAGGCGGCAAAAAGGCATTCCTCCTTGCAGCCGATGAAGCGGGGAACGAAGAAATCTACCCGCGAAGCAATGGTGCCTATACGGAGATCGTCGTTATGGATTTCTTCATAATATCTGCGGGCAATGTCCGGCAGGAGCTTCAGCAGAAAAGCACTGTACTCTCCCACGTTCGGCACCTGCATCAGCTGGTCCTTCGATGCGTCAAAGACCCCTTGCAGATTCCCGAATCGATCAATGAGGGCGTGGGCAATGGGGTTGGTGTCCTTTTGGGCAATGCCGAAGCCCAAAAGCAGTTCTAAAACTTCGTGGTCCTGAAAGCCGTCCAGCCCGTTGGTCTCATAGCGGTCCCGCAGCCGACGGCGGTGACCTTTATGGACGGATTCTTTTCGTTGGTTCAATGGGTTCACCTCGTATGTATCAGATGTAATCCATAGGATCAATGCCCAGCATCGGCAGCAGGCGGGTAAGATTAAGGCGATAGCGCATATAATCGTGGTACCGAATGGCGTCTGCCATAAATTCTTCACTGACCCCCACCTCTTCGCAATGGATGGGTGCGCCCGCAAGCTTCATTACGCGGATGAGATCCTCGGTCTCGGGCAGGTATTCATAGATATAACGGCGGATCTCCGACCATTTTTCCTCTAAAAGGCGGGGATCTACCTGATCGGTGATGGTGGGGGAATTGAGTTTTTTGACATCCTCCAGCATCTTGGGATGGTAATGGGCGTAGACTGCGTCCCAGTCGGTGGTGTCGGCCCCTGCCGTTACGCTCTCCAGACGATCTGCCAGATTGCGGTAGAGCTTATTGCAATATACGGTCGCCACGCCTACCTTGCGTCCGTGATAGTCGGGCCAGATCCCGTTGATGACTTTATGACATTCCAGATAATGGGAAACCACGTGCTCCGTACCGGATGCGGGGCGGGAGCAGCCTGCCAGCTTCATTGCAAGCCCCGTCATAACCAAGGCCTCCATCACTGCGCCGGCGGCCTCCTCGTTATCTTCGGTGATGCGGTCTGCCAGAGCATAGATGCGGTCGGCGGCGTCTTTGGTGATGGCGGCGATGTTCTCGCAGTAGTATTCGCCGATGAGAAGGCGCGCCACCTGCCAGTCCACCAGCCCGATGTATTTCGCGATCATATCTCCGAATCCGGAGGATTTGAGGATGACGGGAGCTTTTGCCAGGATTTTAGTGTCGCCGATGATGATGCGAGGCTGCTTTGCCTGCCAGGAGGATTTGAAACTATTTTCAATGATGGGTGCAGTATCAGAGGCGAAGCCGTCCATAGAGGGTGCAGTGGCGAAGATACAAAAATCCTTTTCCATCTCATACGCCGCCACGCGGCAAAGATCGTTGAGAGAGCCGCTGCCTACCGAGAGTACGCCGCCCACATCGCCCAGTAATGCCTCGATCTCTCGCACCTGCTCTACTCGGGCAAGGTTCATATTCGTGTAAAGCAACTGCTTTACGATAAAGCCGCTCTCCTGCAGACTTTCCAAGATCCCCTCGCTTGCGGTAAGGGTGTTGCGGTCTGCCACCAGCAGAATGTTTTTGGGAAAGGCGGCTTCGGTGAGGATTTCGCCCACCTTATGAACCAGTCCGCTGCCGATCTCCACCCGCTCGGTGTCGAACGTATGCGTCTTGCCGCAGGGACAGTTTTCTAATTTTTGTAATAAAGGTTTCAGATCCATAGTGCACCTCCGATTTTTATCTATTTTAGCATCCTTCTATGAAAAAAGCAACCGAAACCCATCGTGACTTGACAGTTTTCGGGACAACCTATATAATGATTTAACAGATATGAGGTGAAATTGTGAACTATATTGTATTCGATATGGAGTGGAATCAGCCCTTCTCCAAGGAGACGGCGATCCAATCTCCCATCTATCTATCCGGTGAGATCATCCAGATCGGTGCCATCAAGCTCAATGAGAAGGCGGAAGCCATTGATTGCATCGACCTGCTGGTGGCACCCACCTTTTATAAAAAATTACATTACCGTATTAAAAAGATGACCGGCATCACCAAAGAGGATCTGCAGGGCAAAAAGAATTTCAAGGAAGCGGTCAAGGAATTTCGGGAGTGGTGCGGCACCGACTGTCTCTTGCTCTCCTGGGGCTACGATGATATCCAGCAGCTGCGGGATAATCTTCTGATGCACGATATGGAGGAGGACTGGCTGCCGCCCTGCCTTAATCTGCAAGGTATTTTCAATCACCAGATCGCCCACGAAAATCGGCAGTTTTCTCTGGAGTATGCGATGGAGCAGCTGAATATCATTCCCTCGCTGCAGGTGCACAACGCTTTTAATGACGCCATCTATACCGCTCGGGTAGCCCGCTGCCTGGATCTGAAGGAAGGAATTCGCAATTATCAGGAGCTTAACGGGCTGCTTTGGTATAGTATGCATAGCACCAAGGATATCTTTCCCCCTTGCCGCACACCGGAAAAGGCACTGGCAAATCCTGCGCTGAAAAAGGTGAGCTGCCCCATCTGCGGGAAGATCCTCAAGATCAAATCCTTTGAGCAGCTGGACGAAAAGAATTTTTCCGCTGAGGTTGCTACCCACCACGGACCCCTATCTGTGAAGCTGAAGATGATGCGCAGCAAAAACAGAGCGTATTATATCAAGAGAACAGTACGATTTGTATAAAGTGAGACTGTCAATAAAGTCCCCGACCGCAGAAAAACAGGAAAAGGGAAGAAGTGAAACTGATTTATAAAGATTCTCATAGGGAAGGAGTATTACTCTTTCCCTATGTTCTTTTATAAGAAAAAAGGGGCTGTAAAAATAGTCCGAACC
>JAZQAQ010000083.1:0-8697 GCA_045545255.1 Eubacteriales bacterium | reverse complement strand
TAAGAAAAAAACATATCCGGCTCAAATCGACGGTTTAATTCCTTCAGTAATGCTTTATTTGATAAATGCGGCGGCAATCCAAGGGAACGAAGTAACTTCTGTTTTCTTTCACCGGCACCGGGAGCACCCGTCAATTCACATTCATAAAGATCAACGGCACGAATTGCAGTACCGATAGGTTCAGCACGAAATTCTTCGAAGAGACTGCGCAAAACTGCAGAATCCATTCCCTCAACACCCAAATAGCCTTCCTTAGAAAAGGAGGGCTTTCTCTTTTCTTTCCCGGAGACGGCGGGAATATATAGAGTATATACCTCTGCACCTTGCAATATCGTCTGAAGGTGAGCACGGATAACTGCACCGGCACGATCAGAGTCCGTCAGGATGATCGCGCCGTTTTCTTTTGCCATTTTACGCAAAGCAGATCTTTGCTCCTTATTATTAAAGATCCCAAAACCATCACACGGAATGATCGTCCCGTCAATAATGTTTTCAAGTGTGATCTTATCATATTTTCCTTCTACAATAACAATTTGTCTGATTGGTATTTTATTCATGATCTTTCATTTGAAAAGCCAATAAACTTGCCGCAAAACTATAAATCAAATCCTTTTTATTCAAACCGGAAGTCTTGATTTTAATGTCCAGCTCGCGGCATTGACGCAAGCCATCCAACGCCTCGCCTTCTTCCATTCTTGCGGCACTGCGCATAATACGAGCTGCAGCATAAGGACTGATCCCGCACACTGTCGCCAACTCTGCCGAGGATTTTCCTTCCTTCAAAGCGGTTTCACCGCGCCAAAGGTCGATATAGGCACGATAAAACATTCCTGCGATCACCACTTCATCCACATTCTGCTGATACAACGCCTGCAATGCTTGCATTAAAAGATCGAAATCCCGCTCCGCTATGGCATTAGAAATAGCAAACCAAGAAGAATCCTCTTCCGGTGCCACCATTTTATCAATCGTTGCACGATCAATCTCTCCACCCTTGGCAAAGGCGATCAGTTTTTGCAATTCATTATGGATCCGCAGCATAGAGTTTCCGGTCAACTCAGCCAAGTAGGCGCAATCGCGATGATCGATTTCTGCTCCCCCACGTCGCGCAATCCCTTGTATCCAAGGAATCAGAGTCTCCGGTTTGGGGCGGTCAGCGCGCACCACTTCACACCCGCGTTTTTTCAACGCCGCTTCCAGTGCATTGGACTTTGATTTTTCCCGAGCGTGCTCCCAAAATAAGACCGTAACCCCCGGTGCAATATCCTCAAGGGCGGCGGAAAGTTTTTTCTCGTTATTCCCCTTCACGGTCGAAGGCTCTAAATCCTCAACAATAACCAGTTTTTTCTCTGCCATAACCGGATAGGAGGAGCAGGCGTCCGCCAAAAAATCGAAGTCGATCTTTTTGCCATCTAACTCAATCAAATTAAACTCCGGCAAAACAGCCGCACAGCATTCCTTAAACTTATCGTGATAGTGATCCAACAGGAATTGTTCGTCACCCATAAGATAGTATAAGGACGAAAGCGTCCCCTCTTTCAATTGTTTTTTCAGCGTATCAATGTTCATTAATAATGCCTTTCCATTGTTATTCCGTCTGTACGAAAAATAATTGTCCCTTCGTTCGAAGTCTGAAGAATCATCGGACTAACCGTTTTCAATCGCTCAAGCACCGAGGCTTTAGGCAGTCCATATGGATTTTCACCAACAGAAATAACGGATATTTCCGGGGATGCCGCGCGAATAAACGGATACAGTGAGGAGGATGCACTCCCGTGATGTGCCACCTTCAGCAAGGTGCAATCTAAGTCGTATTCCAGCAATCTCATCTCTGCCGCACCGCTCAAATCACCGGTCACCAAGACGGATGTATCTTCATAAGTGACACGATAGCAGATACAGCGTTCATTTTCTCCCGAAAGAGATTCATCCAATGCTGCCTCGGCAATCACTTCAAGCTTCACATCGCCTAATACCGTTTTATCAAAATTGTCGGTGATTACTTCTGCATTTTCATTTAAAAGCATACTGATCGTTTCGTATGAATCATATTTCAATTCAGGATATAAAATCTCGTCCACATAAACGTTTTTCAGCAATGTTCGCAGTCCGTTGGTATGATCGCTATGCAGATGTGTAAAAGCCAATAGTTCAATACAATAAATATTTTTCTTACGCAAATATTCAATCAAATGATATCTTTTTTCAGATGACCCGCCATAATCCAAAATCACAGCAGAATGATCTTTGGAAATTACCGTACAATCTCCCTGACCGACATCAACAAAAGCAATTTCTACTTCGTCATTGGAATGGGTCATCGCGTGAAAGGTATGAAACAGACCGAAAAAGCAAAGAAGTAACAGAAAAAGAGCAACAAAACTTCTCCGACGATAACGACAAAAATCATAAATGCTCACAGCGATTATGCCGACCAAAAGTATCAGCAAAACCCAGCCGCAGAAATCAATGCCGGACACACTGGCGAAAGAAAAACGGCCCATAAAAACTGCAATTTTTTCGATCAGATAATAGAGGATGTCGCATAGAAAGCCCAAAACGGCACCGACTCCGGGAATCCAACCAAATAGTACCATAATAATTCCAAGCTCAAATACTATTTGTAAAGGATAGATCAAAACGACATTTGCCACCGGTCCTATCAGACTGACGGAGCCAAACACCACTGTAATAATCGGCAATGTTGAAATCGTTGCCGAAACAGAACAAGCAAACGCAGTCGTGATCTTGCGATACGCCCAATTTATCCGATGATGAACCGGAAATCTCTTTGGAAACATAAAATTTTCGATCGGAAGAGTCAACATTATGATTCCGGCGGTCGCAGACACACTTAATAAAAAGCCCACATCTCGAATCGCATAAGGATTCAATAAGGTGATTAAAAATGCAGCAACGGAAAGGGAGGTTAAACTATCAGAAAACCAATTCAACGCCAACCCCAACGAATAGAGTATCAGCATCACACAAGCACGAACACAAGAAAGCGGAAAACCAACAACCGCAGTAAAGAATATACTGACAAAAATATCCAATAGGTATCTTATTCTGTAATGAATCCCCAAAACCGCAAAAGCCGAATTAAAGACCAGCACCAAAAAAGAAAGATGTAATCCGCTGACTGCCGTAACGTGGGTCAATCCGATTCTGCGCAAGGAAACGTTCAAATTTGAATCTAAAGAATCAGTATCCCCAAAGCAAACAGAGCGTAATAATCCTTTTGTTTTATGGCCACCATAAGAAAGCCTGTTTTGAATTGATGTGCGAAACCGATAAAAGGTACCATAAAAGCCTTTGGACTGATGATTGACAACCTGTAGATCAGAAGAAGATTGGTAGCAGCTTAAAAAGATTCGATCCTCCCTACCCGCTCCGTAGTCAACTTCAGAATCAAAAAACTGCATAGTTCCTTGAATATAAGTTCCGGGTAAATAGGTCGTTTCCATATCAGTATAAAGATATATATGAAAACGTTCATAAAATGAAAGGTGCTTGTCCCCTACTTCTGTCAGTCTGATCTTATAGCGCACTAAATTTCCTGCAGCATTCGTGCCTAAATCCACAATTTCACCCGCAACCGCGTGAGTTTGATCTAATATAACGCTTTTCGTTTTATGAACAGTATATTCAGACGCGGTAAAAAACAATGCCGCTATCATAAACGAAATTTGGCAAGCCAATATCAATTTCTTTGCAGGAAACTTAATGATTGCAGTCGGTACAAGGGAAATCAAGACCACAATCCCGACACCATACAACACACGAAAAGAGAGAAAGGTGGCGAGCATCAGGGTCAAAACAAATGTCGTTAAAGTCCACATTAAAATACGCTTTGACATCACTGCACCCCTCTCACATCTAATTATACGACAACGGGCGCAAAATGTCAAAAAAATAATACGGGAGAGGTAGACTCCTCTCCCGTATTATATCACTTATTATCGGGCTTTTCTTTGAATTCTGCAGAAAACCTGCGAGCGATCTCTTCCAACTCATTTCGTGTATTGAAGGTCACGCCGGATTGAAGAATATTCTCCCTGAGCCAATTAGGAAGAGTATCAAAAAACGCTTGTGCTTCACTGTTCATTTTACTCACCTCAAGGTTAGTATTGATCCGTTTTAAAGAATTATACAAATCAACCCCGCGCTGCCTTCGTTTATAATTTTCGAAAGTGTTTCTTGTAATTTAAAGCGTGAATCGTCGGGCATTTTTGATAATTTATTATGTAAACCTTCGTTTACAAGGTCGTGAACCGACTTTCCGAAAATATTGGATTCCCAAATCTTGGCGGGATCTTCTTCGAAATCCTTGAGGAGATAGTCTATCAGTTCCTCCGACTGCCGCTCACTCCCCACGATCGGCGAAACCTCCGTACAAATATTTGCTTGGATGATATGGTATGATGGTGCCTCGGCCGAAAGTTTTACTCCGAAGCGTCCGCCCTGACGAAAGACCTGCGGTTCGCTCAAACTCATTTCATCCATCGTCGGAAAAACGATGCCGTATCCCTTGGAGCGCGCTTCCGCAAAAGCGTCTTTAATTTTTTCATATTCCTTTCTGGCAGAAGAGAGCTCTTTGATCATCGTGACCAAGTCGCCATCATTCTCAATTCGAACCCCCGCCGCTTCGCTCAACACATTATAGTATAGTTCAGGCTGCAACTCAATTTTCAGATCGGCACTACCCTCACCCAAATTGACGCCTTCGATCTCGCAGCGTGTAAGCCGCTCCTTTTGAGAAAGATCAACAACCATTCTTTTGACACCGCGGACACGGTCAATACTCCGAGCACTTTCAAGAATATTGGAATAGACTTCTTTCTTCAACCAATGATCCTTTTCCAATCCCCCGACCCAGGACGGAAGGTCTACGGAAATCTCTTTGATCGGAAATTCCAGCAAGACAGTCTGAATGATCGAAAGAATTTTATCGCGATCTAATTCCAAGCAATTCACCGTCATAACCGGCACATCGTACCGTTGAACCAATCGGTCTCTCAACTCCCGCGCACTTTCGCTTTCAGGAAACATAGAATTGATCAAAACCGCAAAGGGCTTATCGATTGCCTTCAATTCGTAAATAATCCGTTCTTCAGCACCCGCATAATCATCGCGAGAGATCTCGCCGATACTACCATCTGTCGTAATAACGAGGCCAATGGTAGAGTGCTCGCAGATGACTTTACGCGTCCCCATTTCCGCCGCTTGCTGAAACTCCATTTTATCTTCACTCCAGGGCGTTTCAACCATACGCGCCTCACCATTTTCGGTTTGACCCATCGCTCCGTCCACAACATAGCCGACGCAATCAATCAAACGCACATTAAAGCGCGTATGATCTTCCATAACGATTTCAGCCGCCTCATCCGGAATAAATTTCGGTTCGGTCGTCATAATCGTTTTTCCCGCCGCAGATTGCGGTAGTTCATCAATTGCACGCTCGCGCTTATGATCATTCTCGATATTGGGGATCACAAGATTTTCCATAAACTTCTTGATGAATGTGGATTTTCCGGTACGCACCGGTCCAACAACGCCGATGTATATATCCCCGCCGGTCCGGGTCGCAATATCCTGATAAATGCTGGTGTTGGTCATACAAAAAACCTCCATACTTCCATACTTATTTGTATATGGATATGAAGGTTTTTCGGAAATTATTCTGATTTTTTATTGAAACAACTCGTCGATCAAGCGTTTGACCTCTGATTTCCTTGCATCGGTATCGTCGAAATCAATACTATATTTTTCTCCGTCATAGATGAGAATATCTCCCTCCTTGACTGAAGAGGGCAAATCATCGCGTGAAATGCAGATTTTGTTTTCATTTTCATCAATTAATACAGCAATATTACCCTCAAAACGGTCAATACTGAATCTTTTCATTACCGCTCCCTCCCGGCTTCCATCGCCACGCCATTAGTACGAAATGTAATTGTACCGTGGAGATCGGTTCTGTAGTAGAGAATATGCCTATCCTCAAAACGATCTATTGTCTCTTTATGCGGATGACCGAATGAATTATCCTCACCGCAAGATATCACTGCATATTGAGGCGAAACTGCATCCAAAAACGCTTCACAGGAAGACGTTTTACTACCGTGATGCCCAGCCTTCAGTACAATGCTCTGAAGCTCTGTACCATAATGCTCCACCAAATCCTTTTCGGCTGTCGATTCCTGATCTCCGGTAAAGAGAAAAGCATACTCTCCAACGCTTGCTTGCACAATAATCGACTGATCATTCAGATCTTCGTAATCCTTTAAAGGACCAATGATCTCAATAGAAAATTCGCCATTACGAAAGGAATCCCCGATTTTAACAGCGGTCACTTTCTTACCTTGCGATTTGATTTTTTTCAATAAATTTATGTAAACCGACGTTGTAGGTTCCGTGCCGGATGTCGGTCTTTTCATATAAATATTCTGAACATCAAATGCATCCAAGACCTCATCCGCACCACCGATATGGTCCTCATGAGGATGGGTCAGAACAAAATGGTCGATCCTTTCGATTTTTCGTTTCTTCAGATGCGCAATCACTTTTTCAGCCTCATCATCCGTGGTTGCATCAATCAATGTCACAACGCCGTCCGATACCAGCAAAGAGCTATCACCCTGACCGCAGTCGATAAAATCAACATAGGCGGAATCGTCACCAAGTTCAACCGTATCCCGATCCCCAAAAAAACGATCGGAGTTTGCATATAAAAACGAAAGCAAAGCGACTACAATAAAAATCGCAATCCCGAAGGATTTAATCCAATCTTTTTTATGTTTTTTTGCCATTTGGTCATTCACCCTTTCAAAAAGCAAAGACCCGCAGAAATTCTTCTGCGGGTCAAGGATTATTCAATGATCTGATCGATCAAACCGCATTCCTTCGCACGCTCTGCATAAAGCCAATATTTACGCTCCATCGCAGCGGAAAGCTCTTCCGCAGAGAGCTTGCAAAGCGATGCTAAAAGCTGATTGATCCGTGCTTTGGATTCCAGCAAATGCTCTGTCTCCAATTCAATGTCGGACGCCTGACCAAAGGTGCGGTCACGACTCACCTGCGTCAACATAATCTCGCTATTGGCGTATGCCATTCTTCTCCCCTTCTCTCCGCCTGCAAGAAGCAGAGCAGAAAGACCGTGCGCCTTACCGACGCAAACCGTCTCAACGGGGCAACTGATATTTCGCATCACATCGTAAACCGCAAGAATCTCCGTCTCGCATCCGCCGCAGGAGTTGATATACAACATAATCGGTGCATCAGAATCAAGTTCGGCAAGGTAAAGCAGCTTTGCGATAATATCACACGCCGCCTTATCATCCAATTCACCGAATGCCATAACCTTACGGCTTTTCAGTAATCGGGCATCAAGGGTTTCAAAACCGTTATTTGCACTTAAAATTGCGTCACTCATTTTCATAATCTCCTTTGGTACTATCATCGGCATAATTTAGAATCTTTAATCAATCGGTCGAATTATTGACTTCTTCCAATGTGGTATTTTTCGAAAGAAAAAAGTCACCGGTCATCAACGCCCGCAACTCATCATCGCAAGCAATCACCGTTTTTCCGTCTTTTTCGGTAAATGTAAGGGTATACTCCTTTGTCATCGATGCAGCCTTTCCTTGTTTGGCAAGGGTCAGCATCATTTCCTGAGTCAAAATAATTCCGTTTTCTTCGTTCTCATCCAGCTTATCAACAAGGGTTTGATCCGAAATTGCGATATTCATTACAATCGCCACAACGCCGGTATACAGCGACTTAATATCCGGCATAGTAAACTCCGCAACGATTTGATTTTTGGAGGATGATTTCACCTTGTAATCGATATCAGAATATAGCAGACGGTAAAGTTCAATATATTTTGCGTCATTAAAAATATCGTCCAGATAAACATATTGGGATTTATCGGGAAACTCGGTCAACAGCGCAGACATTGCGTCCCGATCATAAACCTTCAAAGCGTCTGTAAACTCCGCCAAGGTCTCCTCTTTGTTATTTAAAGTACGGCCGCAAGACGAAAGGAGCAAGACCGCAACGAGCAAGAATGATAAAAATCGTTTCATAACGAACTTCCTTTAAACTTTATGTTGCAAGTATAGCACAGAATGAGCGGTATTTCAATAAATTTTCACGAATTTAAATCCGATTCATAAAATAAAATAGATTAAACCGTAAGGAGGTAACTATGGATATCAACAACAATGCAAATCATAATGTTCAAAACTTTGAAGACGAGATCTGCGTCAATTTGCAAAAAATCTACGATACCTGCAAAGATAAAGACTGTCTTTCCGATATGCGCGTGTACTTAAGCCCAGGCGATCAGACGCTCATCGATAACGCCGTCAATATCCGTGCAAGAAAATCCGAGCTGGTCTGGACCACTGTCAGTCTGGAGGAAGTGCCCTTTAACAAAGGATTCTACGGCGTAGATATGATGTTTTATTTTAAGACGGATTTTGAGGTCTATACCGGCAACACCCGTCCCACAATCGTAGAAGGTCTCTCCTTTTTCAACAAAAAGGTCATCCTCTATGGCAGCGAGGGCAGCACCACCACCTTCTCCTCGGTATATAATGATACTTGCAGAGCGGCGGGAAACCTGCCTGTGGCAGAGGTAGAGGTCGTAGACCCCATCGTATTGAATACGCGGATCATTAATCCCTCTTGTAATTG
>JAZQAQ010000082.1:0-4303 GCA_045545255.1 Eubacteriales bacterium | reverse complement strand
CCTCGGTATGCTCAAAAACCGGAGTACGGATCTCCTTAAAGCCGTACTGAGCGCAAAGTTCCCGGATGATATTCTCTACCTGCAGCCAGCGTCCGGAGTCGCGGGGCAGGATATCCTGCGTGCCCTTAGGGGCTGAAATTTGAGCCATTTCTAATTGATTTCTCCTTTTATATGATAGGTTTATACAGAGCAAATCCCCGCTCGCTTGGGAGCAGGGATGATATTACGTTAGGGACGGTTGATCTCCCGCCAATCCAGGTCGCCCCGCTCCAAGGCCATAATAATAACTTCAGCGGTGGCGATATTGGTGGCGACGGGAACGTTATGCACGTCGCAGAGCCGAAGGATGTTCAGCTCCTCCCGCTCACGGGTAGTGGGGGTCAAGGAGTCCCGGAAAAAGAGCAGGATATCGATCTCGCCGTACGAGATCCGCGCCGCGATCTGGTCCTCACCGCCGTGGGGGCCGCTGAGCACCTTATTGATCTCCAGTCCGGTCGCTTCCGCAATAAGATTGCCTGTGGTGGCAGTGGCGCAAAGATTATGCTTGGAAAGAATTCCCGCATAGGCGATACAAAACTGCGCCATTAACTCTTTTTTCTTTTCGTGGGCGATCAAAGCGATATTCATCTTTTACTATCCTCCTGACTCAATTGAAAAAATTATTTCTTTCTCCAGAACGGCGCAAGCGGGATCTCCTCCCCTTCCAGCCGCGCTGCTATATTCTTAAAAGCGGTCGCTGTGACCGAGCGGGTCTGGGGCAGAATTCCTCCCCGATTGGAGGAGATCACCACCTCTTCATCGTGGGGAACCAGGCCCAAAAGAGGCAAGGATACGGAGTCCATCACCTGATCCACATTCTGCAGATACCCTTTTTTGATCATCTGCTTACGCACTTTATTAATGACCAATTCCGTACGGATGGGACGGATCCCCGTAATAATGGCGGCCGTCCTGCCCGCATCGCGGACTGCGGTAAGATCCGGAGTGGACACGACGATGCATCGCTGGGCGCAATGCACTGCATCCCGAAATCCGTCTCCCACACCTGCAGGTGCATCGATCAGCACATATTCATAATGATCTCCCAGCCAGCGGCAAAGCCGACGGAAAGCATTTCGGTCGATTCTCGCGGTATAGTCCTCCGCGCCGGGGATAAAGTGCAGCGAGGGCAGCGTATCATGCGCCACGATCGCCTGACCCACCGGGCAGCGTCCCTCCAGAATATCCAAAAGGTCGTACGGCGCTTTGCTCTCAAGACCCAGCAGGATATCCAGATTGCGCAGTCCCATATCTCCGTCAATGGCGATGACCGAATGACCCGCCAGTGCCAAAGAAAACGCCAGATTTGCGCAAAGGGTCGTCTTTCCTACGCCGCCTTTTCCGGAAACGATACTGATGACAATTCCCATGCAGCTATCCTTTCAAAAAAATAACAATATATTGCATTATAACATAAAAAATATTATTAGTAAAGTGTTTTTTATAATGCGGAACAAAACTCCACCGTCCGCGGCAGATGAAGCGGGTTCATCTCCCGCTTACAGCAGGATACCAGACCCCGTCCCAGAGAGGAGACCGGCTCCTTCCCGTCGGGCAGTACCCGCAGGCGGATCCCCGCATTATCTGCCACACAGCGGCATTTTGCGATCCCTGCAATGCCGGAGAGCACCTCTTCCATATCCTCCGTCCGTACGCCGTAGTCCTTCACGAAATAAAGTGCCTCTTTTCGTACCTTCAGCGGGACGGGAGAGCCGCTCAACGCCCCTTTGCCGCCCACCGCGATCATTGCGCGGGTGGCAAATTTTTCCATCAAGGGGGTCAGCTCCTTTCCGATCTGGAAGCCGCCCTGCAGATTTTGCCATTTGGTGCCGAAAAACGCTGCCCGCTGACGAAATTCCCAGAAAAACTCCTCGGTTGCGACCAGAAAATCCGGCTTTTGCTTCTTCAGCATTTCATACGGCTCGCCCACACTCCAAAGTACCGTCCGTCCGGAGGAAAGGGCGCTGTGTGCCGCTAAAAATCCACCCTCGGTGGCAAAGGAATTTTCGATATAAACGGTATGTATCTGCTCCATATGACGCCAGAATGCAGACACCGTCTCTGCCAGTTCCTCCGGCTGGTAGGAGATAAAATGGGACTTCAGAAAACCGCTCGTGCCGGTAAGGATCACCGCTTCCTGCCCGCCCTCTCCGAAAGGCGTATCCATCGCATTATAGCGGTTCGCCTCCATCAAGCGTTCCAAAAGGTAGCCCTTGGTCTCCTCCTCCGAAAGACGCTCCGACTGCCGATAAATACGGCGTGCCTTGCCCCGCATATCACTCTCGGGACGGCAAAGGATCACCTGACCCGAAGGAAGGGGATCCCCCTCGCGGCAAAAGCCTTCATATCGCCCTGCGGTGGTGATCAGCAAAGCCGCATCCACAGCCTCCATCCGCCGCCGCAGCTCTGCGGGCGTATCCTGCGGATGCACCAAAACGCCGATGGCACCCAATCGCGAAAGTCCGTAAAAGCTTGCCAGCAGGTCGGGGCAGTTGGGCAACCAGAGGCAGACCCTGCTGCCGGGGGTCAGCCCCATCTGACAAAAGGTATTATAAGCATACTCCGCTCGGTTCAAAAGCGTCCCGAAGGAAAAGCTCCTGCCGCCGTAGATCAGCGCAGGATCGTATTTTTTTCGATAGGCACTTCCCCGAAAATCCAGGTATGCCGAATGACGTTCTTTTTCTTGCATATCTTTCCCTTATTACAATGAAAAGAGTGGCTCAAGGTCACTCTTTTCAAGTATTATTTATCAGAAATAGTCTCATCCACCAAAGCGCAGGACTTATAGAGATAATTGACAACATCCGTCTCCACATCGTTGATGGTCATAACCTCCTCCACCTTTTGCATCGTGATGGAGATCCGCTTTGCAAACTTGGTAGGATCCTTGGTAACATCTTCCTCGCTGAGGTCGTCCTGATAATAGCAATCGACGCTGAGGGTATAAAGCCCCGTCTCCTCATCGAACTTCACATCCAGCACATCCGGCACAAGATAAGCCTCCGCACGCACGTCGCCGTCCACGTTATAACAGCCGCTGAGGGAGTCATAGTCGAATGCACCGCAGACCTCGATATCCCGATGCTCGATCTTTCCGCCGTAGTCAAAGCTATAGCGGGCGTATTTTTCAACGTCTGCTTTAGGAACAAGGAAGCTGCCGTCCTCTTTCATACTATAGACGCCCTGGCCGTTGACCTTGATCGCCTGCCAGATACCGTAGGATACGAAATAGTCGGTATTCAGTCCCAAGGGATCGGTAAAGCCCGGAAAATCCTGACGGACGAAATTGGCGATATAAAGCTCAAAATACTCCTTGGAGCCCTCCTCCAACTCAGAGGCGCGCACCTCATCAAAGGGTGCGCCCGCCCAGATCAGGTCGGGGTCCACATTTTCCAGATAAATATCAGCAGGTTTGAACAGGTGATAAATGCGATTGACGCCCAACACCAATAAAAAAACACAAAAGGATAAGAATGCCAGCCCGATAAAGAAGGTCAGCAGTTTATGCCCGTATTTCCGAAAGAAAACCGCAATTTTATTCATACACGATCTCTCCAACTCGTAATTTTTCACTTTATTTTACCTTTTTTTTAGCCATTCGTCAAGTTGCGGTTGAAATATTTATATTTTTTTAATATAATAAAGTTGCATTTGAATACGAAAAAGGACGGAAATTGTATGGAAATTTTAGCCCCTGCCGGGGATTTTGAAGCCGCCAGAAGTGCGGTTCATAACGGTGCCGATGCCATTTATGTGGGCGGGCGGATCCTGAATGCCCGCAGAGCCGCAAAGGGCTTCGACGGCGCAGAGCTTGCCGAGCTGGTGCGGTTTTGCCGCCTTCGGCGGGTGAAGGTCTACGTCACCGTCAATACCCTCACCCGTGAGGACGAGCTGCCTCAATTGATGGAGCTGGCAAGGGAGATCGCTGCCGCAGGTGCAGACGGTGCCATCGTATCGGATCTTGGAGTGGCGCGGGTACTGCGCGCAGTCTGTCCTTCCCTCCCCCTCCACGCCTCCACCCAAATGAATATCCATACCCCCGCAGGCGTCCGCTTTTTAGAAAAATTCGGGTTCAAGCGGGTGGTGCTCGCCCGTGAGCTTTCTCTGCGGGAGATCGAAGAAATCTGCCGCAGTACAACGATGGAGATCGAGGTTTTTGCCCATGGTGCCCTTTGTATGTGCTATAGCGGAAACTGCTATCTCTCCGCCGTCATCGGGCAAAAAAGCGGCAATCGCGGTCTTTGCGCCCAGCCCTGCCGCCTCC
>JAZQAQ010000081.1:0-3153 GCA_045545255.1 Eubacteriales bacterium | reverse complement strand
CAACCCCGCATCAAAGGCGGGCAACCATTGCCGACACAGGCTCAACCCCAAAAGCAGCACCAATACGGTCAGCAGTAAAGCGGAGATCTCCTTGGATAAATCTCTGCGAGAGCTCATGCGTACACGATTCCTTTCGCAATTTCCGCCGCCTTTTCGGGAGAGACCGCCTTTGCCACCAGTGCCAGCGCAAAATCAATGGAAGTGCCTGCACCGCGGGAGGTAATGAAATGCCCGCTCTCTACCACCTTTTCGGTGAGAGCTTCGCAGCCCAAGGTATCCTCCATACCGGGATAGCAGGTCGCTTTCAGACCCTTAAGCAGTCCCAGCTTACCGGGGACGGAAGGCGCACCGCAAATGGCGGCGATGGTCTTTTTGGCTTTATCCGCCCGCAAAAGCAGGTCGATGGCAGCAGTGCACTTCTCCAGATTCTCATAGCCGGGATACCCGCCGGGCAGTACCAGCATTTCCATCGCGTCGAAGTCCACCTCGTCCAGCAAAAGATCCGCCACAGCGGGGATCCCCCGCGCACCGGTCACGATTTTATCATCGGTAACGGAAACAGTCTTTACCTCCGCTCCCGCACGGCGCAGAAGATCCACAGGTGCCATCGCCTCCAACTCTTCAAAGCCTTCTGCCAATAAAACATAGATCATTTTTCAATTACCTCCGCTTCGTATTTCATCAACAGGAGCTCAGGCTGATAGCTGAGCTTTGCGCGACGCAAGCCCTCGTCGCCGGTATCGTCCTCCCGATTGATCCAGCGGATCTCCTCGGGCAGACTGCGTACAAACTCGCGATTGATCATCGGGTATGCACCCCGAATTTTAGCGTCCGCCTTCTCCGCGTGGACGCAAAAGCCCTCTTTTCCGATAGGCTCACCATAGGTGAAGGCGCAAACCGCGCCGTTTGCATAGAGCACAAGCCCCGTATAACCCAGTTCATCAAAATGCCGCAGTCCTCTGCGTACAGCGCAGCCCTCCCACTGAAGAGACTTTTCTCCGTCGCAATTGTTTTCTTCGCACCAGCGGTCATTAAAAGCCATAACCTCTTCCATATTCTCTTGGGTAAGCGGGCGGGTTTCCCACTGAAAGTGCTGCTCGAAATAGTTGATATGATTCCGCTTGGCGGCAAGCTTTTTGCCCACCAGCGTCTCCAGCTTTTCCCGATCGTAGATATAGTCAGCGTTATTTCTGCGCTCCCGATAGGTAAAGCGTCCGGGGTAGGTCTCCTCCAGCCACGCACGGCATCGGTCGTCAAAGCTGATAAAAGAAGTGACGCCCTCCGCCATCAGCTGATCCAGCATTTCCTTGCGCTCCGGTCCGATCGGGACGGAATAGCGCGTCCCCCAGCGGGAGACAAAGCTGTTCTTATAGGTTGCCAGACCCACATCAAAGGCGGCAGCCCAAGCGAAAAAATTGCCGAAAGTCTGGTCACAAAGGCGGTTATCGGTCTCCCAAACCGCCCGATCCACCGTTTCTTTTTGCGAAAGCTCCGGTTTTTTAAAGTCCAAGATCATTATATACCTCTTTTATCTTATCGAAGATGATCTTAAAATTCTCTTCCTTACTGCGGGGAATTCCCGCCTCGTCATACATCGGCGTCATATGCCAGCCCAGTTTCTCCCCCACATAAAGGGCGCAGCGGCGGCTATTCTCCAGATAGCTCACATCCACCTCGTGGATATCCTTCTTGGAAAGATCGCCGCGGTAGCGATGCTCGATAAGCTTTTGGGAGATCTCCGGCTTCATATCCAGATAGATCACCGCATCGGGACGGGGAAGCTCCAGCTTGCCGTACTCAAAGTCCGAAAGCCACGCGATAAACTGATCCCATTCCTCCTCCGGCAGCTTGCTCATCTGGTGGACGATATTGGAGGTGGTATAGCGATCCGCCACCAGAATCACCCCATCATCGTAGGGCTTTTGAAACTTGGTACGAAAGCCCGCAAAGCGATCCGCCGCAAAAAAGACCGACGCCGCATAGGCATTCACATCTCCTGCGTGCGCACCGAACTCCCCTCGGAGATACATCTGCAAAAGCGCACTGGAGGGAGATTCATAGTCGGGGAAGGAGATCCGCATCGCGGGGATCCCCATTTCATTCAATTTGGCTGCCACCAACTTGGAATGGGTCCCCTTTCCGCTGCCGTCCAGCCCGTCTATTACGATCAATCTCCCCATTTTTACTCTCCCAAAAACTTTTCTTTCATTTCCTTCATCTTCCCGCAGGACATCTTACCCTCAGGGCATTTCCCCGCAACGCAGGGCGGTCCTGCCAGCTTAAAGACGGTGGGGCAGACCTCCCGCACCAGCATCAGCATCTGGGTTGCCAACTCCCGAATCTCCCATTGCGCTCTGGTACAGCAGCGCAGATGGAAGAAGTTCATAAGACTTCTTGCGTTCATCGTCACCATCATTTTGGTGGTACAGCCGTTGGGCAACACAAAGCGAGCATCCTCGATGGCCTTTTTCTTATCGGCGGTAGTCCCCTCGGTGCCCTCCATCAAAAGCTCGGTCAGGCGGGCATAGCGGGTTGCCAGCTCGTCCATCGTATCTAAGTACAGCTCCTTCGCCTGCGGATTTGCCTCAATAGCAGGGGGCAGTACAAATTCAAAATGATCCTCCGCCACATACCGCTGGCTCTGCACGCTGAAAGAAGCGTGACGATGACGGGTGATCTGCGCCAGCAGGGCACGGGAGACGTTTTCGATCCCAAAGGTGAAATTAATATGCTCGATGGGGCTTTCGTGACCCAGAGATGCCAGCATATCCAAAAAGCTCTCGGTCTTTTCGGGGGTCAGCCCATCCAGTACCGTATCAATATCCGAGCGGGCATAGCAAAGCTTTGCCGCAGCCGCGATCATCTTTTCGCCGTCCGGGGTATAGCTCAAAAGCCGTACCTTTAATTTCGCTTCTCCCATTTTAATTACTCCTTTAAAAAAGGCGGCAACGCCGCCTCAGACTTTCAAAAAAGGCACAGACCGCAGAAAAAAGAAGAAAAAGATGGCTTGTACCAATTTTACGATATAACAACGAGAAAGTTCGTCTGCTCTTTTTTCTCTGTTTTTGTCAGGAACAAATTCCGCATAACAATGCGGAATTTAATTAAAATTTTTCGCTTTTCGCGGATCTGTTCTCTACCGTACCTATGTAC
>JAZQAQ010000080.1:0-5368 GCA_045545255.1 Eubacteriales bacterium | reverse complement strand
TCAAAACTTTTTCCGCGCCTTCTTCTCTGGCCGCAACCGCAGCCGCAAGTCCGGCAGGACCGCCGCCGATAACGGCAACATCACAAGTTACTTCATACATGATTTTGTCCTCCCTTCTCAGCGCGCTGCACCGGCGACCATATAAGAGCCGGTGTTGTTCTTATTGATGTCTTCAGGCTTACAGCCCAGCTCTCTTGCCAGAATCTCCAAAACCTTGGGACCGCAGAAGCCACCCTGGCACCGACCCATTCCCGCGCGGACCCGCCGCTTGACGGCGTCCACGCTCCGTGCGCCCAGAGGACGGTGGATGGCATCTAAAATCTCCGCCTCCGTCACCGTCTCGCAGCGGCAGATGACATTGCCGTATAAGGGGTTTTCCTTGATCAGCGCGTCCTGCTCCTCGGGGGTGCATTCGCTGAACTTCACAACGCCCTTACGCTTGGAGATGAAGTTTTCCTTGAGGGTCAGCTCTGCACCGTCGTAGATCATCTGCTGAACCACATATTTGCCCATTGCAACAGAGAGGGTCAGACCGGTGGAACGAACACCGGAGAGATTGACATAGCCTCGGAGATCCTCCCAGATATCGAAGTGCAGACCCTCGGGGTTGCGGTTGGGGCGCAGACCCGAATATTGGGTAATGGTATCCCGTACGTTGACGTCCGGCACCAGATTTTTCACATCGGCGGTGATGCTTGCCAGCCCCTCGGCGGTGGTGGATTTATCGGTTTTGGAGTCCTGATCCTCCGCGGTGGGACCCACCAGCATATTGCCGTGGATGGTGGGACACATCAGCTTGCCCTTGGTCACCTTGGTGGGGATGGGCAGGACGATATGATCCACCTGACAGGAGGTATTCTTATCCAAAATAAAGAACTGACCCTTACGGGCAACCACTTTGTATTCCGCTTTGCCCACCATCTCAGCGATCTCATCGCAGTAGAGACCGGCGCAGTTGATGACATAAGTGGTCTCGATCTCTTCACCGGTGGTAACGACGCTCTTGATCTTGCCGTTTTCGGCCTTGATATCGGTGACCTTGGTATTTAAAAGGAAGCGGACGCCGTTGGCGTGGGCATTCACTGCCAAAGCCTGAACCAAAATAAAGGGATCAATGATGCTTTCTCTGGGGATCCAAAGACCGCCCTTGACCTCGGGGTTGAGGTTGGGCTCCATCTCCAAAAGCTCTTTTCCTGTTTTGTATTCCACATCGTAAACGTGGTTGCGGAACGCCTTATCCTTGATCTCCGGCAGCTTTTCAAACTGCTCCTGTGTGATGGCGGGGAGGATCGCACCGATTCTGGCAAAGGGAACATCCAGATCCCGTACCAGATCGTCATACATCGGGTTGGCAGCCACCACCAGTTGAGACTCCAGCGTCCCCGGTGCGGCGTCATAGCCGGTATGAATAATAGCACTATTGGACTTGGAGGCGTCGCCGCCCACGTCCTCGTTTTTTTCCACGACGACGACATCCACTTGGTACTTGCTCAGCTCACGGGCAACTGCGCATCCGACTGCGCCTGCACCGATTACAACAACATCTGTTTTCAGCATCGTAACACCTTCCTAATAAAATATTTACGAGTGGATTATAACACATTGTCAAAATGTTTGCAACAGTTATGCAAAAGTTTTTCAAATATTTTGGCAAAAAATAAAACTCCCTTGCCTGAAAAGGCAAGGGAGAGAAGGTTTATTCTTCGTTTGCAATGAGTACCTGAATGCCGGATTGTTCCAATTCTTTCACGATTTGAGGGTCTGCGCCGCTGTCGGTGATGATGATATCCACCGCTTCGGGCTTACAGAGATTGACGATGCCTCGTATTCCCAATTTAGAGGAATCTGCCAGCACCACCGAAAGCCGTGCATTGCGGATCAGTTGACGGTGGATTTGGGCTTCGTCGATATGGAAATCGGTGATGGCGGAATCGGTAATGCCGCCGATGCCGATAAAAGCTTTATCCACATTGAAGTTGTCCATATTTTCTTCGGCAGGAAAGCCGGAGAGGGTCAGCTCCTTGGGTCGGAGCTTGCCGCCGGAGAGGATGACGCTGCAGTTATGAAAATCGCTCAATTCCACTGCGGTACGGATGGCGTTGGTAAAGACGGTGAGATTATCGGTGTTCTTCAGATATCGAGCCATAGTCTGAACCGTTGTTCCCACCCCCATATAGATGGAATCGCCGTTTTGGACCAGCTTGGCGGCTTCTGCCGCAATGGCCGCCTTTTGTATCGATTGTACCTTGGCACGGCTGGCATATTCCGGTTCTCCGCTCAAGGATTGATTGAGGACGGCACCGCCGTATACCCGCCGCAGATAGCCCTGCTGCTCCAGATATTCCAGATCCCGACGGACTGTTTCGATGGAGATATTGAACCGCTCCATCAGTTCGCTGTTTTTTACCGTGCGTTGTCGGGTGATCAGATCGATAATTTGATTTCTTCTGTCCAGCTTCATTCTTTAAACCTCGTCAAAATGTTGGCAAAAATAGGATACTATAATTCAGAGGTTTTGTCAAGGTTTAGTAGCCGACCCCGAGACCGAACAGCAGAATGAGGGTGGTGAGCGCCAGATTGAGGGCTTGGAATCTCCAACTGAATTTAAACCATTTGCTGTAGCTGACGTCGGCCAGACCCAAGCTGATCAAAAGGGCGGGGTTGGTGGGATAAAACACGTTGGAAAAGCCGTCTCCGAAGGCAAAGGCGACAACGCAAAGCTGTGCCGAGATGCCGAAGAACTGCGCCATCGGCACGATCAGCGGAATCAGCATAAAGGCTTTTGCCGAGCCGGAGGGGATGAAGAAGTTCATCACCAATACGATAAGATAGATAAAGAGGATCACCGTCCAGCCGGGCAGGGTCTGCGCCACGTCTACTGCACCGTGCAAAAGGGTATCCAGTGCGTTGGCTTCTTCCAAGGTATATTTGATGGAGGAGGCCATCAGGATCATCAATACTGCCGGCAGGATTCCGGTGACTCCGGTCAAAAAGCTTTTACCGAGCCTTTTACCCATACCGGAGATCAAGGTGGAGACGATCCCTGCAATGAGGAACATCACCGCCACGATGATCATCGTATAGTCCTGCAGGGTAGGGAGGAAGCCGCTGCAGAGGATGGCGACGATGCCGATCCCCACGATGCTGACAAAGGCGGTCAGTGCCCGATCCATCTTCGGATCGGCGGAAAAGTCGGTTTCGGCGGAGACGGCGGCATTTTTTTCGATGCGCTTGGTGTGGAGTACCAGAAAGCCCATCAAAAGACCGTAGATCAGGGCAAAGGCAACACCGCGCAGCCACGCGCCGGAGAACATAGGCAGACCGGCAAGCTGCTGGGCTACACCCACGGTAAAGGGATTGAATATACCGGAGGCAAAGCCACAGCCTACCGCCAAAAGGCTCATCCCTACACCGGTGAGGGTGTCCCACCCCAATTTGACTGCCAGGGCAACTACAATGGGGACCAGCGGGACGCACTCTTCAAAGGAACCGATCATAGCACCCATTGCCATAAAAAAGAAGACGACAACGGCCATCAGTTGATAACGGACGCCGCCGAAGCGGTGGACCATTTTGTCCAGCATATACTTCATCAGTCCGCATTGCTCCAAGGCGTTAAAGACGCCGCCGATGACCAGCAAAAAGGCGATGACTGCGATGAGGGCACCGCTGCCCGATGCGCCCAAGACCAGAATCGGGGAGAGCAACCATTTCCAGAAGGGAAGTCCTCCCTCTACCGTTTTAAAGCCTGCCGCTTGATCGATCAGCAGATTGCCTTCCGCATCCTCGTAACGGGCGTATTCGCCACCGGGGATGAAGATGGTCAGAAGATAGGCCGCCACCATCAGCGCAAAGATGACGGCGATGGCGGTGATAAAGGATCTAACGCCGATATTCAAGCCCTTTTCTTGTTGGTTCATTTCCTTCTCCTTTAAGAAAAAGCAGCACCTTCAATGCTGCTTTTTGTTTTAGTTTTCAAAGATATTTGCGTAGTGACGGCTGACCGTTGCCATATATTTTAAGGCAAAAGGCCAAAGCTCTTCGGGTTGGTTTCTGAAGAAGCCGTCTGCCTCCAAGGTAAAGATTCCGTCGTAGCCGATCTCCTTGAGGGCTTCGAAAATTTTGGTCATCTCCATCTTTCCGTTGCCGGGGAGGGTGTGCATATCCTGCTGATAATTATTGTCGTGAATATGCAGGGCGGTGATGCGCTTGCCCATATGCTTGATCATAGGGACGGGATCCTCGCCCACCAGCACCATATGACCGAGATCCAGACAGGCGGTGATGGCATCGCCGCATTTTTCCTGCAGGGTATCGACGTAACGGTTGAATTCCTCCCGATGGGAACAGGTGCTGTGCTCGATGACGCCGCGCAGCTTATTGCGCTGGAACATATTTTCGGTACAGATCTGAATGCCGTACTTTTCAAAAAGAGGCAGGAAGCGGGGATAGTATTCCATATTGATGCGGAACAGCTCCTCCTCGTTGCCGATGTAGGGAAGATACTGCAGGGGATGGACCACGATCTTCTTGACCCCTGCCAAGGCGGCAATCTCAATACTGCGCAGGATGGTGGGAAGGTGGATTCCTTCGAAATCCTCCATACCAAAATTGAAGGGGGCGTGCGCCTGCAGAATGGGCAGACCGATCTTTTCGGAATGAGCGCGCAGCGCAAGTGCCTTTTCTTTGTAGTCTGCGGCGTTCCACTCGTTATCCGGCTCGCTCATTTGGCAGAGGGTCAGGTCGGCGGCATCAAATCCTGCCTCTTTAAGCAGATCCAGGGCTTTTTCTTCGCCGTATGCTTTGGCAAGGGTTCCGGTAGGGGTACAGATCATCATAAAAGTTTCTCCCATTGCAAATCAGGACTTAATTTTTGGTCAAATCAAGACCTTTTTTGCAGCTTTTTAAAGTGATATGATAAGAATATACAGTTTATTTTTCGGCGGTTTTCTTGCGGGAGATCAGGAAATATGCACCGACACCCGCGGCAAGAACTACTACGCCGATCACCACCCAGCCCCAGACGGGGAATTCGGGTTTGCGATCCTTGATAAGATCCTGCTCGACGACGGTAAAGCTGCCGTCCTCGTTGCCCTCCACCTTGATGGAGCCTGCATCCTCACCGGTCTCTTTGTCCTTCAAGGGAACCTCAACTACCTTGCCCGGCTCGATCTTTTCGGGATATTCGGGGGTGTAGATGTGGGTGTTGTTGTTCTCGTCTATGTGGTAGAGATCATCGTTGCCGGGATCCACAACCCAGCTTCCGGTCGGCTTTTTGTTATCGGGCTCCGACTCTGCGGGAGGGGTGGTATCCTCGGGAGTTGCAGTATCCTCAGGAGTTGTCGTACCCTCGGGAGTCGTGGTATCC
>JAZQAQ010000079.1:0-4479 GCA_045545255.1 Eubacteriales bacterium | reverse complement strand
AGGCGCACTTCCTTACGGAGTGCGCCTCAATGGGAATCTTTTTTATTGCAGAGAAGTCACTTGATACACGCGCTCTGTCGAGTTTTGCTATCCAAGACGGTATTTATCTCCATTTGGGGAGCCGCTTTAATCGCCCTCTCTTTTTCGTGCTGTAGGTCAAAGCAGGTTATTCTCCTGTTTTCCACTTCTCCAAGACTGTTCTGATTTCTAAAAGGTACTTTTTGACCTCAAGCTGATGTCCCACATTATAATCAAGCGCTTCAAACTCTTCCGAAATCTTTTGAAACCGCTGAATAAGACTTTCGGGAATAGACTGAAATTGGTTCAGCCGCCGAGCAATTTCCGCGTATAATTGCAAGAATAATAAAGGCATATCATGTTGGATAGAACGCTCTCCAAGCTGTGCCCGCGTTTTTTCCGCTTTTTCGAGCGCGTCTACATAGGACAAAAACGCATTGGCATAATCTTCCTCATAAACGTACGCATCTGCTTGATGAAAGCTGTTCCACGGGGTTTCACACAATAAATATGGGTTTTCCGCAACATCAAAGGGATATTCCGCAAGCAACTGAAGTTCCTTTTGAAGCATTAGGTGTGCCCGTGCTGCATTTTCTTTTCGCTGTGCCGTATTATCCGGATTATGGAGCAGAGAGCATCTGCCACTATCTCTGTAAAGCTGCATCCGGATTTCCGCAATACTCTGCGGTAATGCCCCGGGGACATCTTCAATCAATGCAAGAGTCCTCTCCATAACCTGCAAGGCATCCCCGCCCCGATCTTCCATCATCAAAACCGTCGCATAATTATGACCGCTTTTTACTGCGGTAAAGCAACGCTCCAAGTCGTCGGCCTGCCAAGCCGCAAGAGCCTGCTCCCAAGATTTCTTGCAAGCTTGCAAATCAGATTTTCCTCTAAAAAGCAAAAATTGATTCAACTCGTTTTCGAGGTCATTTCCGTACTTTGCCGTAACCCCTACTTGATTGACATTGTTTTCTGACCATACCAATGCCTTCTGCGCCAGTCGGTACAAAGATTCGGCTTCGCTCCAATAGCCATTATCCCGCAAAATACGAGCATTCAGACACGCCTGTCCCACAAGCTTTCCCGCCATCGTCAATATCTCATTTTTCAAAGAATCCGCCACTTTCTCACGACCGTCCAGCGTCGTTCCATCTTCGAATTCTAAAATAGGCACCGGGGTCATTTTGATCAAAGCTATGCATTTTTTGTACTCTTCAAACAGATATTCGATTTCTCGAATATACCATTTTTTTGCCTGCTTCAGATCGCGTTGCACGCCGATTCCGTTAAGAAACATCTCTGCCAGACAGTGGGCGGCTCGGTATTCACCCTCATTCGCCGCAGCTTTAAATTTCTTCATTGCATAGCGGTAGTCAAATTCTACGCCGATTCCGTTGCGGTAGGCAAGACCCAGCAAATAGTTCTGCTCTCGCCTTTCCTTCACATCACTGCCGCCCCCGATTTCTCGAAGCATTCTTTTTACATATGTGGCAAAGGATTCGTCCCGACTGACTCGAACAGGCTGTTGCTGATTCGGAGAAGGCAACCCTTGCTCCTGAGCAATCGTTTCCAACTCGGCGTATAGCGTCTGCCAATCCGCATCCTCCAACTGAAAGACGATCATTCGCTTTCTGCCGGCCAATGCGCGTGGATATTCCTGCCGCTTCACATAAGTATCGCGTTGAACCAAATGGGGCGTCAGCACCATTCCAAACATCTGACTGTCGTCCAACTGGGAAAAAATGACCTCCTCAAAATTCCTGCCCGCTTGCAGATACTTATCGAACCAAACAGAAATCTGCCGTCCCTCTTCGGATCGATGGATACAACGGATAAGCTGACGGACCTTTTCCAAATCCTCGCGGCAATAGGCGATGAATAGCTTATGGGTAAATACCTTATGTACTTCCTTCACCGTTTCGCTATCCACCAAAAGACTCTGTAAAGCGCGTTTTAGTTTTTCCGAGTATTCCGGATCACCGATTCGCAAAAACTGCATTTCATCGGTATGAGCATTAAATTGCTCCACCAAACGATCATCGAATAGAATTGGAATCATCGGCTTGTTATGCTCTTTGAGCAGCGCAAACTCCTGCTGGTGTAACCCGTTCTGAAACCAAATAGGAGTCACGGGAATGACTACCAGCGGGAAGTCCTCTACCTCCTCAAAGTGATCCGAATCCACCTCTGTCCCCGATTTATGGAACGCGACCACGCAATCATCTATGATCTGACGCAGCTGCTGTACCACCGCCTCCAGCAAAGCACCGTCCTCTTCGTGACAAGAAAAATAAACACGACGCGGAAAATTTCTGGCATCTTTGCGCTCCTCCGGAGTATATATGATCGCCATAAGC
This sequence comes from Eubacteriales bacterium, assembly GCA_045545255.1. Lineage (GTDB taxonomy): Bacteria > Bacillota > Clostridia > Oscillospirales > QAKW01 > QAKW01. The sequence continues at coordinate 2,101 of JAZQAQ010000079.1, read as the reverse complement.
ACGCCTCCTTACATACAGGGTCATCAACTTACGATTATTCTATCATAAGCACTGCCAATTTGCAATAATCGCCGTCGAGGTTGTTCACCCTATCCGACTTATCACTTAGGCCATCGGTTCAAGCAACAAAAAAATCCTCATTCACCGAATGGTGAATGAGGATTTTTGGTTGCAAAGCAGAACTGCCACGCCTTAAACATAGCCGCCCGACTCCGTAATCTGCCTGCAAAAACGCAACATATAGATTTCATTTTGTTTAAAATACTCAAACGAATTTGCGAAACGATTTTCAGCCCGTTCCGTTATACTATGGTTTTTCATAGGTGTTCCTTATAGCTCTTCCATTTTCGTACGAGGCGAATCGTCATACAACGGTTGCTCCGCGGAATTCTTCGGAAGCTCCATTTTGATAAACGCCTTAAAATAATGTAAAGCGTTTTTGACGCTTAAATTATAACTTTTTTCTGCAACCGTCGATCTGGATATTCTGACCCGAGATATAGCTTGCCTCATCACTTGCCAAAAAGCAGATTAGATTTGCGTTTTCACGGTCAGTGCCGGTACGTCCCATAAAACTCAATTCGGAGGGCTTGAAAAAGTCCATATCTTCGTTTTGAGAAGGGCTCACGCTACCGGGGGAAACACAGTTGACCAGTACCCCCTTATCGGTCATCTCTTTGGCTAAAGCCTTGGTCATCAAAATAACAGCGCCCTTTGTAGCCGAGTAATGCACCATATTAGCATTTCCATAGACTCCCGCAACGGATGCAACGTTAATGATCCTGCCATAACCATTCTCAATCATACCGTTGATTACCGCTTTTGTGCAGTAATACACACCCATAACATTGATGTCAAGATATTTCTTCCACAAATCCGAAGATGATTCCGCAAAAGGAACTTTGTCACGCCAAAGCGCGGCATTGTTCACCAGAATGTCAATCTTTCCTAACTGCGCGATTGCATCGGCAGTCACCTCGTTAACTCGTGCTTCATCGCTGATGTCGCATTTATACGTCAAAACCTTACTTCCCAACTTTCCGGTCTCTTCCCCGACCTCCGAAAGCTTTTCCGTATTGATATCCAGCAAGACTAAATCCGCTCCTTGCTCTGCGAGGCAAAGAGCCACCGCTCTGCCGATTCCCACGGAAGCACCTGTTATCATTGCAACTTTTCCTTGAAATTTCATTCGATCACTCCTTTCCTAAATCATAACAACCGATCGCTTATAACTCAATGCTTACAACGATCTATATTTTAGCATTTCCGAAACTAAAATAATAAAAAAACCAAAAATTTCAAAGTTTCATTGATTATTATAAAAACAAATGGTAGAATGAAACGGGTGATACAAATGAATGTTAAAAATATTAAAATAGAGAAATTCAAAAATATATTCTATATAAAGGATAAAAAGGGGCGTGTTTTATCCACGAACGCGCGATATGCAAGTTGTTTTATCATCACGTTAAAGGGTGAGATAAAATTCACCTTTAAGGATAGAACCTTTGTAACAAACAGTCACCAAGGTGTTTTTATCCCTCAAGGCACGGCCTATACAAACGAATGCCTCGAAAATGCAGAGAGCATTTTAATCAATTTTTATATTTCAAATCCTACAATGGCGCCGTGTGCGTTAAATAGCTTGGACGAAAAATTGGCTATGAGCTTTTATCGGGAAATATCCCAAAAAGCCCATGAAAACACCGGGAAAGAGCAATACTTTTTATTATCCAGACTATATCAGCTTGCTTATTTGCTATTTCAAATCGATTCTCCTCCAAACGAAAAAGTACGTTTGGCAGAAAAAGCCCTTTTCTATATGCAAAGTGAATGCGAACGAGCAGATCTGCAAATCGATGAAGTGGCCGCCTTTTGCAATATAAGTGCGGTTTATCTTCGGAAAATAGTAAAAGAGGTTTATCATAAAACACCGTTTCATCTTCTGACCGACTTGCGTATGAAAAAGGCGAGTGAAATGCTTTTGGAAAAGAGACCGATCAAAGAAATTGCATCGTCGGTAGGGTATTCTGATATTTATCAATTTAGCCGAGCTTATAAACGGTATTTTGGGTATCCGCCCTCAACTATCAATAATAAT
>JAZQAQ010000078.1:0-14061 GCA_045545255.1 Eubacteriales bacterium | reverse complement strand
GATATAAGCGGAAGTTCCTAATACTTTAGAAAGGGAGCGGTTTTCATTTCTTTTCCCGCACGCCGAGCGGTTCTAACGACGGAAAGCACAAAAAATGAGATCCCTTGACGGGATCTCATTTTTTGTCCCTTTTTCGGCGGTCTTATTATTTTAAAAGCTCCCAAATGGCATTGGAATACGCCACAGGGTCTTCAACGGGGAGTCCTTCGATCAGCAACGCTTGATTAAAGAGCACCTCGGCAAGCAGCTTCAGCCGATCCTCGTCGGCATTTTCAAGCTGACCAAAGAGCGCGTGGTTGGTATTGATCTCCAGCACCTTTTCTGCTTTGGCGTTCTGCCCGTCGGGGGTGACGGAGAGCACCTTTTCCATCTCGATGGAGATGGCGCCGCGGGTGGAAAGGCAGGCGGGATGGCTGACCAGGCGGGTGGACGCCTTAACGTCTGCCACCTTATCGCCCAGGGCTTCCTTGATCTTGCCCATCAGCTCGCTGTGCTCCTCGGAGGGCTGCTCTGCCTCAAAGCCCAGATCCGCATCGGTGATATTCTTAAATTCCTTTTCTTTATAGGTCTGCAGCATCTTGACGGCAAATTCGTCCACGTCCTCGGTGAAATAGAGGAGCTCGTAACCCTTTGCCAAAACGCCCTCTGCCGCAGGCATCGAGCGGATCTTTTCCTTGGTCTCGCCGGTGCCGTAGTAGATATACTTCTGGTCCTCCGGCATCCGATCCAGATATTCCTTGAGGGTGGTATATTCTTCCTCCTTGGAGGAACGGAACAAAATAAGATCCTGCAAGGTCTCTTTATTCATCCCCCAGTCGCTGTACAGTCCGTACTTGAGGGTTCTGCCGAAGGCGTCAAAGAACTTGGCGTAGCTTGCCCGATCCTTATCACAAAGGCTCAAAAGTTCTTTCTGAATGGTCTTGGTCAGGTTTTTGGAGATCGCCTTGAGCTGATGATCCTGCTGCAGCAGCTCACGGGAAATATTCAAGGAGAGATCGGCGGAATCCACCAAGCCCTGCACAAAGCCGAAGTAATCCGGCAAGAGGTCGGCGCACTTTTCCATAATCATCACGCCGTTGGAATACAGTGCCAAGCCCTTTTTAAAGTCCTTGGTATAGAAATCATAGGGGACTGCACCGGGGATATAGAGCAGGGCGGTATAGGTCAGGCTGCCCTCCACATTGGTATGGATGGTCTTGACTGGCTCATCAAAACCGTAGCGCTGGGCGTGGTAAAAGCCCTTATAATCCTCCTCGGTCAGCTCCTTTTTGGACTTCTTCCAGAGGGGAACGCGGCTATTGAGGGTCTCCAGCTCGGTATACTGCTCATATTCCTCGCTATCCTCTTTTTTGCGGGATTTGGTCATCTCCATCGTGATGGGATACTTGATGAAGTCCGAATACTTCTTGACCAGATCCGCCAGCCGATACTGCTCTAAATACTCATCGTAATTCTCGGTCTCGGTATTTTCCTTGATATGCAGGACGATCTCGGTACCCGACTCTGCCTTTTCCGCCTCGGTGACGGTATAGCCGTCGCTGCCCTTGGAGGTCCAGCACCAAGCAGCGTCCTCCCCTTCCTTACGGGAGGTGACCGTCAATTGGTCTGCCACCATAAAAGCAGAATAGAAGCCGACGCCGAACTGACCGATGATATCCACACCCTCCTGCTTTTCCTGCTCTGCCTTGAACTTGAAGGAGCCGCTCTCGGCGATGGTGCCCAGATTCTTTTCCAGCTCCTCCTTATTCATCCCGATACCACGGTCGGTGATGGTGAGGGTACGCAGGGTCTTATCGGCAGCAAGGCGGATCTCATACTTCTCCCGATCGGGAGCACCGCCGCTGCAAAGGGCGTTATAATAACTCTTATCCGACGCATCGGAGGCATTGGAGATCAGCTCCCGCAGGAAGATCTCCTTTTGGGTATAAATCGAATTGATCATTAGATCCAAAAGACGCTTGGATTCTGCTTTGAATTGCTTTTTAGCCATTTTTATTCCTTCTTTTTTGCAATTTTAGCACTCTGGGCTTTAGAGTGCTAATTCAGTTTAACTCTTTTTTCTTCATTTGTCAACCTTGAAATATGAACAATCAATTAATCTTTTGGCGGTAGGCGGTGGGAGACATTCCCACCCGTTTTTTAAAGGCGCGGGAAAAGTTATGAATAGAAGAAAATGCAAGACGGTCGGAGATCTGACTGACCGAAAGCGTCTCCCGCCGCAGAAGCTTTTTTGCCTCCTCCATCTTAAGCTTTGCAAAATATTCCATCGGACTCTCCCCGATATATTCCTCAAAAAGCTTATAGAGGCGGGATTTTCCCATCAAAAAGCGGCGGCAGATATCGTGGTAGCTGATATTTTCACAAACGTTTTCCTTTAAATAAGAAAGAATCAGCTCGATCAGAGAGCTTTGCGCCAGCTCCAAAGCATCCTCACTGCGCAGGATCTTACTCTCCCCCTCCCCGCTCCGCTGCAGTACCAGCAAAAGCTCGGTAAGATAGCACGCCATCAGCTGCACCGAGCCAAAGGGCGCGCGGGAAAAATCCAGCGGGTCTTTATCGCCATACTCACCGGGCAGAGCACCGAGGGCGTTTTTTGCCTCTTTAATAAAAAGAGAAAGCAGCGTCTTTGCTGTTTTATCCAGATCGAAGATCTTTTTATCAAAAAAATCCATCGCCTCCCCCTTTGCGGTGAAGCTGACCACCAGCATATTATTGGGGACGATCCGATTGGAAATATGGGCGTGCACCTCCATCGGCTTATGGAAGATGACCTGCCCTTGAGAGAGGGACTGACCCAGTCCGTCGGTGACGGCGCTGATCTCTCCGCTATCCACATACACCATCTCCCAAAAATCGTGCTTTTCGGGAGGATGGGAGAAATCCTTTCCGAACTCAAAATAATAGATACTATTAAACCCTTCGATCTCGATCACCTTTTCGATGGGACGAATGGCAAACTCCAAAGCACACACCTCCGGAAGAATTGATAAATCTTATACAACATTTGATAAATACAAAGAAGCAACTTTATTGTAACATAATAATAAGAATAATTCAATATTCAAGGAGGTAAAACGGGATGAATGTACTTGCGATTGGCTGTCATCCGGACGATATCGAGATCTCCTGCAGCGGAACACTTGCTAAATGTGTCAAGCGGGGAGATAAAGTGACGGTCTGCCACGTGGCAAACGGCAATATGGGTCACGAGATCATCAAGCCCGAGGAACTGCGGCTGATGCGGGCGCAGGAGGCGCAGAACGCAGGCAAGCTGGCAGGGATCGAGGTGGTCACGATGGACATCGGCGACCTTTTGCCCAATGGCTGCAATATTACCCAGCGGGATCAGATCGCAGACCTGATCCGTAAGGTGCAGCCGGATTTCATCATCACCCATAGCCCCACCGACTATATGCCCGACCATCGGGAGGTCTCCAAGCTGGTCTTTGACGCCTCCTTCGTTGCCAGCGTACCCCAGTACGGCAACGGCGGTAAGACGGCGGTCACCCCCATTTACTATATGGACAATCTGGCGGGAATGAACTTCAATCCCACCGAGTATGTGGACATCACCGACGAGATCGACCTGAAGCTGGAGATGCTGGAGTGCCACGAAAGCCAGCTCAAGTGGATGCGGGATCACGATCATATCGACTTCGCCGAATTTGTACGCACCTGCTCTCGGTTCCGCGGTCTGCAGTGCGGGGTGCAATACGCCGAAGCCTTCAATCAGGAAATGGTCTGGCCCAAGGTGACCACCAAGAGGTTACTGCCGTGAAAAAGATTGCTTGCGTTGGAATTTTAGTAGCGGATGTGATGGCGGCTCCGGTCGTGGAGGTGCCTGAAAAGGGGAAGCTGAAGCAGGTAAACTCCATCACCGTCCATAACGGCGGAAACGCGATGACCGCCGCCGTCAACCTAAAAAAATTGGGTGTAGAGTCTTATATGGTAGGCAAGGTGGGTGCCGATCTTTTCGGCAGCTACCTACGGGGGCATCTGGATCAGTGCGGCGTTAACACCGCCGGGCTGAAGGTGGATCCCTCCTCCCAAACCTCTGCCTCCATCGTCCTTTCCGATCCCGGCGGGGAACGCTCCTTTCTCCATTGCGTCGGTGCAAACGGCACCTTGGGGATCGAAGATATCGACTTCGAACTGATTAAAACGGTAGACGCCGTCTTTGTGACCGGCGCATTTCTGATGAATCGGTTCGACGGCGCAGAAACGGCGGAATTTCTCAAAAAATGCCAAGAGATAGGCAAGACCACCTTTTTGGACGTCTGCTGGGATGCGCACGGCAAATGGGCAGAGACCTTGGACTGCTGCCTGCCTTATCTGGACTATTTTATGCCCAGCATCGATGAGGCAATAATGATCGCAGACTGCAAGGAGCCCGAAGAGATCGCCGATGTCTTTATGCAAAAGGGCGTTAAAAACGTTGTGATCAAATTAGGCAGTAAGGGGAGCTATCTCCGGAAAGCCGGCTGGGAAAAGGGAAAGACCTTCCCCGTTCTCAAGGGCGTCACCGCAGTGGATACCACAGGCGCAGGCGATAGCTTTTGCTCCGGCTTTTTGGCCGCCTTTGCAAGAGGTGAGGACGAGGAGCGCTGTATGCAGATCGCCAATACCACCGGCGCAATGTGCGTCACCCAAAAGGGTGCCACCACCGGCATCCGTAATTATGCCGAAACGCTGAAATTTATGGAGGAACATCAATGTTAGTTACATTAAATGAAATTTTAAAAGACGCAGAAGCCAAAAAATACGGCGTCGGTCTTTTCAATATGCTCAATTTAGAGATGGCACGGGGCATCATCGAGGCGGCAGAGGAAGAAAAAAGCCCGCTCATTTTGGGTGTGGCAGAGGTGCATTTCCCTCTCATCCCCTTTGAATACGCCGCCCCCATTATGCGGCAGATCGCGGAGAACGCCAAAGTCCCCGTCTGCCTGCATCTGGATCACGGCACCGACTACGCCAAGATTATGGCTGCCATCAAGGCAGGCTTTTCTTCCGTGATGTACGACGGCAGCGCGCTCCCCTATGAGGAGAACATTGCCAATACCCGTGAGGTCAGCAAGGTGGCGCACGCCTTGGGCATCACCGTAGAAGCGGAGCTGGGTCACGTGGGTCAGGGCAGCAACGAAAACGACTTCAACTGCGAGGATCTCTATACCAAGCCGGAGCAGGTCAACGACTTTATCCGCAGAGCGGATGTGGATGCTCTGGCAGTCGCCATCGGCACCGCCCACGGTCCTTACGTCAAAAAGCCCGTCCTGGATATCGGGCGGCTGCGGGAGCTTTACGAGGTCTCCGAAAAGCCCCTGGTGCTCCACGGCGGCAGCGGTCTCACCGACGAGGACTTCCGCAATGTCATTGATAACGGCATCCGCAAGGTTAATATCTGCACCGAGCTTTGCATCGCCTGCAGAAACGCCTATCTTGCCAGCGCCAACCACGAGATCCTCTTCGACGATGCCAAAAACGCCGTCAAAGAGGTTACCAAGCAAAGAATGAGACTCTTCGGCAGTTCTAACAGATATTAATTTGGAGGTAATATAAAATGGATTTTTTAAGTACTGTTAAAGGCAGCCTTTGCGAAAACTTCTTCCCCAAGGGCTGGGATCTGGCAAAGATGGACGCCTGCTGTGAAAAGGGCGTCACCCGTGAGGATTTCTGGCACAAGGATTTCAATCCTGTGGAGTGCGAGAACATCTATGAATTTGATACCCTGATGGGTCACGAGATCGCAATGCAGATCAAGACTGCCCGTGAAAAGGGCGAAAAGCTGGCAATGATCCTGCCGGTAGGTCCTATGGGAATGTATAAGTGGGCAGTTTATTTCCTCAACGAGTGGGATATCGACTGCAGTCACGTCTACACCTTCAATATGGACGAGTGGTGCGACGCTGATGGCAATACCCTTGCCAACGATAACCCCGCATCCTTTGAATACAGTATGAAGCAGGCATTCTTCAATAAGCTGAACCATACCATCCCCGAAGCCCAGCGTAACTTCGCCACTAAGGAAAATCTTCCCACCTATCCGGAGAAGATCGCCGCACTGAAGGCAGAGGGCGTCAAGCTGGTGCTGGTATTCGGTATCGGCAGAGCCTGCCACATCGCCTTCTGGGAGCCTCACTTCGCTGATGAATTTGAGTCGGAAGAAGAATGGAAGAAGCAGCCCTACCGCATCGCGGCAAAGCTCAATCCGCTGACCATCGAGCAAAACGCCATCACCAGCTTCAAGAGCCGCACCACTTTGGTGCCTTGCCGTGCCAATACCGTTGGACCCGGCCTCTTCCTGCAGGCAGACTACATCATCGGTGGCTGCGACGGCGCACTGGGTCGCGGAATGGGCTGGCAGGGTATGAGTTTCCTCGCCACCCTTCATTACGGTCCCGATATGAGCGTTACCTCCAGCTATATGCCCACCCTGCCCGGTAAGCTCTTCTACCTGAAAGAACTCGCCGGTCCCTTGGTCGCAGAGTGTAACTAACAGTACCCTCTAACATAAAAAATTCGGCTTCAATCAATTGAGGCCGAATTTTTATTTTGGTTTTTCTGCTGTTTCGGGAACATTTTTGCCCATCTTTTTCCTTTTTTATTATTTTTTGTCACATTTCTGATTGCTCCTGCGATTTGCTTAATGAAAGGATTGCAGTGCAGTTCATTTTGCATTATAATGAAAGTAGAGGGAGGGATGGCTATGCTGCTCTTTTATATGTCCCTCGCCGATTCACCCGGCGAAAAAACTACGGTAGAACAGATCTACCAACAATATAAAAAGCTCATCAAGTACATTGCCCTCTCCCGGCTGAAGAATGAACCGTTGGCGGAGGAGGCGGTACATGAGGTGATGTTGGCGGTCATCGTCCACGTCAAAAAGCTCAAGGACCGTCCCTTGGAGGAGATCAAGGGCTTCCTGTATCTGGTGACCCGTAACGTCTGCAACGATATTCTGCGCAAAGAGCTTCGCAGACAGACCGAAGATATCGACGACCTTTGGCAGGTACCCCAAAGCAACGGCGATCCTCAGGATCGGGTCGGTGAACTGGTGATCCTGGACTGTATCGCCGCAATGCCTGCAATCTACCGCGACCCCCTGGAGTTGACTGCCTACTACGGTTTTACCGCCAAGGAGGCCGCAAAGCTCCTACATATTTCCCCTGTCGCCTGCCGTAAACGGCTGGAGCGTGCAAGAGAGATCCTGCGAAAACAATTAGAGAAAGGAGAGGAACCGCATGAATAACAAACAACTGCGCAAGGCTTTTGAGCTGTATCACCAAAAGCTGGATCAAACCATCGATCAAGCGGAGGTGGAAAAGGTGACCCTCTCCGAAGAAGCGGAACAAAAAAACGAACGGCTTTTGGAAAGGCAAAAGCGCTTCTATTACTCCTTGGTCAACACCGCCGCCAAACGTGTAGCCTGCACTGTGGCTGTGCTCTTTCTGGCGGTCACCGTCACCACCTTCAGTGTGGAGGCGTTGCGTGAGGGCTTGATCCATTTTGTAGTAGAGCTTTTCGACCAAGGAGCTACAGTAGAAATGCCCGGCGAGCCCGACCCCGTAAAGCCGCGCATCCCCACCTATATCCCCGAAGGGTATCGACTGGCGTCCCATACCCGTAATCCCCAGACGGATATCCGTCTTTATCAGGGCAGAGATCACAAAAACTTCCAGTTTTCCCAGCATCCCAAAGGGACCAACATCTCGGTATATACCGAAAATACCGATTACCGTACCGTTACCGTGGCAGAACAGCATGAGGGGATCCTCTTTGAAAACTGCGGCGAGCTCTTTTTGATCTTTAATGACGGAAATTATATGTATGCCGTCATCGGTACCCTTTCGGAAGAAGATGCTATGAAAATTGCAGCATCACTATTTGAAACGAGGTGAATTTTATGACTTACAACAGATTCATTTTATGGTTGATGACCCTTGCATTACTCTTTTCACTCGTCTCCTGCCGCAAGCCGCAGGAGGAACCAGCCGGGACCCTTTCGGCACCTCCCGTAAACAATGAACCTGCGCTGACGGATGATGAGTTTTACGGCAGTCCCGATTTCATCTTCAAGGCAACCGTCGACAGCGTCAAAAAGGAATACTTCACCAATCCCGACGGAGATCCTGCCGAAAACGCCCACGTTACCCTCTACAATCTGACCATTCTGGAGCTTTATAAGGGCTCCTTCGGAGATGAGTTCGGCTATCCCTCCCCCTTCCCCCTCAAGATCTATAACGGCGAGGGCTTGGCGGCCGATGCGGAATTTGAGCGTTTCCGTTTAGAGGTCGGTCAGGAGTATATTTTGGGTATCTCCTATCTAACCGACAGCACTGCCTGCTATAACGATCAGGGCGGCTACGTCATCGAAAAGGAAGAGGCGTGGACCTTTGTCATGAATGAAAACGGTAAATACGAAAATCTGGTAGAGGGTGCCAATCACAAGGAATGGGATATCCCCACCCTTAAGGAAAAGATCAACTACCTTTACCGTCCTGCCGATCAACCGCCGCAGGTCGCCCCCCTTTATACGGTCGATAAGATCAAAAAGGATCCTGCCATCACCAAAGAGCAGCGGGAGCAGTTCTTTGACTTTGTGCGTGAGTGGCGGGTGGACGCGATGTCGGATTTTACCCTCGAAAAGCTGATGCCGCTGGAGCAGTTCAAATATTATTGCGCCTATTTTGTGACCGAGGAAGAAAAGACCTATGTGGATATGGGCGTCAACTACACCGGCGCCGCCGTGGAGCGGATCGCAGAGCGGTTCGGCACCTCCTACGGACTCAAGGCAGATGAGCCGGTCTTTGTCAAAGCGGGTTCCCTTAAGGATCTTCCCTTTGCCGAGCTGATCCAATATAAAGAAGAAAAGGTGAACGGCAAGACTCTCGTCACCGCCCGCTGCATCAATTATGCCATCCCCGCTTATTACAATATGGATTGGGCGCATATACAGGAAACGGACTCCTATCCCACCCATCGGGCAATGATCCTCGACGGAAAGGTGGAGGGCTACGAAAGCTATTCTGTCTATGACTTTTCGTACTATACCGTCAGCGGAAAGTATCCCGCGCAATTCGTATCCTTCACCTGCTACGACGCGCAATCCATTGCAGACGGATCCCGCCCCTTGCCGGACTTCATCCCCGGTGAAGACGCGCAGATCGCCACCGAGACCAAGGTGACGTTCTCTGATTCCCCCGCTTTGGAACGGATCGGTAACGGCGTTTTTTACCACGGCATTGATAGCTTTTATCCTGCATATATCGACAAAAAGGATACCGAGTTTCGAACAACGATGAAAAACACGCCGGCGTTTGCATATAAGCTGCTCGATCAAGGCAAAGCGGATGCGGAAAAGAAGCTCTGCGAACCGATTGATATGGTAGTTGTGGGCGGGATCCATTTGGACTGGCACAGCTATCGCTATCCGGAATATTCCGTCACAGTAATCAACGGTCCGGAGACCTTTATCATCATCGGAAAGCCCAATTTAGTGCCGGATTTCCTCTATGAGAAAATGCTTTTAATGAACGCGTCGAAGGACAGCGTCATCGTCCGCTCGATCAATCAAAAAATCACCATCACCGACGACGTCTACTACTTCCGCATCCAGCGTTTTTCTCCCACCATCGACGGAAAGCAGGTCGATTTTAAGGAGCTGCTGAAAAACGACCCCCAAGCGACGGAAAAGCTCATCAAGCAAGCCGATCGGGATGCAAAAAAGGGTCTTTGCAAGAAAAACGCGTGCTATGACGGCGGGACTGTACGGTACGACTATGAGAAGTATACGATCTTTAATTTCCACGCCTTCAATTCCAAGACAGAGGACCCCGATGATTATCTGGAGGGCATCGTCATCAGCCTTGCAGGAATGAGTCAGCAACTGGTTGAAGATATGGTCTTTCACGGAGTTATGATGATATAAGCATTGCAAAAAAGTGAATAAAACAGCAATCCCCCTATTGCAGTTTCTGCAATAGGGGGATTTTTTTAAAAGTGGTCTGCTTGGTAATTCTTTTCTTCTTTTCGCCCTTTACGATTCGGGCTGTTTTTACAGCTTTTGATGGGGGATAGGAAAAATTGTTCGTAACCTTCAAACCGAGCAGCAACCGTAGGTTGCAGGTTACCCGAAAGAGTCCAATGGGGTCCCCGGCAAACGAAGTTTGTTGGGGAAAAGGAAAAAGGAATGATATAGGCGGAAGTTTCTAATACTTTAGAAACAGAGCGGTTATCATTTCTTTTTCCGCACGCTGAGCGGCGAGGTTTGGAGGTAGCAAAGGGCATTTTAATCGGGGAAAAATATCATTTTTGATATTTTTCTTCCTTTTTGCTTTCACGCACTCTTCTTGGTGATTTCCCCCTATTTTTCTCTGCCCTTTGCGGTTCGGGCTATTTTTACAGCCCCTTTATTAGTCTTTATGGGATAAATGAATGAGATAGGCATTGATGAAACCGTCCAGATCACCGTCCATCACTGCGTTGATATTACCCATTTCAAAGTTGGTGCGGTGATCCTTGACCATCGTATAGGGCATAAAGACATAGGAGCGGATCTGGCTGCCCCAGCCGTTACTCATCTGGTCGCCCTTGATATCCTCGATCTTCTCCAGATTCTCGCGTTCCTTGATCTCAATGAGTTTGGATTTGAGCATCTTCATACACATATCACGGTTCTGGAACTGGCTGCGCTCGTTCTGGCAGGATACCACAATGCCGGTGGGCAGATGGATCAGTCGAACAGCGGAGCTGGTTTTATTAACCTTCTGACCGCCTGCGCCGCTGGAGCGGAACACTTCCATCTTGATATCCTCGGGGCGGATCTCCACCTCTACGCTATCGTCGATCTCGGGCATAACCTCCACCGATGCAAAGGAAGTCTGCCGACGGCCCGAAGCATCAAAGGGAGATACGCGCACCAAGCGGTGAACGCCCATCTCGCTCTTAAGATAGCCGTAAGCATACTGACCCTCGACCAGGATGGATGCACTCTTGATGCCCGCCTCATCGCCGTCCAGATAGTCCAGCACCGTCACCTTATAATCGTGACGCTGGGCAAACCGCAGATACATCCGATAGAGCATCTCTACCCAGTCCTGCGCCTCGGTACCGCCCGCGCCTGCGTGGAAGGTGAGAATGACGTTATTCTGATCGTATTCACCGCTCAAAAGGGTCTGGAGGTTTGCTGCCTCCAGCTTCTTTTCATAGTCGGCAAACTCGCTGACGACCTCTCCCTCCATTTCGTCGGGATCCATTTCCGCCATCTCCAAAAGAGCTTCCAGATCAGCGTGAGCAGAAAGCAGCTTCTCGAAGTTTTCAACCGTCTTTTTATTATTTTTGATGACCTGCAGCACCTTTTGGGAGTTTGCAATATCATCCCAAAAGCCGGGTGCAGCTGTGAGGGCTTCGTCCTCCTCGATCTTCACCCGCAGATCGGCGATCTTCAGAGCACGCTCCAAGGTCTCCAGGTCCTTCTTGAAATCATTAAATTTCTGTTTATAATCTTCAATAATGATCATCGTATTTCCTCGCTACATTTTTCTCGTCATTTTATATTAGCATATTTCCCCGTGGATTGCAATAAAAATCTGCAAGCCACAAAAAATCTATTTACTTTTAAAGAAAAAATATATATAATATACACTGTATAACTATAGGCGAGAGACCTTCCATCGCCCATCCACGGAGGAAATGAACCAAATGAAAATCAAGCACGGATTTATCAGTACTGCCCTCATCGGCATTGCCGCAGGCGTGGTACGCATTTTGCAATATAAAATGACCATCGGTGCCGACGGGTACTACATAGGCGGTCATCTTTCCGATCTGCTGCGCGGGATCTTGGTCGGACTTTTTGCATCCGGCGCAATATGGAGCATCATCTGCGGTCTGATGCAGAAAAAATCCCAAGCGGTCCTGCCCCATCATTTCACCCGCTCTGCAGCCGCAAGAATCCTCTTTCTGCTGCTTGCCCCCGCCGCCCTTGCAGACGGACTTTATCGGCTGAGCACTTCCGCCGATACCCTCAGCTTGGTACTGGGCGTGCTCTGTATCGCAAGTGCTCTTACCTGGCTGCTTTTAGGCATCCGCGGGAAGCAGACGCCGGTGCTGGCGATCCTGCCCGTCCTGCAGCTGGGCGCAATGATCATTGATTATTTCTGGCATACCTATAAATTTATTCAGGTCAGTGAATATACGCTGGGTATTTTAGGACTTTGTGCGCTGGTCTACTTTGCACTACTGCTGACCAAAGCGATGATTGGCGCAGATTGCAGCAAGCAGAGATTGGCTATCGGCAGTTTTATGCTGATGATTTTCGGCGCGGCTACTCTGATGGCTCCTCTCGCCGGCGGGTTCCGCATCCCGCTGCTGCTTACGGCGATCCAATGCTTTTTATACTGTCTCTTGGCTGCCTTGATGCTGATCTGGCTGCCGGAAAAGAGCGAGCCCGCCCCCAAGGCAGAGGGACCTGACCTTGAAGCTTTAAACGAATATATTTCAGAACTACCGGAGGTAGAGGAGGACGATGAAAATGAGTTATAAGATCTACGGTCACAGAGGCAGCCGTACCCGCCTGCCCGAAAATACGATGCCTTCCTTCAAGCTGGCGCTGGAGGAGGGAGCAGACGGACTGGAGATGGATATCCGTACCACCAAGGACGGCGAAGTGGTCATCTGCCACGATAAGGACTTAATGCGGGTAGGCGGTGCAGATTTTGTCGTCTCGGAGCATACCTGGGACGAGCTTTCAAAAATGTCGGTCCATTGTCCGGAGGTCTTTGGTGATACCTTCAAGGGTCAGTATTTCGTCCCCCGTCTGGAGGAGCTTTTGGAGTACCTGACCACCAATAATGCCACCTTAAATATCGAGATCAAGCAGCAGCCCGACCGTGAATACGGCTACATTGAGAAAAAGACGCTGGAGCTGGTGGAAAAGTACGGTTTAAAGGATCGGGTCTTTTATTCCTCCTTTGACCACTATGTTTTAGCCAAGCTGAAGGAGCTGGATCCTACCGCCAAGACCGCCATCCTCTATTCCAGCTCTGTGATCTATCGCGCGGCCGACTATGCCAAAAAGTTGGGTTGCTTCGCCATTCATCCCAATATGGTGGGCGCACTGCAGTATAACGAGCTGCAGCAGGCACTGGATCTGGGGCTGGACTGCAACGTCTGGACCATCAATGAGACGGAGAATGCCAAAGAATTGGTGGAGCTGGGTGCTACCGGCATCATCACCGATCTCCCCTTGGAGACGGTCAAGGCGCTCCGCGGATAATTTACGGCGTTTCGGGGAAAATTACCCCTATGAGAACGCTATGGATTTTGATTTTATTATTACTTTTTTCCGTTTTGGTGCTTTGGGGCGTCAATACGGCTGCCGCCGCTACCCACGAAATTGCAGGTGACGTCGGCTATCAACCTTTCATTTCAATTCAGGAGTTATTTTAAGTGAATCAGAAGAACATTCGGAATTTTTCCATCATCGCCCATATCGACCACGGCAAGTCCACCATCGCCGATCGGCTTTTGGAGCTTTGCAACACGGTAGACAAGCGGGAGATGGAGGATCAGCTGCTGGACAATATGGATCTGGAGCGGGAGCGGGGCATCACCATTAAGGCACGCGCCGTCCGTCTGGATTACCACGCCCAAAACGGGGAGGACTATGAGATCAACCTCATCGACACCCCGGGACACGTGGACTTTAACTACGAGGTTTCCCGTGCGCTGGCGGCCTGCGAGGGCGCAGTATTGGTCGTAGATGCCTCCCAAGGAATCGAAGCCCAGACCCTTGCCAATACATATATTGCATTGGATAACGATCTGGAACTGATCCCGGTCATCAATAAGATCGACCTGCCCGCCGCGGATCCGGATCGGGTCGCCCACGAGATTGAGGATGTCATCGGCATCCCTGCGCTGGACGCGCCCAAGGTCTCGGCTAAAAACAACATTAATATGCAATCGGTGCTGGAGGCAGTGGTAGAAAATATCCCCGCCCCCCAAGGCGATCCCGCCGCACCCCTTTCTGCGCTGATTTTCGATAGTTACTACGATAGCTAT
>JAZQAQ010000077.1:0-3992 GCA_045545255.1 Eubacteriales bacterium | reverse complement strand
CCTTCCCCCGCACCGTCAATAATTGTGAATTATAATAAAAATGTGGTCCCTGATGGGAGCACATTTTTCAGAGTGTGAAAAAACTTTGTTTTTGACACGCCGGAAGATTGCCCAAAATGTTTCCGAATTCGTCAAACCGGTCTCGTCGGCGTACACAGGTACGGTAGAGAGCAGTTTGACGGATAGCAGAAAAATTTTAATCAAATTCCGCATAGCAATGCGGAATTTTTCCTTATATAAGAACAAATGAAAAGAGTATGACTCCCTCCATTTGAAAATCTTTATAAATTGGTTTCACTTTTTCACTTTTCCATTTTTCTGCGGTCGGGGACTTTTTTGACAGTCTCTAAAAATGTGCTCCCTGATGGGAGCACATTTTTTATTGAAACTTTTTAATGATATCGTAGCAATTGACAATCTTCTCTGCAAGCTGACCCTTGGAGAAATAGTAATGATTTGATGCTTCATATCCGATGGATGCGTTTTTATTCATCAGTTCTAACATCAAACGGGTAATCTCCAATTCTTCCTTTGCGGCCGCAAGTGCACCCGCGCGATCACCGGCGTCGCGTGCACGATTGAAACGAATTTGATTCAGACTGGATTTGAAAATTGCGTAAGCAGCCTTTGCCATAACCACGGTCTCTGTTTCAGGTTCTCCTTCAAGCAGCTTTAAGCCCTCTTTCCAGCCGGCACAAAGCTTGGCAAACTGATCCTCGAAAATATCAATCGGATAAATAGACCGCCAACTCTCCAAATCGTCATAAGCAAAACAAGTCATCGTTGAATTATAACCGGTGGGCTGCTCAAAAAGCAAGGTGGACGGTCCTGCATTTTGAGGACCGCGATAAAGGGTCCCAATGGAAAACGGAAATTCCTTAAATGCTTTTTCAAAAAAAGCCGCCGCATTTTTCAGTGCTTCACTCTCTTCAGGCATTGTTGCTTTTTCATAAAAATACTTTGCAGCGTGAGCGATATTGGTGCAGGGATAGCCACCCAAAGTCCAGCTCAAGAGAAGATGCTTAACCCCCTCATCACGCAGGTCTTTGATATGCTTTTCAATGCTGGGGAATACAGGCAGTGCAGGAACTGTAGAGCATTCCCATGTGGTATTGACCTGTACCTTTGCGCCAAGCTCCAATCCACACTCTTTTGCCCATTTCCATTCTTGCTTGGCTTCCTCACCGGGACCGACAATGCTCATCGAATAATCGTGAACCTCTCCTGTTACACCGGCGATATTAAACGGCACGTGCATTTCACTCTGACTGAAGAAGATTACATCTTTGGGCAGATGGCGGATAATATCTTCGTTCTGTGCACCCCAAGCCCAGCTCCAAGCCATCACTTTAATATCAGGATCCACACGGTGAGCACCTTCAGCGATACAACCGATCACCTCTGCGATGACCTCTCCGGCTGTTCGCTTACTGCAACGGGGACAGGTGCATTCGCGTTTATGGTTGCCGGAATGAGAGTAACAGTTCGTTGCATTTTCCGAGCGGGTGATCGTAAACAAGCCGCCAAGCTTGGGACCGGCTCTGCAAAGAGCTTCAATGTTGTTTTTCAGATACTCCCGCACCTCCGGAGTAGAGGTACACATACAATACTTTTCTTCGCTGCGCTTGTAGCCGCGAATATGAGGATGCTTCTCAAAAAATTCAGGGGGCATACAGCGCGGTTCATTAATATAAAGATAAAGCTTCAAACCAAACTTTTCCAAACGGTCCACAAAATCGCGCATCCGCTCAAGACGCCGTTCGTATCCTTTGGATAACGAAGGTTCAAAGGGAAACTCTGTTAACTGAGATAAAACGCCTTGGGTCCAGATACCGGTAATACCCAATTTACGGTACGCTTCCAACTGCTCATCGGGACAGAATTCACGGCTATCCACGTCGAAGGCGTGAAGATAAAGTCCGGAAAAGGCATAGATCATACGAGTCTTAATAACCTCTTCCCCTTCAAATTGGATCTCAGGAACTTCATATTTAAACTTAAAAGGTGCAACACCGGAAACATCCACAGTCTCCATTGCTTTTTTGATCTCAGCGGTCTTTCCCTTCTGCTCTTCGGTCAGCTCTTGCCAATAAACCGGTTCACAAATGGGTTTATCCTGCAATTTGATGCCCAAAAAGTCATCCTCACGCAGGACCACTGCCAAGGTCTGGGCGTCCATATCCAAAAGCTCCAAAAGCTGATCATAGGGCAAAATATGCCACATACGACGAATGATGGTGATATATCCCTGATTCATCCATACACTGCCCGGATTATATTCCGGCAAGCCCATTTCTTCTGCGGCTTTACGGACATTTTCTTCCGTTGTTTTTAAAACGGCTGCGATTTTAGACGGTGAAATATACTCATAGGCTCTGAATATAAACGCCTGATAACGAGTCGGAAAATGCGGCAAAGAAACAGCTTCTTTTCCTAATTTCGGTAATTCAAACATCGTTAAATCCCCCTTTTTTCATCATTATATAATAATGACTATGCTTTGTAAACCTACGATTGATTAACCGTCAAACACTCTTCTACAAATCGTAGATATAAGCCTTATTGTTTGGCCTTTAGATACATATACAATCGAGCAGTGGCTTCTGCATCGCACCACGCACGATGTGCATCATTCAGCGGGATGCCGAGAAGAGCAGTCAACGCCCCCAGCTTATAAGAGGGCAAATCGGGCAGCACCTTACGGGCATAGCTCAAAGTATCAAAAACATCGTTGTCAAAATGAAATCCCGCCGCCAAGGCTTCCCGTTCTAAAAAGCGGCAGTCAAAGGGTGCATTATGCGCTACCAAAGGCAGGTGCTCTGTAAATTCATAAAAAGAAGGGATCAGCTGATCAATGGTAGGCTTTCCGCAAACCATTTCATCAGTGATCCCCGTAATTTGAGTAACCATCGCATCAATGGCGACACAGGGATCTACCAAGGTCGAATAGCGTGAAACCATATACCCGTCCTTAACCTTGACTGCACCGATCTCAATGATCTTGGAATCCTTACTGAGTCCGGTTGTCTCAAAGTCAAAGCAGACAAAGGAATTAAAATCCGCTTCTTTTTTCTTAATCATCTTCTTCCAGTAAGCAGACCGCATGGCAAGCCATACCGGCGCCTTCTCCCGTAAATCCCAATTTTTCCTCGGTAGTCGCTTTGATATTCAAACGATCTTCCGAGCATCCCATTACTTCCGCTAAATTCTTCCGCATCTCAGGCATAAACGGTCCGATCTTGGGCCTTTGCGCAATAAGCGTAACATCTGCATTCCCGATGGTAAATCCACACTCACGCAAAAGTTTGCAGACATAGCGCATCAGCTCCAAACTGCTGATCCCTTTATATTGCGGATCTGTATCGGGAAAGTGCTTTCCGATATCTCCCAATCCCGCCGCGCCCAGCAGCGCGTCCATCAAAGCGTGGGTCAAAACATCCGCATCAGAATGACCCAAAAGCCCTTTTTCATAAGGAATCTGCACACCGCCTAAAATCAGCGGGCGTTCCTCCACCAGACGGTGAACATCATAACCGTGACCTATTCGCATTTTCTCGCCTCCATTAAAGCTGAAAGTACAGGAAGATCCTCCGTCATTGTAATCTTGATATTATCGCGTCTCCCCATAACGAAGGTGACGCGCTTTCCGTAATACTCATATATTGACGCATCATCCGTAAAAGACTCGCCGGATTCCGCCGCACGAGCAGCGATCTCTAAATACTCTGCCCGACGAAAAACCTGCGGAGTCTGAATTCCAACCAAAGTATCCCGCGGGACGGTACGGACGATCTGATCATTTTGCACTTCTTTCACGGTATCGGTAAGCGGAACACCAAGCGCAGCAGCGCCGCTTTTCCAAGCTGCCTCCAATGTAGCCCGAATCTCTTGCGGGCGGATCAAAGGACGAGCCCCATCGCCGATAGCGACAAAATCATACCCTGCCGGAACTGCTCGTACACCATTCAGCACAGATTCCATACGAGTAGCAC
>JAZQAQ010000076.1:0-13473 GCA_045545255.1 Eubacteriales bacterium | reverse complement strand
TATAGAATTACCGGCTGTTTTTTTGGAACTGTTTTGGAGAAACTCCCATAATCTTTTTGAAATTACGGTAAAAGGTAGAAAAGTCTTCGTAACCGCATAATCCGTAGATGGCGGTGATTTTATAACCGTCATTGATGTACTCAACGGCTTTTTTTATGCGGCAAAGATTCAGATACTGGTGGAAGGAGTGACCGGTCAGCTGAGAAAAGAGGATGCAGAAATTGCTTTTGGACATAGCAGACCGCCGAGAAATCTCGTCAAGCGAGATCGGTTCCGCGTAGTTTTCCTCAACATAGCGGATGCAATGGAGGACGAACTGTTTGTTGTTTTCAAAATGATCCAAAAAATTCCCCTGTTCCTTTTCAAAGTAGTTTCGGGCAAGAAACGTGACCAATAAAAGAGCGTAAGCCTGCATCGTCTCAGCATATCCCAAAGGTTTTGCGCTAAATTCTGAAAGCATCCGATTCATAAGAGTTTCAATATAAAGGATATTCTCTGCCTCGACGGTCACCTTCGGACGAAGGCTTTTATCTTTCCCAAGACTGCGGAGAAAATTTAAGGTCAGTCGGTTTCCGCCGTGGGGTGCGCCGAGAAAATCCGGCATAAAGGAAAAGGAATAAAAGACCGTTTCCGGTCGGGGAGAAATATAATGGGTAGTTTCCGGCGGAATAATAAACATATCCCCTTGAACGAGGGTAGAGGATTCATTTTCCAGAAAATGAATCAGTTCGCCCTTTAAAATGTAATAAATCTGAAAATAAGCGTGGGTATGGGGCTTTTGTGCCTCAAAGGAATGCTCCACCTTATGAATGTGAAACTGTTCATCGGAATTTTTATAATATGATAATACGAAGTTTTTAATATCCATCTTCGACGCTCCTTTGATCTGATTGTACCACCGATTTGTAAATAATGCAATATATTGCATACATAATGCAATTTTCTTGCAATCTTTTATGATAAAATGAAAAAAAGGAAGTGAAATGATGAAGATTGTGGCATTAAACGGACTATTAGGCTATGGCTATGCAGAAGAGTCTTTGGATTTGGCTTTTGCTGAAAAGGTGGATTTTATGGGGGTAGATGCGGGATCAACAGATCCGGGTCCTTATTATTTGGGAAGCGGGACTTCGTTTACCAACCGAAATGCAGTCAAGCGTGACCTTTCCTTGGCGTTGCCCAAGGCATTGGAGCATCAGGCGCCCTTTATTATCGGAACTGCTGGCGGTGCGGGAAGTGGAGTTCACGTCGCATGGCTGAAGGAGATCCTTTTGGAGATTGCTGCGGAAAAGGGGTTGCATTTTAAGTTGGGCATCGTGGAAAGCGATGTTTCCAAGGATTACGTATTGGAAAAGCTGGAGGCAGGAAAACTAAAGAATATGAGCGAATATTTTCCTGTTACCCGCAAAGAGATCGAGGAGAGTACGCGGATCGTCAGCCAAATCGGCATCGCGCCCATTATCGAACTTTTGAAGCAAGGGGCAGAGGTGATTCTTTGTGGTCGTGCCTGTGATACTGCGATTTATGCGGCGCCCTGTATCTATCGTGGGTACGATCCCGGTCTTGCCTTTCATATGGCAAAGATTATGGAATGCGGCGCTATGTGCTCTGAACCGGTGGCGGCAGCAGACGTGATGCAGGCGTACATCGAAGAGGATCACTTTATGCTTCGCCCTGCTAATCCCATCCGCCGTTGCACTGTGGATCGGGTTGCGGCACATACCTTGTATGAGCAGACCAATCCGTATTTGATTTTTGAGCCGGACGGCGTTTGCGATCTTTCAAAGTCTTGTTTCGAACAGATAGACGATCGCACGGTCAGGGTCTCCGGCTCGATCTTCCGCGAAGCGGAACAAAAGACTTTAAAGTTAGAAGGAGTCCGCCTTTCCGGTTATCGGACCCTTTGCTTTGCCAATATTTACGATACGGAAACGATCCGCCATATCGATGAGATCATTGGGACAGTAACTGAATTCGTGGCGGAAAATACCAAAGGAAGAATGGAAGAGGGGAGCTATTCCGTCAAATTCCGTAAAAGCGGCGGTCCCGAATCCACGATGGGTATTCTGATCGACGTTGTAGGTAGGACGCAGGCCATCGCCGATGAGATCTGCGCCTTGGTAAGGAGTCGGATGCTTCATTGTGATTATCCCGGCAGACGCTCTACCGCCGGAAATCTGGCATTTCCGTTCTCTCCGTCGGATATTCACGCAGGGGAAGTTTATGAATTTTCCGTTTTTCATCTGGCAGAGGTGGAGTCCTTGCTGGAAACGGCCAAAATTTCTGTGGAGGAGGTCTGAAGTCTTGAAAAAACTGATTGATTATACGAAAATTCTTCGCAGTAAAAACGCCGGACCTCTTTTTATTACCTTCGATCTGATCTTTCCCTCGGCGGAAGAGATGAACTACGTGGCAGAGCGGCTGAAAAAAGAAGAGATCGCCAAGGCGTACGAGGTGGATGGCGAAACCATTGAGCTGATCTCTTATGAAGTGGTGAATTCCATCAAGATCACTTTCCCACGCAAGAATATCAGCGGAAGCTTGGCAGACGATGATATTTACGGCTGTCAGCAACATATCCCCTTGGCAAATATTGAAGTTTAAGGAGAAATGATATGGCGGAATATTTGAAACAGCACGAAGAAAAACTGAAAAAGATGATCGTCCCTCAATCGAAGAGGGAGGACTTTGAAGCGTTTTGGGCGGAGCAGGTGGCGTTTCTGCGTACTGTTCCGTTGGAGGTTCAAAGGGAAGCTATGGATACCCCTTATGAAAAGAGCTTCCGTTCCTGGAAATTGACCTATAATACCCACGATAAGACGGTGATCGAGGCGATCTTTTCCTGCCCTGCTGACCGTAAAGAGGGAGAAAAGCTTCCTTGCGTGGTGATCTTTCACGGCGGGGACGGAGGCGGTGCGAAGAGGCTGTATCCCGATTTTTTGGCCACCGGTGTCTGCTGTCTTGCTATGGATGTACGGGGACAGTGCGGAACGACTTTGGACAAAGCAGAATACCGCAGCGGGGATTATATGACGGGCTTGATGACCCGGGGGATCCTTGAAAAAGGAGAATGCTATCTACGTAATATCTATCTGGATGCCGTTCGGGCGATGGATGTGGCGGCTTCCCTGGACGAGGTGGATCCTGCGCGTATGGTAACCTTTGGCGGAAGCCAAGGCGGCGCGCTTTCTGTGGCTGCTTCGGCACTCAGCGGAAAAAGTATGAAATGCTATACCGCCATCACCAGCTATAATTGCCTTGCTCAGCGTGTGGAGGCAGGGAGCGGTGTTTTTAACCGGGTACGGGATATGATCTGGAAGTATCCCGAGACCGCCGACCGCATATTGGAAAACCTCACCTATTTCGATATCAATAATATGATCTCGCTTTTAGAGAGTCCCCTTGATATCTGCTTGGGGCTTTCCGATCCCATCTGCCTGCCTCATTTCGTTTATTCGGTCTATCATCATGCGGCTTGCCCCAAAAACCTTCGTATGTATCCCTTTACGCCGCATAAGGTGCGGCAGGACTATTTGGAAAGTATTCATCAGGAGTTGGCAGCATTATGATTTCGATCAAAACCTATGAAGATGCCCTGTTTGAGACCATCAAAAGAGCGGCGACGGAAATTTCCCCGGATGTCAGGGCTGCTTTCGTTAAGGCGATAGAAAAAGAAAGCAGCCCCGATGCAAAAAAGGGGCTTGAGGCGACCCTTCGCAGTATGGAGTTATCCGAAAAAAGAGAGAATCCTCTTTGCGTGGATACCGGTTGGCCCATCTTTTATTTTAAGGTGGGCAACGACTGTCAGCTGGAGGGCGGATTTGTGGAATTGGAAAACGCCGCCCGCAGGGCAGTGGCAAGAGCCACCGAGCTGGGGTATCTGCGCGCTACTATGAAGCATCCTCTCACCGGCTTTGATGCGGGGAATAATATCGGGATGAATATCCCGGATTTTACATACCGGTTTGTCGACGGGGACTTCATTGAAATGTCTTATGCCGCCAAAGGCGGCGGAAGCGAATGCTTCGGCGGAACGCGGCATCGTATCGTCGCTTTTGCCGATGGAATTCAGGGGATAGAAAAATTCGTACTGGATAGCTTCGTGGCATCGGCACGGGCGGGGGCAGTCTGTCCGCCCTCCGTCCTTGGTATCGGCATTGGCGGTACTGCAAACGTAGCAGCAAACCTTGCAAAGGAGGCGGCCTGCCTTCGTACGGTGGGGTCCCCTCATCCCGACCCGATGTTTGCAAAGATCGAGGAGGATCTGTACCGTGCTATCAATAGCCTCGGCATCGGGATCTTGGGCGCCGGAGGAGATACCTCTGTATTGGCGGTGCACGTGGAGTATGCGTATACGCATATTGCGGGGATCGCTTGTGCTACCAGCACCAACTGTATGGTGGCAAGACGCGCCTCTTCCCGCATTGATGCCGATGGCAATGTCACGAAAATGATCAGTCCGAATTGGTTTGGAGAACGATAATATGGCAGAATTTCATTTGACGTCACCTCTGACGGAGGAGGATGTAACAAAACTAAAGATCGGCGACGTGGTTTATATCAGCGGTGATTGCTTCACCTGCCGTTCCAGATTGCAAAAATACGTCTTTGACGAGGGGAACTCCCTGCCTTTCGATACCGATGAGCGGAATATCCTGATCCATAACGGTCCTATCGTGATCAAAGAAGAGGGGGAGTGGAAACTGATGTCTTTTATGCCCACCTCCAGTATCCGCTTTGAAAAGTGGGGAGCAAGGAGCGTTTCGGAATGGGGGTTGCGGATGATCGTGGGAAAGACGACCATGGGTAAGGCAACCGCCGAAATGATGCGAGAGAAAAAATGTGTTCACGTATCTCCCCGAAGCGTCAGCCCTAATCTGTGGATCGACTCCATTGAGGTAGAAGATGTTCACCTTTTTGATGAATTGGGCAGTATTGAAGCGGCGTGGTTTTTTAAGGTTCACGAACTGGGTCCCTTTGTCGTGGATATTGACTGCGAAGGAAATAACTTTTTCGATCAACTGGATGAGGAGATCGAGGAACGAAAGAAAACTGCGCTTAAAGAGTTGGGGATCGATCCAACCTTTGAGTTTACAAAATTATATTAAAAAATACGGGTTTTGCGCAAAGCAAAACCCGTATTTTTTACTGTTTCATCAAGATCTTAACGCCGTCTTTGCCGTCCTCCAGCATCACGCCCATGGCGGCAAGCTGATCACGGATCTCATCGGCTCTTGCAAAGTTCTTGGCGGCACGGGCAGCGGTACGTTCTTCTACCAGAGCCTTGACTTCCTCGGGGACTTCCACCTCCTGCTCACCGGTGACGATATTCAGCACGCCGGTCAGCTCCAGGAAGAGCTCCTTCATCGCATTGAGGAATGCCAGAGAATGCGTATCTGCAAGCTGGGTATTGATCCAGCGGGTCAGATCAAAGATGGCGGAGAGGGCGTCGGCGGTATTGAGATCGTCGTCCATCTTCTCCAGAAACTTCTCCTTAAAGGGGGTCATCTCCTTCAAGAGCGCCTCTTCCTCGGCAGTCAGCTTGCCGGAGGATGCCTTGATGGTGTATTCCAGATTATTCTTGGTGGTATAAAGACGCTGCAGGCTGGCCTTTGCCGCCTCCAGTACATCCTTGCTGTAGTTGATGGGGCTGCGGTAGTGGGAGGAGAGCATAAAGAGTCGGATGGCTTCGTAGCCGTAGACCGCCGCCGCATCTCTTACGGTAAAGAAGTTGCCGGCAGATTTGCTCATCTTGCGGTTATCTACGTTGATATGACCGTTATGCAGCCAATAATGGGCGAAATCACAGCCGTTTGCCGCCTCACTCTGGGCGATCTCGTTTTCGTGGTGGGGGAAGATCAGGTCCACACCGCCGCAATGGATATCAATGGTCTTGCCCAGAAACTTGCACGCCATCGCAGAGCACTCAATGTGCCAGCCGGGACGACCCATACCCCAAGGGGATTCCCAAGCAGGCTCGCCGGGCTTTGCCGCTTTCCAGACGGCGAAGTCCATAGGATCCTCCTTCAGATCGTTGACGTCGATGCGGGCACCGCTCTCCAATTGATCCATCGGCAGGTGAGAAAGCTTGCCGTAGCCCTTGAACTTTTTGGTGGAATAGAACACGTCCCCGCCGGACTCTTAGGCATAGCCCTTTTCGATGAGATCCTCGATGATATGGATGATATCACCGATGCAATGGGTGGCGCGGGGATGAACCGTTGCCTTGCCGACGCCCAAGCCTTCGGCATCGGTGTAGTACTCGGCAATAAAGCGGTCACCCAGCTCGGCAAGGGTGCAGCCCTCTTCGTTGGATTTTTTGATCATCTTATCGTCCACGTCGGTGAAGTTCTGGACAAATTTCACCTTATAGCCCCGATACTCGAAGTACCGACGCAGTACGTCGAAGGTGATGAAGGGGCGGGCGTTACCGATATGGAAATAGTTATAGACGGTGGGACCGCAGGCATACATCAGCACCTTACCGGGGGTGATGGGTACGAATTCTTCCTTCTGACGGGTCAATGTGTTAAAAAGTTTCATCTTTATTTATCCTCCAATTTTTTCTCAAGTTCTTCGATTTTTGCAGTCAGGCGGGCAAATTCCTGGGCGATGGGGTCGGGGATATGAACCTGATCCAGATCGTCCTCGATTTTCACGCCGTTTTGCCGCACCACCCGGGCGGGGACACCCACCGCGGTGGAATGGGGCGGGATCTCCTCCAAGACCACCGCATTGGCAGCGATCTTGCTATGACTGCCGATGGTAAAGGGACCTAAGATCTTGGCACCGCTGCCTACCATCACGTGATCCTCTAAGGTAGGATGGCGCTTGCCGGTATCCTTACCGGTACCGCCCAGAGTCACCCCTTGATACAGCATACAGTAATCCCCGATGATACAGGTCTCACCGATGACGATGCCGGTGCCGTGGTCGATGACCAAGCCTTTGCCGATCTGCGCGGCAGGATGGATCTCCACGCCGGTACGAAACTTGGCGCGCTGGGAGACCCATCGAGCCAAAAAGAATCGCTTATGGCGATAGAGCCAATGGGCAAGGCGGTAATATAATACCGCGTGAAAGCCGTTATAGAGCAAAAAGATCTCCACCTTGCTGCGGGCGGCAGGGTCTCGTTCCATAAAGGCGTTAAGGTCTTCGCGTACCTTTTTAAATAACATTGCTACCTCCGAATAAAAAAATACACCTCTGCATTGCTGCAGAGGCGTAAGAAAAACAATAGAACGCGGTTCCACTCTGATTTATCGCTCAAAGCTCCCGATAACGGGGGAAGCCGCCTTTCACTGATGCAAAAGGGATACGCTGCGGAGCGCACGCTTGGGGAAGCTTACCGCTTATCGGGCTTTCAGCCGACGACCCGACTCTCTGAAAAGGGAAGAGTTCCTTACTATTTCCGCAGGAAGAATACATCGTATTTTAGTTCATTATATGATAAGGATGAGAAAAAAGCAAGACTTTTTCAGCTTTTTTCATAGCATCGCGGCAAAAATTGAAAAAATAAATAGAATTTTCCAAAATTTTTTACACTTTTTTCACATTGTTGAGGTATAATAGATTCAGTAAATAATCAGGAGGGTAAAAATCTATGAATGAATATAATTTTGATCCGATGACCGGCGAGCCTATCCGTAAGGAGGAGCCTGCCGTCAATCCTCCCGTTGAGGAGATTCCTCCCGTGGCGGAGAATACGAACGCAGCAGAAGAACCTGCCCCTGCGGAAGAACCTGCTCCCGCAGCAGAAGAGCCGACCGATGATCAATGGGAGGATCCCGAAGAGTCGGATCCTTCGTTGCGAGGCGGCTACGGCACCTATTATCAAGTTCCGATGCCCGAACTGAAGACGAAAAAATCCCCCAAGCCTGTAAGTATGCGGGTCTTTATCCCCGTTGTGGCGGCGGTGGCGGTACTGTCGCTGGTGCTGGGTCTTGCGGGTGGCTTATTCGGTGCTTGGTTCTTTGGAAGATCCGATGTGGTCACAGGTCCTGCCGTGATTTATAAGACCACCAAGCTGAAGGATGAAAACGGAGATAATGTGAAAGCTCCGATGACCGTCTCTCAGGTGGCGGCACTGGTAAAGAACAGCGTGGTGGAGATCACCACCGAGCAGATCGTTACCGGCTCCTTTATGCAGCAGTATGTCAGCGAGGGCGCGGGTAGTGGTGTCATCATCACTGCAGACGGCTATATCGTTACCAATCACCACGTCATTGACGGCGCGACCAACATTAACGTACGGCTGGCAGACGGCACCGAATATGCCGCCAAGCTCATCGGCAGCGATGCCAAGTCCGATCTGGCGATCATCAAGGTGGAAGCCACCGAATTGACCCCCGCCGCTTACGGAAAATCCTCCGAGCTTGCCGTTGGTGAGACGGTGGTTGCAGTGGGTAATCCCTTGGGTAAGCTGGGCGGTACCGTTACCAGCGGTATCATCAGTGCTTTGGATCGGGAGATCACCATTGAGAATACGACGATGCGGCTTCTGCAGACCGATACTGCCATCAACCCCGGTAACTCCGGCGGCGGAATGTTCAATACCAGCGGTCAGCTGGTGGGGATCGTCAACGCAAAATCTGCCGGCGAGGAGATCGAGGGCTTGGGCTTTGCCATCCCGATGGATACCGCTGCCAAGGTGATCGAAGACCTTTTGAAGGTGGGCTATGTGCAGGGCAGAGTGGATCCCGGTTTCACCTTTGTGGAGATCAACGACGCGATGACTGCGATGATGTATCGCGTCAGCGAAATGGGTCTTTATATTTCCGCGGTCGCGCCCAAGTCCGACGCGGAAAAGGGCGGCTTTAAGTCCGGCGATTATGTGGTCTCCGTGGAGGGCACCAAGGTCAAGACCGAGGCGGAGGCAAATGCCGTCATTGATGCCAAAAAGGTTGGAGATACTCTGACGATGGTCATCAAGCGCGGCGGCGAAGAGCAGACCTTGACGCTGACCCTCAGCGAGTATACGCCCTCTGCCGAAAAGAACCAGCAGAATCAGCAGAATCAGCAATCCCAGCAGCAGACCCCTGCAATTCCCGGTTTCGGAAGCTTTTTCGGGTTTTAAAATAATAAATAAAAAAGAAGATTTCCGCTTTAAGGGCGGAAATCTTCTTTTTTAGTCTTTCCAAACGTAGTGAAATTGGGTACGGAAAAGGTCGTCCCGCACGCCGGGCACAAGACACTTTTCAATTTCGATCTTGCCCTGCCGCTGCAGGTCGCTGAGCACTGCCCAGGTGACGGTATTGCTCTGCGTGGCATCCGCCTCCTCGAAAAGGGCGGTTACGATCTTGCTGAAATGGTTGCCTCCCTTTTGAATTTCTGCGCTGATCTTCTCGTATGCATCGTGCCAGACCTTGGGGGTGATGGGTGCGACGGTGAAGGGGGGATCGGCAATTCTTTTTACCGTAAAGCCTTCTTTGGTGACAGTGCCCGCAGAAAGTGCGGGGAGAAGGGTGTAGTGCTCGGTATGGTCGGCAAGGGCGATGGGTGCCGATGCCATGCAGACGCCGTGATCCGCTATCCCCACGTACATCGGGAAATTCATCCTGCACCAGCTAATGATATCGGGAGCGGTATCCGAAAGCATCAGGACTACGTTTTCTCCGCAAAGTTCATTGGCGGTCTTTTCCATCGCTTCGGCAGGCACCATCCCGTCCTCTAAAATCTTCATACTGATCAGTTGGGCGAGGCAGTCGGTTTTTTGATAGACCCGCTTGCCGTCCCATGGGTGCTTCAAGTGGGTGGGTTGCTCGTCCATCTCCACCCCGCTTTTTAAGGGGTAGCCCGCCTTCTTGATGGTCTCCAGAATGGCGGGATATTGCTTCATATTTAACTCGTTACAGCATCCGTTCATTCCGTTGAGGATCAGAGCGGTACGTACCGCTCCGTCTTGCTCGCAGGTGAAGGGGTGCGCCCAGCTATCCACAGGGACGCCGTTGGGGGTACGGCTATGAATAATGCCGATATTACCCGGCAGATCCATCGCATCGGTCTCCGCCAAAAAGCGGTCTAAATTGCCCGCCAACTTGCGGTAATGGATCTTGCCCTCGTGGAGGGTGGCGATGCCGGTAAAGCAGCCGGCATTCATTCCCTCCTCCTTGCGGAGCATTTCGATCAGGATGGGGGCGGCTCTTTTGGTGCCGTTATAGCCTGCGATCATACACAATGTTTTATCATCCTTTCTAATTTAATCGACGGAATTGACCGGCGGTAATTCCGGTCACGGTTTTAAAGACCCTGCAAAAGGTTTTGGTCTCGGAAAAGCCTACCTCGGCGGCGATCTCTTCGATGGAGAGGTCGGTCTTTTTCAAAAGAGCACAAGCGGCTTCGATGCGGTGGCGGCTCAATAATTGCTGGAAGGTCTCTCCCGTGACCTGCCGAAAGGTGCGGCAAAAACTGCTGATGCTGTAGCCGCACTGCTCGGCAACCAGTTCCAGGGAGAGCGGCTCTTTATAGTGATAGTAGATCAGCTTTAAAGCAGGTTCGATAGGGGCGGTATCCCGTTTTTCCGCAGGGGGATTGCCTTGGTAAAACTGCAGGATCAGTTCGCCGCAGAACTGGTAGAAAAGCCCCTTGACGGAAAGCTCGGCAACGGGCCCTTTTTCTGTTTTGACCCGAATCAATTCCTCCAAAAGCCGATAAAGAGAAGGGTTGGAGGTGGGGGAAAGCTTTAAGATGGGATTGCTGTAGGCGATCTGCTCGATGGGATCAAAGTATTCTGCCAAAAAGAAGGGGCCTGCCCGCAAAGAGACGGTGCGGTTTTCCCCCTCCGTGGGGATGGATTCGTGCAGATTCATCGATCCGATGATTAAAAGCTCGCCTGCTTTGAGATCATAGCGTTTGTCGTCCACCAGCATGGAATAATTTCCGTCCAGGCAATAGAAGAACTCGATCTCGGGATGATGCTGGCGACGGATCGTTCTGCAACAGCGTACCTCGCCCAGATCATAAAATACCTTGTTTGCAACCAGTTTTTGAAAAATCACCGTTTTTTCCTCCCCGATCTGAACAATTACATTATAAACTAAAGGTCGGTTTTTTGTCAATGCGATGATAGGTTTTGGGAATTTTCTGCGAAAATCGGGGGTTGTATCCTTGATCGCGTTATCGTAAAATGAAGCTACTAACGATAAAGGAGTGCGGAACGGATGATCTATCAGTTTGAAAAGCCCCGCTATGTTGAAAAGGCGGAGGGCAAGCTCCGTATGGGCGGTAAAAACCCGGACGGTGTGGAGATCTATGCCAATAATCTCTATCTGACCCGTGACGGCAAGCCCTTTTATCCCGTGATGGGTGAAATTCAGCCGGATCGCGTTAAAAGAGATCAATGGGAGGATCGTATCATCAAGATGAAGGCGGCAGGAATTGATACCGTAGCCGGCTTTCTTTTCTGGGTGGTCCACGAATTTGAGGAAGGAAAATTTGATTTCACCGGTGATCGGGATCTTCGCTACTTTTTGGAGCTTTGTCATAAGCACGATATGTGGGTCTCCCTGCGGATCGGACCTTGGGTTACCTGTGAGCTTCTCTATGGTGGGCTTCCTCATTGGATCGTGGAAAGCGGTGAATATCAATGGCGTACCAACGATCCTAAATATCTGGCAAAGGTTAAGATCTGGTATGAAAAGCTGTACGAGCAGATCCATCCTTATCTTTATAAAAACGGCGGAAAGATCTTTATGATCCAGATCGATAACGAAAAGCTGGACGATGCCGATCATCTGCAGGCATTGAAGGAGCTTGCCGTTGAGGTGGGGCTGGAGGTCCCCGTTTATACCGTTTCCGGCTGGGGCAAAAACGGCGGTGCGCTGTTCCACGATTATGAATTTATCCCGGTCTGGGGCGGCTATCCCGATGCGCCCTTCTATACCGGCAGAAATAAGCGGCTGCCTGCGGGGCATTTTGAGTTTACCAAAAACCGCAACGCCCCCGATATTGCCGATCAGGCGATCTTCAATCAGGAGGATTTCCCCAAGGCGCATATCAACTATGACGAATATCCCAACTGCTGGGCAGAGTTGGGCATCGGCGGCTGTCAGGCAAAGCACAGAAGACCCTGGCTGAAGGCGGACGATAACTATGCGATGGCACTGACCAAAATGGGCGGCGGAATGAATGCCATCGGCTATTATATGTTCGTGGGCGGCAGAAACGCCATCATGGGCGGGGAGTCCATCAATCTTTGGAAATGCGCTCGTGCGAAGCGGTGCTATCCCATTGTCAACTATGAATTCACCGCCGCCATCGGCGCGTCCGGCGATCTCACCCCCACCTACCGCAGAATGAAGCTGATCAACTACTTCTTTGCCACCTACGGCGAGGGTCTTTGCGAGATGCAGACGGTACTGACCAATGAGAATAACGACCGCTATGACCTCAAGCATCTGCGGTATGCCGCCCGTCTGAATAAGGAGAACAGCGGCTATATTTTTGTGAATAATTTTATGCACGTCTATCAGAAGGACGGCTACGACGACGTGCAATTCAAAATGCCGGACGGCAACGTCATTCCCGCGCGTGGGGTTCACGTGCCGGAGAATTACTCCTTTATAATGCCCTATCGCATTCGTTACGGCAGTCAGCTTATGGAGTATGCCACCGTCCAGCCCTTGACCAAATGGGGCAATACTTATGTATTTTCCGCCATCCGCGGGATGGATCCCCTCTTCCAATTCGAGGGGAGAGAGCCCATCACCGCCGCCATCGGCAAGCATAACGGGTTTACCTTGGATGGCGATCATTTCATCGTCCTGACCCGCGAAGAAGCAGAGCGGATCTGCGTCTTTTCCGACGGGCTTTATCTGGGGGACGGCTGCGATCTTTTGGAGACCAAAGAGGGGCTGGACGCCGCAGGGCTCAAGAGCTATGCTTATTGGCATTTAGAGGACGGCGAATGGAACTATACCTGCGTCAAGAGAGCGACACCTTTGGCAGAAGCCACTTGGGAAGAGATCCAAGACCCCGGCTTGGATCGCAAGTTTTTCTATGAGCTGCAGGCCTTTGCAGGGGACGGCGAGACCTGCGATTACATCCCCGATTGGCCCTTGAAATTCTATCGGGTCAAGGTCAAAGGCTCCAATGGCTACGTCCATATCCGCTATAGCGGCGATAGTGCCCAGCTTTACTGCGACGGCGTCCTCACCGACGATAATTTCTTTATGAACGGCGACTGGATCGTCCAGGCAGATCTGATGGACGGCAAGGACTGCGTCGTAGTCGTTGCAGAATATCAGCATAATATCTACGTGGAAGTCGAGCCCCGTGCTGATCACGAATTGCACGAAGTAGTAGTTACCGCAGAATAAAAGAAAGAGAGGTACGTGGACTATATCCCGAAAAACAGACATTGAATAAAAGAGCCCCCTGTTGTAGAATGAAAACTACGACAGGGGGTTATGTTATGTCCAGAAGTTATGTTAAGATGGAGTGTTTCGCCGAAGAAGTGTTGCAGCGCAAAGCTGC
>JAZQAQ010000075.1:0-7526 GCA_045545255.1 Eubacteriales bacterium | reverse complement strand
CCAAAAGATCGCCAGCGAAGCGGTCTACCTCTTTACCGAGGATCAAAAGGAGCCCGAAACCTATAACGATATCTTCAACTATATGTACGGTCTTTCCAAGACCGACGCCACCAAGGCGGCAACCATCGTCTCCATCCTGTTGGGGTCCATCGATATCTCCGATTGGAAAGAAAAGGATGCCCATTACCGTCGCTGCATTGCCGCCGCCAAGGACTCTGCGGCAAGCGGCAGCAGAAAGGAGGTCTTATAATGGAAAAGCTTAAAATGGCCGTCACCGGCTTTGAAAACGGGCATTGCTATTACCTTTATCAAGCCCTCTGTCAGAATGAAGAGGTGGAGGTGGTGGCGGTATCCTTCGCCCCCCGCGCCCGCATCATCTACGAAAACCGTCTGGGTGAGCATATCTTCGACGGAGTGGATATCTTCTACGATGAGGAAGAGATGCTCAACGCCCATCCCGAGATCGAAGCCTGCATCTGCGGCGGTGCCAACTATCGCCATATGCACGAATTTCGTCTCTGCGCCGAGCGTGGGATTCACGTCATCTCTATGAAAGTTCCCACCTATGATATGAAAGAATACGATGAGATGCTTCGCCTTGCCAAGGAGCATAACATCATTGTTTATATCGAATTGGAAATGCGCTGGAAGGCCACAGTGGAGCGTATTAAAGAGCTGATCGCAAGCGGCAAGCTGGGCGAGATCAAGGCCTTTAACGCCTATAACTATTCCCATAACCCGATGTGGTGGAATCAGTGGATGGATATTCCCGAGCAAAGCTACGGCAAGCGCATCCCCATCCGCCCGGGCAGTAAGACCTTCCGCGGCGGCGCTTTGACCGACCATCCCCATATCTTCGATCTGGTACGGTATATCTTCGGCAGCGATTTTGATACCGTCTACGCCGAGGCTGCCCCCAATATGCGGGACGGAGCCGAGACGGAGGACTTGATCTATATCATCGGCACTCTGCAAAACGGCGTGGTCTTCTCGCTGGATCCCTCCTATGCCAACCGTGAGATCGAGCGCGCCCGTGCCAACGGCGATAACTACTACGCCAACCTCAGTCAGTATCCCCGTCCCGTACAGGTAGAGCTGCAGGTCACGGGTACAAAGGGAACCGTCTATGCCGATAGTTACGGTGCCGACTATGTGGAATATCTGGTACCCGGCAGTCAGAAATATGCGGTGGGCACCTATAATCTTGCCATCGATCGCCAGCGCAAGATCTTTATTCATAACTTCGTCACCGATATCAGAGACGGAAAAGACCGCGCAGTCCTTTCCCTTGCCGAGCATAAAAAGACCATTATGGCGATGAACGCCGCCTACGACAGCGTTTATAACGGATGTCCCGTTAAAATCGATTATAAGGAGTAAGATTATGTCTATTAAACATACCGCAGTCAGCTATTACGGATTAAACTACGTGGAACACGCCATTGAAGATTTCAAGGAGATGAAGGATCACGGTTGCGATACCGTCATTCTGGCCATCACCGAATTCGATATGGATTTTTGGTTCCCCAATATCAATAATATTGTAAAAGCAGCTCACGAATTGGGTCTGCGCGTCATCGCCGATCCCTGGGGAATCGGCAAGTATTTCGGCGGCGAGCAGGTCAGCCTGTTTCTGCAGAATAATATCCACCACCGCCAGGTCTCTGCATACACCGGCGAGGTATTAAATGCAGCCTGCTTTAATACCAATTCTTTCCGTGACTACTTCACCGGCGTTTGTATGAAGCTGGCGCGTGAGACCGAGGTAGACGGCTTCTTCTGGGATGAGCCTCATTACGCCTTTCCCAAGGCCTACGCCTCCATCACCGGCGGCGCAGGCGACGACTGGTCCTGCCGCTGCCCCGAGTGTATGAAGAAATTCGAAGATTATTACGGCTATGAGATGCCGAAATTTATGAACGACGATGTCAAGCAGTTCCGCTGGCGTGAAGCGCTCAAGACCCTTGCCGATTGCTCCAAAGCATTGAAGGAATATAATCCCGATCTGGAGATCACCTGCTGCGTCCACGCCACCAAGAATACCTACTATGTTACCGAGCTGCGTGGCTACGATAACTGGGATATGGTAGCCGCCTGTCCCTATTTCGACGTATTCTCCACCACCATCATCAACTGGTCTCTCCCCGAGAGCTTCTTCAAAGAAATCACCGAGCGAACCGTAGCCATCGCCAAAAAGTACGGCAAGCAGTCGGAACGCTGGCTGATGGGGTATAATGCACAGCCGGAGGACTTCAATCAGATCGATAAGGTTGTCGATCTTTACAGAGATGCAGGCGTTGACCGTCTGGCCACTTGGACCTATCGCGGCGGATACGGCACCGTGGTGCAAGCCCCCGACCCCATCAAGCTTTGGGACAGAATCGGCGAAAACTACAACCGCGTCCTGGAAAAAGACAAAACTTGAGGTTACTATGAGTGAATATCTGAAAAAAATCATCGAGAATTTAGAATCCATCGAAAAAGAGGAGGCAACCTCTCTTTCCGCCGCAACGCGCGCGGTGGCAGATACCATCAAAAGGGACGGACTGATCTTCATATTCGGTTGCGGTCACTCCCATCTGCCGGGGCTGGACGCCTTTTATCGGGCAGGCGGTCTGGCGAATGTATCACCGATGCTGGATACCGATTTGATGCTGCATAACGGTGCGGCAAAATCCAGCCGTATGGAAAAAATGTCGGGCATTGCCCCCGAAGTATTTCGCCGCTATACCCCATCGGAAAAGGATATGATCTTCATTTTCTCGGCATCGGGCAAAAATCAAGTCCCCGTTGAAATGGCAAAAGCCGCAAAGGAAAAAGGCGTCCCCTCTGTTGGGGTCTCCTCCTCTGCTTATTATGAAAAGGGCGGTTGCCTGCATCAGTATGTGGATATCGCCATCGACTGCAAGGTCCCCTACGGGGATGCCTGCATCGAGGTGGGAGGCGCTAAAATGGGTGGGCTTTCCACCGCAGCCGCCTGCTTCATCTTGAATTTCTGCCTCATCGAGGGTGCAAAGCTTGCCCTCAAGGAAGGCACCAAGCCGCCCATCTACCTCAGCGGTAACATCGAGGGCGGCAGAGACCACAATATTGTTTTAGAAGATTTGTATATGGGGAGAGTCAAGCATTTATGAGCCGTGTTGCAATCATCGGACTTGCCGGCAACTCCGCCTTCCTTTCGGTGGATCATTTCCACGAAGGCGGTGAAACCCTTCAAGCAAAATCCGCCCATTTTGAGCCGGGTGGCAAAGGCTTTAACGCCGCCGTTGCCGCAAAACGGTACGGAGCCGAGGTTTCCTTTCTCACCGCCGTCGGCGAAGAGGGCGCAGCAGGAATCAAAGAGTTTTTGGAAAATGAAGGCATCCAAAGCACCCTTGTTCAAAAAGAAGGCTGTACTGCCTTTGCCGCCATCATTACCGATAAAAGCGGCACCAATCACGTCACTGTATATCAGGGAGCGCAGCTGACCCCCGAGGATGTGGATCAATTTGAGGAGCAAATTGCTTCCGCAGATCTGCTCTTGCTGAATAATGAAGTCCCCGAATCGGTGAATATTCGCGCTGTGGAGCTTGGGGTAAAGTATCATCTCCCCATCATCCTGAACCCTGCGCCCGCAAGAGCCCTTGATCCGTATCTTTTAGAGAATGTAACGCTCTTCACCCCCAACGAACACGAGCAAAAGGAACTGGGAGAAAGAGAAAATGTGGTTGTAACGCTGGGTAAGCACGGCTGCCATATTCGCAGCCTCAATTGTACTGTCCCGGCGGTCAATGTCGCACCGACTGTTGATACCACCGGCGCAGGGGATACCTTTAACGGCGTACTGGCGGCAACCCTTGCCGAGGGCACAGCACTTGGTGACGCGGTAAGGACTGCAAATCTCGCCTCGTCCATTGAGGTCACCCGAAAGGGCGTTATGCCCGCCATCCCCACAAAATCAGAAATTATGATGTATAAGGAGAAATCATTATGAACGATCTCGGATATTTTAAAGCAATCGTAGAAAATTTAGAAAAAATCAACGAGACCCAAGGCGAAAACATTCATAAAGCCGCCGAACTGATGTGTGACGCCATCCAAAACGATCGGCTGATCCACGTCTACGGTGGCGGCGGTCACACCACCCTGCCTGTAGGCGAAATGTTTTTCCGTGCAGGCGGCTTGGCCTGCATCAACCCCTTGATGGAGACCGGACTTTCGGTCTTTAATCAGGCACTCAAATATCTGGAACTGGAGCGTACCGTCAATTTCGGTGCCTCCATCATCAAATATTACGACCTCAAAAAAGATGACGTGATGATCATCTTCCATAATATCGGCATCAATCCTGCCACCATCGATGCGGCTATGGAGGCTAAAAAGCGCGGCGTTAAAATTATCGCCGTCTCTTCGGAAGCGTGGCAAAAAGAGATGCCGGAGGACCACTTCATCCGCCATCCCAATAAGACCAACCTCAATGATTATGCAGAGGTCTGCATCGAGGACTTCAACCCCGTGGGCGATGCCGCCGTGGTAGTCCCGGGCTGTGATACCCCCATCGCCCCCATCTCTAATATTGCCGATTTCTATATCGCCCATCTTTTGGAAATCGAGACCGTCAAGCTTTGTGTGGAAAAGGGCATCACTCCCCCCGTCTGGTCCTCTGCAAACACCCCCGGCGGTGACGAAAAGAACGCCGCTTTTCTTGAAAAATATAAGCCCAGAGTAAAAATGCTGTAATGGAGGACGCTATGTCTGTTCTTAACCAAATGACACTCCAAGAAAAAATCGAATTTCTGCGTCGCAATCCCATCTTTTGGTCCCGTCTCGGTTACGAGATGGAAAAGCCGGAGGTGGAGGTGCACCTGCGCCACGCAGAGCGTCATAAGGCCATGTACGACAAGGGCATTTTGGTGCATTCCTGCATCGTTCCCGTGGGGTGGGTGGGTCCCGATCAGTATGATTACACCCTCACCGACCGGTATCTGGAAATGCTCTTTTCCCACGCCCCCGACGTGCTGTACCTCCCCCGTGTCAAGTTGAATATTCCGGAAGGCTGGTGCGAAGCACACCCGGAGGACATTTTCGTATACGCCGAGGGACCCCGAGGACTCGAAGAGATCAAGGCGATGATCGGCACCGAGGCTCACGGCTCCCATCCCCCCAAGCCCACTGATCTTCTGGCGCAGCAAAGCTTTTCCTCAAAGCAGTGGATCGACGATGCATCCGAGGCACTCCGACGGTTCATTGAACACGTGGAAAGCTCCCCTTGGGCAGACCGTATCATCGGCTATCATTTAGCATACGGCACCGCAGGTGAAACCACCCAATGGGGCACCTGGGACTCGAATCCCCGTCATAAGGGCGACTACGGCATCGCCGCCACCAAAGCATTCTTGGACTATGCCGAAAAGCGGGGCAAGCACTACGACGACCTCCCCGCCATCGACGAGCGGTTCTATATCGAAAAGGATGGGATCCCCCATCGCTACCATGTGGGCACTCCCACGCTGGACACCCTCTTCTTCCATACCGAAAAAGAC
Organism: Eubacteriales bacterium; assembly: GCA_045545255.1. Lineage (GTDB taxonomy): Bacteria > Bacillota > Clostridia > Oscillospirales > QAKW01 > QAKW01. The sequence continues at coordinate 2,004 of JAZQAQ010000075.1, read as the reverse complement.
GAGCGGTGTATCCTCCACTCCGAGTTCACCCGCGATAGTAATATGGACGCTTTGGAAGCCTTTTGCAGAGTTGCTAAAGAGATGGTTCCGGAAAAGGTCGTCGGCGTTTTCCACGGCTACATCACCGAGCCGGAAAACTGTGCTAATATGCAGCATACCGGCTTTGATCGAATGCTGGCATCCCCCTATATCGACTTCGTTGCAGGACCGAAAGGCTATAATCGGGTAGGTCCCACCCACCCCGGCTTCGGGCAGGCGGTTCCCAACTCCGCCAACCGCAAAAAGCTTTGGGTAGACGAGATTGATAACCGCACCCATCTTTGTACCTGGCGCGGTCCCAAGGACTTCCCCGCCGTAAACTTTGACCAGACCCGCGCCGTTTATTGGCGTGAGTTTACGAAAAACGCCGTCCATCTCCAGGGCTATTGGTGGATGGATCTGGGCGGCGGCTGGCTGGATAGCGAAGAGATTCGCGACGAGATTGCCCTCCTCAATAAAACCTCTCAAGATCTTTATCAAGAGGCAGAGACCCATCAAAAGGTGGCAGAGATATTGCTGGTCATCAACGAAAACGCGATGCACCGTATGCGCCCCAATTTCGAGCTGCACCGCGCCACCATTCATCACACAGGCTCGATCTTCAAGGAAAGCGGCGTACCGATTGACTTTTACCGCACCGCCGACCTTGCCGAACTGGATCTTTCCCGCTATAAGATGATCGTCTTTCTCAATGCTTTTTGTGAGGACGCAGAAAAACTGCAAGCCCTTTTGAAGGGCACCCGCTCCGATTGCCACATCGTATGGAACTACGCTGCGGGAATCATTGATCAAAAGAGCGGTTCCTTCGGAGTAGAGAATATCCGTAAGCTTACCGGTTTTTCTGTGGACGAATATCCTTACGGCGGGATCAAAGAATACGCAGAGCCCTGCTATCCCGTGCTGTATGTTAAAGCGGAGGAGGGCGTTGTCTCTCACGCCGCGTACTCCGACGGGCGCATCCGTACCGCCTCCCGCAAGTCTCCGGACGGGCGTACCCATATCCTGAACGCCCACCCCATCGCAATGACGGTAGAAGGTGCACGCGATCTGATGAAAAAAGCAGGTGTCCATCTCTACGCCCCTGCTTACTGCGTGGTCAACACGGATAACCGCTTTATTTATCTGCTTTCGGAAAAGGAGCAGTCGGTCACGGTGCGCTTTAAAGAGCCCACCACCTGCCGCAACATCTTCACCGATGAGCAGTTCGAAAAAGTTGATTCTGTCACCTACGATATGAAAGAAGGCACTTGCATCTTTTTGAAGTATCAAAAATAAAAATAAGGGAGCCAATGGCTCCCTTATTTGTTAGTCCGAAAATAATTCCGTTGACAGATAGCGGTCTCCCGTATCAGGCAACAATACAACGATCGTTTTACCCGCATTTTCGGGACGCTTTGCCAATTCCAACGCACCGTGCAAAGCCGCTCCGGAGGAGATGCCGACCAAAAGCCCTTCCTTTTTCCCCATCAGCCGTGCAGCGGCATACGCCTCTTCGGTACTGACGCAGATGATCTCATCATATATCGTCGTATCCAAAACCGCAGGAATAAACCCTGCGCCGATGCCCTGCAGACCGTGGGGTCCTGCCGCCTTACCGGAAAGCACCGCCGAATCCCTCGGTTCAATGCCCACCACCTGAATCTTCGGGTCTTGCTCTTTGAGGAATTTCCCCGTTCCCGTAATGGTACCGCCCGTGCCGATCCCCGCCACGAAGAAGTCTATTCTCCCCTCGGTATCTCTCCAGATCTCAGGACCGGTCGTCTCATAATGCGCCTGCGGATTGGCACTGTTCACGAACTGCCCCGCAATAAAACTATTAGGAATCTCTTTTGCCAGTGCTTCTGCCTTTTCAATTGCACCCTGCATTCCCAATGCACCGTCCGTCAGCACAAGCTCTGCACCGTATGCCTTCATCAGCATCCGCCGCTCCATAGACATACTGCTCGGCATCACGATGATGGTCCG
>JAZQAQ010000074.1:0-1553 GCA_045545255.1 Eubacteriales bacterium | reverse complement strand
ATCATGCGTCATCACCTGATGCAGGAGACCCGTTCTTACATGTCCAAGAACGGCTTCCTTGAGATAGAAACTCCCATGATGATAAAGTCCACTCCCGAGGGCGCGCGTGACTACCTCATTCCCTCCAGAGTTCACAAGGGCAGCTTCTATGCTCTTCCCCAGTCTCCCCAGATCTATAAGCAGCTTTCGATGGTGGCGGGCTTTGACCGCTATATGCAGATCGCCCGTTGCTTCCGTGACGAGGATCTGCGGGCTGACCGTCAGCCCGAGTTTACCCAGATCGACCTGGAGATGTCCTTTGTGGAAATGGAGGATGTCTTGGGAATGGTCGAGGGCTTTATGGAGCGGGTGTTCCGTGAGGCACTGGGCAAGGAGGTCAAACTCCCCCTGCCTCGCCTGACTTATCAGGAGGCAATGAACCGCTTCGGTCCCGATAAGCCCGATACCCGCTTTGGGATGGAGCTTTTTGATATCAGCGATATTGCCAAAGATTGCGGCTTCGGCGTTTTCAGCGGTGCCATCGAGGCAGGCGGAAGCGTCCGCGGTATCACTGCCGAGGGCGGTGCTGCCACCCTGACCCGTAAAGAAATTGATATGCTGACCGAGCACGCTCGCGGCATCGGTGCCAAGGGTCTTGCCTTCATCCGTTGGATGCCCGAAGGAATCAACTGCTCCTTCAGCAAATTTATGTCTGATGAAGAAATGAAGGCCATTCTGGAGCGGGCAGGTGCCAAGGAAGGGGACGTGGTCCTCTTTGTGGCAGACGCCAAGAATAGCATCGTGCTCAATACGCTGGGTGCTCTGCGTCTCATCGTATCCGATAAGCTGGGGATCGAGAAAGAGGGCTATCAGCTGCTCTGGATCACCGAGTTCCCCTTCTTCGATTGGGATGAGGATAATCAGTGCTGGGTGGCAATGCCCCCTCCTCCCCCCCCGCCGATGGACGAATGTCTGGAGTATCTGGAGAGCGATAAAGCAAACGTTCGTGCCAAGGCTTACGATCTGGTGCTCAATGGCGTGGAGCTGGCAAGCGGCTCCATCCGTATCACCGACCCCGAGCTGCAGGGCAGAATGTTCAATATGCTGGGCCTTTCCCCCGAGGAAGCGCATCAGAAGTTTGGCTTCCTGACCGACGCCTTCCAGTATGGCGCGCCTCCCCACGGCGGCTTGGGTATGGGTCTGGACCGTCTGGTGATGCAGATGCTGGAACTGAAGAATCTGCGTGACGTCGTGGCTTATCCCAAGGTACAAAATGCTTCCGAGCTGATGAGCAACTGTCCCTCCGAGGTTTCCGAGGAGCAGCTGCGCGAGTTGGGCATCGCCATCGTCAAGCAAGAAGACTGATTAAATCTATAGAATACAAGGAGAAACCTTATGATCGAGGTAAAAAATATCGTCAAGAGCTACGGCGATAAATTCGCCGTCAACGATATCTCTTTCAAGATAGAGTCGGGCGAGATCGTGGGCTTTCTGGGTCCTAACGGTGCAGGTAAATCCACCACGATGAATATCTTGACCGGCTATCTTTCTGCCAATAGCGGTACTGCGGTGAT